>NZ_VFUI01000005.1:0-353676 GCF_006440535.1 Mesorhizobium sp. B2-5-13 | reverse complement strand
CCGATCTCGTTCCCGACAGACAGTTTCGCCGCGATCGGCAAGGGCCTGATGCCAGTCATCATCTTCCTGTCGCTGGCGGTGCTGTTCCAGCTGATCATGACCTACACCAGGTATGGAAAGCATTGCTACGCGATCGGCTCCAATGAGGATGCCGCGCGCATGTCGGGCATCAAGATCGCCAACCACAAGATCCTTGTCTACGTCATCGCCGGCATTCTTGCCGCGCTCGCCGCCGTGGTGCTGTCCTCCAAGAACCTTACCGCCCAGGCCGGCATGGGCGTGATGTACGAACTCGACGCCATCGCCATGGCGGTCATCGGCGGCGTCTCGCTGTCGGGCGGCCGTGGCTCCATCATCGGCACGGTGATCGGCTCGCTGATCTTCGGCGTCATCATCTCCGGCTTCACCTTCCTGCGCCTCGACGCCTACTATCAGGAGATGGTCAAGGGCGTGATCATCGTCGGCGCGGTCGTTCTCGATCAGTGGCGCCAGCGCATGCGGGCATTGAGGGCTTGACCATGTCAGATATCGTCCTGAAGACCGAAAACCTGACCAAGCGCTATGGCGGCGTGCATGCGCTGGAAGGCGCCAACTTCGAGCTGCGCAAGGGCGAGCATGTCGCCATCATGGGCGACAACGGCGCCGGCAAGTCGACCTTCGTGCGCCAGATCACCGCTGTCGAACAACGCACCAGCGGCCAAATCTGGTTTGACGGCAAGGAAGTGAATTTTGCCGGCCCGATCGAGGCCCGCACGGCGGGCATCGAGACGGTGTTCCAGAATCTGGCGCTGGCCGACGATCTCGATGTGCCGTCGAACCTGTTTCTCGGCCGCGAAAAAGTACTGTTCAATCTCGGGCCGTTCTCCATCCTCGACCGCAAATACATGCGCAAGGCGACCGAGGCGGCGCTGGTGCGCACGGCGGTGAAAATCCCCAATCTCTCCAACACCATCCGCCATATGTCGGGCGGCCAGCGCCAGTGCGTGGCGATCGCCAGGACCGCGACCTTCGCCTCCAAGCTGATCATCATGGACGAGCCGACGGCCGCACTCGGCGTGCAGGAGACGGCGCAGGTCGAAAACATCATCCGCACGCTGAAGGACAATGGCGAGCCGCTGATCCTGATCAGCCACAACATGCGTCAGGTGTTCGACCTTTGCGACCGCATCGTGGTGTTCCGGCGCGGCCGCATCGTCGCCAATCTGCGCAAGGAGAATACCGACGGGCAGGACATCGTATCGTACATCACCGGCGCCAAGACCGGCGAGGCGGAGTTGCAGGCCGCCTGAGAATGGAAAAGACGTCTATGCCGCAAGAACCCCTGGCGCCGGCATCGACCAGATGGCGGCGCCCGGACCTTGCGTGAACTCGTTATGACGCAAGTCGGTCAGTCCGTCTGTTCATGGGTCAGCCCTCGACAGTGTAGCCCGCCGATGCCATGACGCGCAGCAGCTCGCGATGGCCGATCCTGGCCATTTCCAGCGGCGGGTTCTTGATCGGGTCCTGCTCGGCCTCGACGACAAACCAGCCTTCATAGCCGTGGCCGGCGAGCCGTTTGACGATGGCCTCGAAGTCGAGCGAGCCATCGCCCGGCACGGTGAAGGCGCCCTTGACGACCGCATCGAGGAAGCTTTCGCGGGAGCGATCCAACCCGTCGATGACGGGCTGGCGCACATCCTTGGTGTGAACGTGGCTGATGCGATGGTGGTGATTGTCGATCACGCGCAGCACGTCGCCACCGGCAAAGGCCATGTGGCCGGCATCGTAGAGAAGGGGTAGCGCCTCACCAGAATGCTCCATCAACAGGTCCACGTCCTGCTCGGATTCGATCGGTGCCGCCATGTGGTGATGGTAAGCGATTGGCATGCCCTGCTCGGCGCACCATTCGGCGAAAGCGGTTATCTTCCGGCCATAGGCCTTGATCTCCTCTTCGCTCAGGCGACGACGGGTGGCGAGGGGCGCCGAGCGGTCGCCCTGGATTGTGCCCGCGGTCTCGCCATACACGATACAGGGCGCGCCCACGGCCTTGAACAGCGCCATCTGTTCGGCAATGCGGTCCTTCTCGCGGGCAATGTCGCCATCAAGCAGCAAGCCCGAGAACCAGCCCCCGCAGACTTTCATGCCATAGGTGTCGAGGATCGGTCCGAGCACGCCTGCATCCATCGGGAATCGGCGCCCGGTCTCCATGCCGGAAAAGCCAGCCTCCCGCGCTTCGGCAAGGCATCCCTCGAGCGAAATGTCACCACTCAGTTCCGCAAGATCGTCGTTCCACCACGCGATCGGCGCGATGCCAAGCTTGGCTTTCATGCTCTAATTTCTCCTTCCACAGAGGACGCAAATGGCTGCGTTGCGATCTATTATGAAATGTCTATTGACAAATCAATAGATGCTGCAATGATTATTGCAATACGGTTTTAGGGAGGACTGCGCCAACTCGCGCAGGGCACGCGGTCCATCGGATATGCCGAGGATCAGCGCCGCCGGAGGGTGCTCCAAACGGAGTGAAACACCCGTCCCGCAATGCCGGAATCTTGTGACCGCCGCGCTGTCTGCGTGGCGTGTCTCGTGCTGTTTTCAGGATGCTCAGATGTATGGCGACTACGGACTTTTCATCGACGGAGCCTGGCATTCAACGGGCGGAGGAGGCCTAACCCCGGTATTCAGTCCGGTTACCGAAAGGGCGCTCGGCGAGGTAGCTTGCGCGAATGGGGAGGACACTCGCGACGCACTCGAAAGTGCCCAACGGGGGTTTCGTTCATGGAAAGCCAAATCCGCCTTCGAGCGGGCTGATGCCCTGCATCGCATTGCCGATGAAATGCTGCGCCGCAAGGACGAAGGGGCGCGGATGATCTCCAGCGAGACCGGCAAGCCGCTGGCGCAGTCTGAGCGGGAATGGGCTCTCGCGGTCGATCAATTCCGCTGGCACGCCGAAGAGGCGCGTCGCATCTACGGGCGTGTCATCGAGAGCCGTGTCCCGGGCGGGCGTTTCGAGGTCCTGCATGAGCCTGTCGGCGTCGCCGCGGCCTTCACGGCCTGGAACTTCCCCGCAGCACTCGTGGCCCGCAAGGTCGCGCCGGCGCTGGCCGCAGGCTGCTCGATCGTGGTGCGTCCCTCGAGCCAAACCCCGGGCACGGCCATGGTCATGATTGACTGCATGCGAGCGGGCAACCTGCCTGCGGGCGCGGTCAGCCTGCTGGTCGGTCCGACGGATGCCACCTACACGCCCATCATGGCGTCGAAAATAGTCCGCAAAGTGTCCCTGACCGGCTCAACGCGGGTCGGTCAGCAGATGATCCGCGATGCCGCCGATACAGTCAAAAAGGTCTCGATGGAGCTGGGCGGCAACGCGCCGCTGATCGTCTTCGACGATGCCGATCTCGAGACGACACTCGGTGTGGCCGTGCCGACCAAATATGCCAATGCCGGCCAGGTCTGCGTCACGCCCGACCGCTTCTTCATCCATGAAAGCCTGCATGACAAATTCGTTGAAGGGTTCGTCTCCCGGGTCAAGTCGCTGAAGCTTGGCGATGGTCTCGACCCCTCGGTGCAGATGGGGCCGCTGATCAACGGCAAACGGCTCTCCGACATCGAGGCCGTAGTCGCGGAGGCCGAACGGCAAGGGGCAACGATCGCCGCTGGCGGCCGCCGTGCGGCGACCTTCAACGCCGGGCATTTCTTCGAGCCGACGGTGCTGACCAACGTCAGCGACGACATGGCTGTCTTCGCCGAGGAGAATTTCGGTCCGGTGGCGGCGATCACCTCGTTCTCCAGCGACGACGAGGCGCTGCAGCGCGCCAACACCTCCGATATGGGGCTTTCGGCCTATGCGTTCACGCAAAGCCCGAAGCGTGCACGCCGGGCGATTGCCGAGCTGAAGGCTGGAATGGTCGGCATCAATAGCTTCGCACTTGCTGCCTCGGAGGCGCCGTTCGGCGGTACCAATTTTTCGGGCATGGGCCGGGAAGGGGGCATCGAGTCGATCACAGATTACCTCGATACCAAGCTCGCCCAGGTCGTTTTCTAAGGGTTGCCGCCATGATCACCAATACCCTCAAGAAGCTCTGGGCCGACGGCCGTCCGACCATCAATGGATGGCTCTCGATAGGCAACTCGTTCACCGCCGAGATCATGGCCGCGCAAGGTTATGACAGCATCGGCATCGACCTGCAGCACGGCGCACTAGACTACAACGCCATGCTGCCCATGCTGCAGGCCATGCGCGCCTCGGGCGTCACGCCGCTGGTGCGCGTCCCCTGGCTCGAGCCGGGCATTATCATGAAGGCACTGGACGCCGGCGCCTACGGGATCATCTGCCCGATGATCAACACCGCTGAGGAAGCTGCGAAGTTCGTCTCCTACCTCCGATACCCGCCGCTTGGACAACGGTCATTCGGTCCGACGCGTGCCAATTTCGCGGTCGGCGCCAACTATGCGGCCGAGGCCAATAGAGAAATTCTGGCGTTCGCCATGGTCGAAACCGCCGAGGCGATGGCCAATCTCGATGCGATCGCAGCTACGCCGGGGCTCGACGGCATCTATGTCGGGCCGGCCGACCTGACCTTCAGCCTGCACGGCGGTCGCCTGCCTCCGGCCTTCGATCGCGAAGAGCCGGAAATGATCGAGGCTTTGCAAGCCATTGTGCGGGCCTGCCGCAAACACGGCATTCGCGCCGCGCTGCACTGCGGCACTCCGGAATACGCCGGGCGCGCCGTGGCATGGGGCTTCGACATGACCACCGTTTCCAACGACGTGCGGCTGCTCGCCGGCGCGGCCGACGGCGCTGTGAAGCGGTTCCGGGCGCTGACGGCCGGAGCGCTCACTAAGGCTGACGACGTCAGGGGAGGCTATTGATGCCGCACGTTCTCGTCGCCGGCAAACTGCATCCGAGCGGCATCGCCCTGCTCGACGAGGCTCCAGGAGTAACCTACGACTATGTCGAGGAGGTTTCCGAGCCAAGCTATGCCTCGCTGATCGGCAAGGCCGATGGGCTGGTCATTCGCACCCAGCCGCTTTCCGCGCCGACGGTCGACAAGGCACGCAACCTCCGCATCGTCTCGCGGCATGGGGTCGGCTACGACTCGGTTGATGTGCCGGCGCTCAATAAGCGCGGGATCGCGCTGGCGGTCGTCGGCGATGTCAATTCGGTCTCGGTGGCTGAGCACGCCATGATGCTGCTGTTAGCTGCCAGCAAGCGCACGCTGCGCGCCGATCAGGCCGTCCGCGAAAAAGGATGGAACTGGCGCAACAAGCTCGAGGCGTCAGAACTTGCGGGCAAGCGGCTGCTCATCCTGGGTTACGGCCGGATAGGTCGGCATCTTGCCCGCATGGCTGCCGGCTTTTCTATGGAGGTTGAAGCCTACGATCCGTTTCTCGAAAAGCTTGGCTGGCCGGATGGTCCGGTGAGGCCGGCCTGCGACCTCGCCGCTGCGCTGGGCCGTGCCGACGCGATATCCGTGCACGCGCCCAAAGGCGAGAGGCCGTTGATCGGTGCCCGTGAATTCGAGCTCATCAAGCGTGGCGCCGTCCTGATCAATACCGCCCGTGGTGGCGTGGTCGAGGAGCTCGCTCTGATTGAGGCGCTGCGAACCGGCACGGTTGCGGCCGCAGGCCTCGATGTTTTCGACCAGGAGCCGCCAACGCCGGACAACCCGTTGCTGGCGATGGATCAGGTCATCCTCACGCCCCACATCGCCGGTCTTACCGTTGAATGCGGGGAACGCATGGCGCTGTCGTCGGTCAAGAACGTCCTCGATTTTTTTGAAAGCAAGATCGATCCCGCGCTGGTCGTCAATGGGGCCGAAATCAATGGGAAATGAGAAGCCCAAGCTGCGGGTCGGGCTGATCGGGACCGGTTTCATGGGCAAGACCCATTCGTTTGGATTCGCCGCAGCGGAACGTGTTTTCGATCTTCCGTTCGAGCTCGAGCTTCATACCATCGCGGACCGTACCGAAGAACTTGCCGGCGCAGCCGCGCGGACGCTCGGCTTCAAGAACGCTACCGGAGATTGGCGCCGCCTTGTCGGCGATCCGGACATCGATCTCGTCGACATCACCGCGCCAAACGCGTTCCACCGCGAGATGGCGCTGGCCGCTATCGCCGCCGGCAAGCACGTTTATTGCGAGAAACCGCTTGCTCCGCGTGCAGCCGAGGCCGCCGAGATGGCAAATGCTGCCGTGGCTGCCGGCGTGCGCACCCAGGTCGGGTTCAACTACCTTTGCAATCCGATGATGGCCCTGGCCCGTGAACTCATCGCGACCGGTGAGCTTGGCGAAATCCGCAGCTATCGCGGAATCCACGCCGAAGACTACATGGGCGATGCTGAAAGTCCCTTCACCTTTCGCCTCGACCCGGTTGGGGGCGGTGCGCTGGCCGATCTCGGCAGTCATGCCTTGGCGACCGCCGAGTTCCTTCTCGGCCCGATCGAGCGCGTTCTTGGCGACGAGGTCACCGTCATCAACAGTCGTCCGGACGGCAAGGGCGGCCGTACCGCCGTCGAGGTCGACGACATCGGCCGAGCTTTCTTGCGCTTCGCCAGCGGCGCCACCGGCAGCATCGAGGCGAGTTGGGTGGCGAGCGGCCGCAAAATGCAGCACGATTTCGAGATATATGGCTCGAGAGGTGCGCTGACCTTCAGCCAGGAGCGCTTCAACGAACTGCAATTCTACACCAATGCGGACGCCGGTCGAGTTCGCGGCTTCCGTCGTATTGAGGCCGGGCCTGATCATCCACCCTATGGGCTGTTTTGCGTGGCCCCCGGCCATCAGCTTGGTTTCAACGATCTCAAGGCCATCGAGGTCGCGCTGTTTCTCGAAGCTATCGCCGGGATCCGCGCCGAGCCATTCAGCTTCCGCTCCGGACAGCGCATCCAGGAACTTGTGGAAGCGATCCATACCTCGGCGACTGCAGGCCGTTGGGTCAGCACAGTTTGATGGCAATTTCGAATGCGGCGCCCGGGCGGTCGCCGAAGAACTTCATTCGACGGGCTTGCGCGTTTTGCAGGGCAGGAACTTTATCCTGTGGGCGTCGCACGTAGCCAGAATCCATGAGATAGGTGGTATCGGCGCGTCCTATTTTGCCGATACAGGATGGATCGCGCGAAGCCGGATGACGGCGAATCCAATGCCGCCCCGAAGCGATTCATGCGTTTTTGCAAGGAATATTGCTCGATCGCAAAGTTTCGGTATTGTGGGTGATCGAAAAAGGATCAGGCATGGACCACTTACGATCGAAGCCTCAGTCTGCCGGCGAGTTGATGACTATCTTGAACTCAGCTCAGGATAACATGGGCAGAGGCGGGCGTCGCGTGGCGAATTTCTTCATCGCGAACCTTGGCGAGACAGCCCTTCTGTCAGGTTCCGAGGTTGCCAGTCGCTGCGGCGTGAACGCATCCAGTGTGGTGCGTTTTGTCCAGACCTTGGGATTTTCGGGCTACCGGGAATTTCAATCAGTTCTCCAACAGCATCTGTCCGCCTCAATTGTGGAAGCCAGGCAGTCCGGCGCGGGTGGAATTACCTTGCCCGAGATTTCAAAACCGCTTCGTCTCGTTCTTCTTGCCGACTCAGGACGATCGTTCAACGAGGCTGCGGAAGCCGCCGCCAAGAACTTCAGCGCGCAATATGCATCGACTGAGATCGAAACGGAGTCGTATGCTTCATACGACGTCCAGCCTGAGGACTTTGCGCGCCGGATCGAGAGCGCGGCTGAAAAGTCCGATGGCATTATTCTGGTCGCCAGAGAGCATCCAGCAATCAACGATGCCGTGAGGGCGGCCACTGGACGGGGCCTCCCGGTGATCTGCCTGACCACCGATCTCCCTTTGTCAGGTCGAGTAGCCTATGTTGGCTCGGATCAATATGTGTCGGGGGCTACGGCAGCCTGGCTGTGTGGCCGAATGCTCCCGCGTGGGACTGCCGGCAAAGTCCTATTTGTTTGCAGCGTGCCGTTTCGCTGCCACCAAGATCGGGAGCAGGGATTCCGGCACGTCCTGCGATCCGAATTCTCAACCCTCGCTATCGATGAGAGGGTGAGCTCCAATGAGAGTATTGAGGTCATATACGAGGCAGTCCGGCGATACATCGCAAAGAGCGGTCCGCCGGCAGCCATCTACAACGTTTCAGGGGCCAACCTCGGGGTTGGGCGCGCATTGGAGGCTGAAGGTCTCAGTAATTCGACCGTCTTTGTCGGCCACGAATTGAACGCGAATTCCCGCTCTCTGCTCGAGCGGGGAATCATGGATGTGACGATCGGCCACGACTTCGATCGCGAAATTGCGCTATCGGTAGATTGCATACGGACGGCGCGCCAAGGCATCCAGCCTGTAAATCGAATTACGCAAAGCCAGGTTTTTACCCGCTTCAACTGCGCCACCTTCTGATTGATCGCAGTGTTCTGCGGCGAGTTAGGATGATTGGCGACGAAGTGGCGAATCCTTCTGTCGCCAGGTCGCCTCTCTAGATGGCCAGCTTGGCGACAGGCGTTGGCGGGGCGAAGGGGTAGGCGCCCCAGACCGACTGGTCGAAATTGATCACCGAGCCAGTCATCATCCCGGCATCCTCCGAAGCCAAAAATGCGACGGCCTTGGCCACCTCCGCAGGAGCCAGCAGGCGCTCAAAAGGTTGTTCGGCCGCAGCCTTTTCGAGCCAGTTTGCGTCTGCGCCGTGATACTCGCGCTGGATGCGATCCTCGCCGTCGGAAGCCATCCAGCCGATGTTCAGCTGATTGACCCGGATCTTGTTCCGCATCGTTGCAAACGCCGTGTTGCGCGTCAGTGTGGCAAGAGCACCCTTGGAGGCGCAGTAGGATGCGATAAACGGCTGCCCGGCGAGCGCTGATGTAGAGCCAATGTTCACGATCGCACCTTCGATACTGTCTCGGACCATCCGTCGAATTGCTTCCTGCATCAAGAAAAAGGGAGCGCGCGTGTTGATCGCGAACATCCGGTCGAAAAGCTCCTCGCTCGTGTTGAGGATGTCACCACGGTCCGTAAGGCCGGCGGCATTTACCAGGATATCGACGCGCCCAAAGGCCGTATCCGCGGCCTCAATCACCGTCCGGCAATCGGCCACATTCGCCAGATCGGCCTGAACGAAGCGCACGACGCA
This sequence comes from Mesorhizobium sp. B2-5-13, assembly GCF_006440535.1. Lineage (NCBI taxonomy): Bacteria > Pseudomonadati > Pseudomonadota > Alphaproteobacteria > Hyphomicrobiales > Phyllobacteriaceae > Mesorhizobium > Mesorhizobium sp. B2-5-13. Next base: position 344,574 of record NZ_VFUI01000005.1, on the reverse strand, counting down.
GCCCGTTTTAGCCTCAATCGCTGCAGCGACGGCGCCGCCCTTGTCGGCGTTGCGCCCACAGGTGACAATTCCGGCCGCGCCCGCGTCTGCGAGATGCATGGCGATCGCAGCGCCCAGTCCCTGCGTCCCGCCGGTGACCACCGCGAATTTCCCATCGACTCTGTTCATTTTCAAGGCCTCCTCGGTCTGCAATGAATTTTGCAGAAGAAATCAATGCGGAATTAGTATTGACACACGTGCGGAAATGCAAGATATTTTGCATCGTGCACGCAAAGATTGGTGCTTGGCTTGCACGATAGGCCGCAGGGAGGAAATTGATGTTGCGTATCGCCGTGCTCGGCTGTGGCCGAATTGGTCAAATGCATGCTGCCAATGTCGCGCGGCATCCCCGATCCACGTTGGCGGCGGTATTTGATGTCAATTCAGAGGCGGCCGAAAAGGTCGCGGCGGCTCAAGGCGTTAAGGCTGCGGCCAGTGCAGAGGAGATTTTCGCCTCCGACACGGTGGACGCCGTTCTGATCGCCACGGCAACTCCCACCCACGCCGACTACATAGAAATGGCAGTCGCTGCGGGTAAGGCGGTGCTATGCGAGAAGCCGATCGACCTTAGCCTCGCCCGCGTCGAGGCGTGCGCCGCCAACATCGGCAAGACCAAAATCCCGATCCAACTCGGCTTCAACCGTCGTTACGATCCTGGGCACAGCGCAGCGCGAACTGCGATGCTGGCCGGCGATATCGGCGAACTGCACCAGGTCGTTATCACGTCCCGTGACCCCGCGTTGCCTCCAAGAGCCTATCTGGAGGCTGCGGGTGGGCTGTTCCGCGATATGACGATCCACGACTTCGATTTGGCTCGCTTCATGCTTGGCGAAGAGCCGACCGAGGTCTTCGCGCTAGCCAACGCACTCATCGATCCGGCGCTCGGAAAGGAACTCGATGAAGTCGACAGTGCGATGTTCATCCTGAGGACCGCGTCGGGCAAGCAGTGCCACATCAACAATTCGCGCACGGCGGTCTACGGCTACGATCAGCGCGTTGAGTTGATCGGGAGCGCCGGTATGCTTCTTTCCGACAACCGCAAACCCCACGAATTGCGACGCTTTACCAGCACGGCCGCCGAGGCAAGCCAGCCGTACCAGTTCTTCTTCCTAGAGCGCTACCTGGAAGCCTTCATGGCGGAGATCGACGGGTTCGTGGACTGTGTGGAGAAAGGCGCCGTTCCGCTGGCAAGTTTCGAAGATGGGCGCCGTGCGCTCATCCTGGCGGAAGCGGCTTACAAATCCATGAAAGAGGGACGTTTGGTGCGCGTCTCCGAGGTGGCTGCATAAGCATTCGGCGGCGGATCCGCAGGAGGATGAAAGATCCGCGCAGTGGGAGGAGTGGCGTTTGGTGAAGTATGGGCTCGCACGGATCGTCGTGTCGGGAAATCGCCGAGACCGGCCCCGCGATGGCGCGGGCATCTTGGCTCCGCCTTCCTTGCGATCACGATCGAAGGAGAATCCCGACAGCGTGCCCGCACTCCAACTTCTCCAGCAGGGCTTCTTTCAGTGCTGCCGGCACTGCAATTGCATTTGCGCGTGACGACATCGCGAACGGTGTCTCATCGCAAGGTCGAACCTTTCTGTGGTGAGCACAGAAGGCCTAAGCGGTGTCAGGCCCGGCTCAACGGGCAGTCGGACCGCGCAACAAAAGGAGGAACCAATGAAATTTCCAAGTCTCCCCATTTCTCGCCGCAGGGCCGCCAGCACAGTGGCTTTCGGCGCGCTGTTCCTTGCAATAACCGCTGCGACCGCGCTTGCCGAATACAAAGCCGCGGACGTGAGGATCGGTTTCACCCCGAAGTTTCTCAAGGATGATTTCCAGACCCTGATGCTGGATCTCTCGAAGAAGGCCTTCGATGCAAAAGGTTTCACCCTGGTCGGTGCTCCTGATCCGAATGGTGATATCGCTGCCGAAGTCGATGCGCTCCAGAACCTGATTGCCAACGGCGCAAACGTTCTGGTCTTCGCTCCCATTGACGCAGCCGGAATCGTTCCCGCGGTCAAGAAGGCGAATGACGCCAACGTCCTCGTTTTCTCGATCGATGACGCCCCCGCGGGCGGCAAAGTGACGGCAACGGTGCGCGCGGACAATGTCGACGCCGGCGTTCAAGGCGCCAAGGAGATGGCCAAGCGCCTGCAGGCGAAGCCGTGCTGGACCGACAACAGCTGCATCGTGCTTGAGCTACAGGGTGCCCTGACCACACCAAACGGCCGCGATCGATCCGATGGTTTCTCCAAAACGCTGCATGAACTCGCGCCCAAGGTAAACCTGATACAGCGCCCGACCGAATGGACTGCCGACATGGCGGCCGATGCTGCGCAGAACGTCCTCACCCAGAATCCTTCGTTGAGCGGCATCTTCATGGCGTCCGAACTCATGGCCTCGGCCGTGAACGCGCAGCTCACCAACGGCGGCAAGGGCGCTCCGGTGGGTGACCCGAACTCGGTGATCCGCATCGCAATCGATGGAACGCCTCAAGGGCTTCAGCTGATCCGCAGCAAGGCCCTCGACGCGACGGTGTCACAGCCCCTGAGCGCCTATGCGACCAAGACGGCCGAGCTGATCGAACTCGTCTCCAAGGGTGGCAAGATCGAGATCGGGCCACGTGACGACGGCCAGGTTATCGATACACCCGTTGGACCGCAGTACCAGCTCAAGGCGACGCTGGTGACAGCCGACAATGTGGACTCACCTGATCTGTGGGCGAACAAGATCGGCAAGTAAGCAGGACCCAAGGGGAGGAGCCGAAGATCATGGACGCGCGACCCATCGTCGAGATGCGTGACATCGCCAAGACCTTTGGCTCGACCCGGGCTCTTCGCGGCGTGAATTTCACCGTCATGCGCGGTGAAGTTCACGCCCTGTTGGGCCGCAATGGCGCGGGAAAGAGCACGCTCGTTTCCACCTTGAGCGGATATGTTTCGGCCGATACCGGATCGATCAGAATCGGAGAGGTCGAGGTAGAAGCGGTCGGCCAACACTATGCGCCCAGCATTCGCAAGCTGATCGCCCACGTTCAACAAACCCCTCAGCTGTTCAACCTGCTGACGGTTGCGGAGAACCTTTTTGTAGAGAACCCTCTCGTCCGCAGAGGGTTCGGCGTGGTGAGCCACAAGCTGATGTTGGAACGCGCCGCTGAGCTGCTGAGCGAATGGAATATGGACATCCAGCCCCGCTCGCTTGCAGGAGAGCTGGGCGCCGGGACGAGACAGCTGCTCGAGATCATGAAGGCCCTCAGTCGGGGTGTGCCCATCATGATTCTGGACGAGCCAACCGCGGCGTTGAGCAATGCGGAAAAACGGATTCTGTTCGAGCATGTGCGGGCACTCAAAGCCAAGGGAGTCTCGTTCGTCTATATCTCGCATCACCTGGACGAGGTTTTCGAGATTGCCGATACAGTCACGATCTTGAGGGATGGCAAGGTCGTGAAGGAACGCGAGCCAGTGGGGGGTCTCGACGTAGAGACCATCGCCGACCTTATGATGGGTGAAAAGACGGTCCGAAGCACGCGACAGGACTTCCTGACGGAGGAAGCCCCTGTTCTGCTCCAGGCCAAGGGAATTCGGCTCGACAGCTTTTCGGAAAAGGATATCAACTTTGCCGTTAGGGCGGGCGAGATCGTGGCCCTGGCAGGTCCGGTGGGTGGCGGGAAGGAAGCACTCGCGATGGTCCTTGCTGGCCAGCAAAGGCCTGAAAGAGGCGAGGTGATCAGCCCGCGTGGAAAGCTACCGACTATCGGGCTGGTTCCGACCGACAGGCATGCCAGCGGCTACGTTGGCATTCTGGGTGTTCGTGAAAATGTGGCGATCGGTGGCCTTGACGTCCTGTCCGGCAAACTTGGTTTTATCAGCAAAGGCAAGGAAGCCAAGCACGTCGGGCGCCTTGCCCAACAGACGAACGTAATCGCATCGTCTCTGGAGCAAGCGGTGAGCCAGCTCAGTGGCGGCAATCAGCAGAAGGTTGTTTTCGCGCGCGCGCTTTGTCGAGCTCCCGAGGTCATCATCGCTCTCAGCCCAACCCGCGGCGTCGATGTAGGAGCCAAGGAGCAGCTCTATTCGCTGTTACGGGATCTTGCCAGCAAGGGCTTAGGCGTTGTGGTGGTCTCGGACGAAGAAGACGAAATTGATCAACTGGCAAACCGGGTCGTTATCGTGTTCGAGGGGCACGTCGTTGATGAACTGGTGGGCGGATACACAATCAAAGATCTAATCCTGCGAATGGAGGGCGTCGTATGAGCACCGATATCGTGAGCAAATCCACGCCGAAGAAGGAACATTCCGGACAGTCACGACTATCCGTCTTTGGAAGCGCCTTTGTGGCCGGTGGTTATACGATGTACCCGGTCCTTCTCATACTGGTGATCGTTGGTGCCATCGTTGCTCCTCGGTTCGCCACGGCGGCCAATCTGCTGAATATCCTCGACCAGGTCAGCGTTCTGGGCCTGACGACAATCGGACTGACTTTCGTAGTCCTGATAGGTCGACTGGATCTCTCGCTCGAGGGAATTGTCGGCTTCGCTCCGATGTTGGCGGCTGTCACACTCGTGCCTGCGGCGGCTGGCGGGCTTGGATTGGAGTTGCCGAGTTGGACTGGCCTATTCGTTGCCCTGGGTACTGCGGGGTTGATCGGGTTTTTCAATGGTTTCATGGTCGTCAGGGTGGGTCTAAACCCGTTCATCTCGACGCTCGGGCTGCTTGTGCTGCTTCGCGGCGGAGTGCTGATCATTTCCAACGGGCGATCGATCTACTCTCCCGGCAAAGCGCTGACCTATCTCGGTTCCGAGAGTTGGCTCGGTGTTCCAGTGTCTGTGATCGTATTCATTGTGGTAGCGGCCGTGGTCGGCCTTGTCTTCCACTACCACCGCTATGGCCGCGCCTTGTATGCTATAGGCGGAAATGAAGACGCTGCGAGGGCCGCCGGCATTAACGTGGACAAGGTTATTTGGTCGGCGTTTGTCTTCGCGGCTCTCTTGGCGGGCTTAGCCGGTGTTCTGATGACGGGGCGCCTTGATTCGACGGTGACAACCCAAGGGCAGGGGATCATTTTCTCCGCCTTTGCCGCCGCGGTGATCGGGGGCGTAAGTCTTGGCGGCGGCAGAGGGACGATCGTCGGAGTTGTTAGCGGAGTGCTCTTGATTGGCGTCATCAACAACTTGCTCACGTTGGCGCAGGTTCCGTCCTTTTACGTTCAGGCATCGACCGGTGCCGTCATCATAGTGGCAGCGGTGCTGACGACGATCGCGAGCCAACGCTCGAGCGGCGTGCGAACCCGAACGTGAGATATTATGCCGGCAGGGACCAAGGGTTTCTGCCGGCATAACTGCCAAGCTCGAACGTGGAGGCGGCGGTGAAACGGAGACCAATCGGCCGGACTGGATTGGAAGTTACCGAAATCTGTTTCGGAACAGCTCCTCTCGGCGGGATGCCGGACACGTACGGCTATAGCGTCGACGAAGCCACGGCCCTTGCGACCATCCGAGCGATTTTCGACGGCCCGGTCAACTTCATCGACACTTCTCGCAACTACGGCTTTGGCCGTAGCGAGGAGCGGATTGGAACTGTGATCAGGGAGCGTGGTGGTCTACCTCCAGGATTTGTGCTTTCGACGAAATTAGACCGGGATATGAGTACAGGCCGCTTCGACGCCGTTCACGCCAGGCAGTCGCTCGAGGAGAGTCTTCTGGCTCTCGGTCTCGATCGCGTTCATATACTGCACCTTCATGACCCTGAGCATTCCGTGGATCTCAACGAGATCACGCGGCCAGGCGGTGCGCTCGATGAATTGTTTCGGATAAAAGAGGAAGGGCTCGCGACCGCCGTGGGGCTGGCAATGGGCCGTCTCGATATGATGTTGCCGATGGTCAAAGACTGGCCCTTTGATGTCCTGCTCAATCACAATCGCTTCACGCTTTTGAACCGATCGGCAGGTCCTCTCTTCGAGCTAGCCAATGAAAGAGGGATAGCTGTGTTCAATGCGGCTCCTTACGCTGGGGGCGTCTTGGCAAAGGGCAGTTCGCGGGTGTCTCGGATTACATATCAAGAGATTGATGAAACAATGCTCGCACCTGTGCGCCAGATCGAGGGGCTGTGCAGAAAGCATTCCGTGGCCCCTGGCGCGGCAGCACTGCAGTTCTCACTAAATGAGCCCCGGATAACCTCGACCGTTGTGGGTGTTTCAAAACCCGAAAGGATCGCCCAGACGCTTGAGTGGGCCACCGCGGCCATCCCTGAACAGGCTTGGGAGGATCTTGGGAAGATTGGGTATTCGGTGGATGATCCCGAGGCCCGGCGGATTTACAAGCCGGGCTAGTCTGCGTCATCAAAGGCGCACTGCCAAACGTTTGGCCGCGACCACCAACAGCAAGATCACCCCCCAAGCTGTGAGCGCCAGATGAGGGCTTAGTCCGATGATGTTGAAGCCGCTGGCGATGACTTGAAGAATGATCAGCGCGACGAACAGGCCAGCGATCTTTCCAAAACCGCCATACGGATCGATCCCGCCCAGGATGGCCGCGAGAACCGTTATCAATAAATAGGATTGTGCGATCTCGGCGCCGGCTGAATTGAACCGGGCCATCATGACAATGGCCGCAAGCCAGCACAACAGCGCCGACAGTACATAGACCCAGATTAGAACCCGGCCCGTGTCGACACCCGAATACCTGGTCGCCTCCGGGTTGGATCCGATCATGTGCATGCGGATGCCAAGCGGCGTGCGGGTAAGCAGCACATGAATGATTATCGCCACGACCGTGAACAGCAGGAACGAGGTGGGTACGCCCAGCACGGTTTCGTTGGACACCGCGATCAGAGCCTCGGGAAAGCCTGACACCGTGCGTCCGCGCGTGCAGTAAATGCTGATTCCATGAAGAAGCGTCATCGTGCCAAGCGTGACCAGGATGGGGTGAACGCCGGCGTACGCGACGAGGAAGCCTGTGATCAGGCCGGTCAGCACACAAAGCGCCAGCCCTGCCAGCAAGGCAGCTGTCATCCATAGCGCTAGCTCAAGGCCAGCGGCGTCCGGGGGCATCAGCGAAGTTAAGATCCAGGCCATCAGAAGGCCCGCCAGATTGGCGGTCGCGATAATTGCCAGATTGATGCCGCCCGATATCAGCGGAATTGCCATCGCCAGCGAGAGAAGGCCGAGTTCGGGCAGTTGGAACATCATCGCCTGCAGCGTCGCGGCGCGCAGGAAGATGCCCGGTTCCAGGACCGAAAAGACAGCCATCAGTGCCACGAGGAGCACAAGCAGGCCACCCTTGCCGATGATCGGCTGGCGCAAAAGCGCCATCACGCTGTCGAACTGGCTGTTGAGCTGTCGCACCCTTTGCTCCGACATCGGATTCCTCTCAACCGGCCTGGATGTGTTGCCGTCGAGTGGAACGCTTTTCAGCGTATCCGGTCATCACGATCGAGACCAGGATCGCCAGCCCGGTGACGACGCCGAAGAAGTACGAGGAAATACCGAGAAGATTGAGCCCGTTCTGCAGCATGGCCAGGAAGAGCACACCTAGCAGGACACCGGCCATCGATCCCTTTCCGCCGACGAGGCTGGCGCCGCCGAGGATGGCTACGGCAAGCACATTGAGCTCCTGCCCGGCCATCGCGGTCGGAACCGCCTGGTGAACGCGATAGGCCTGGATGAAGCCGCCGACTGAGGCGAGAAACCCAAGATAGCCATAGGCAAAGAGCTGGACGCCGAGCACGTTGATGCCAATACGGCTTGCCGCTTCCGGATTGCCGCCAAAGGCATAAACCTGCCGGCCGAGCCGTGTGTGCTTCATCAGAAAGTGCGTGAGCAGCACCACCGCCAGCATAACGAGGGTGGGCAGGCCGATCTTGACCACGTCGCCCGAGGCAAGGATTGTCCGGTAGACAACGACAGGCTCGGCCCACCAGTCGGGCAGATTGTAGATCTCATGCGCATCGGTGATGTAGATCAGGAGCGCGTAGTAGATGCTCGACGTCGCGATAGTGACGATGATCGAGCCGACGCGCAGAAAATGCACGAGCACCGCGTTCAGCGCCCCAAGTGCGGTACCAAATGCTGCCGCGATCACCAGCGTTGGAATGACCGGCATTTCGTAGGTGGTGGCAAGCGTCGCGGCCAGATATTGGGCGGCCGCCGCCGTGGCCGTGAACGAAATATCGATGCCGCCGCAGACCAGGACGACGAACACGCCGGCGGCGAGGATCGCTATCACCGAATAAGCCTCGACCAGGTTCACAAGGTTCGACGCCGTCAGAAAGTATGGAGACGACGCGGTGAGAATGATGGCCGTCACGATGATGGCTGAGCCAAGGGCGCGTTCGGGCTGTCCGAAGATGGTCGCCACCAGTCTAGGCATGCACCGCCTCCGAGAGCTGGGCCTCGGCGACCGAGCCGGGCAGGAACTCGCCGACGATGCGGCCCTGTCGCATGTGAAGAACGCGGTCGCTGTTGAAATAAACTTCCGGCACCTCGTCCGAGATCAGCAGGATGCTCATTCCCTTCCGCGCCAGCGACCTGATCAGCGCGTGGATGCCAGCCTTGTTGCGGATGTCCACGCCGATTGTCGGGCCGTCGAGGATGAGTACTTTCGGATTGGTTGCCAGCCATTTGGCAAGCACGACGCGCTGCTGGTTGCCGCCCGACAAGGTCTGACTTGCATCCTCGATGCTTGCCGCGCGAATCTTCAATTGCTCGACCCATGATTTCGCCAAGGCTGCCCGGCGACGGAACGGCACCATGCCGAACCGGTCGCTGAGCGATTTCAGCACGGTGATCGCGATGTTGTCTGCTATCGACTGCCGCAGGTTCACCCCCAGTGCGAGCCGGTCTTCCGAGGCATACGCAATGCCTGCGGATATGGCCGCCTTGTTGGAGCGCAGCCGCACGGGATTTCCACCGACCAGGATCTCGCCGCGATCGAGTTTGGTCATGCCGAAAAGCGAGAGCGCCAGTTCGGTCCGGCCGGCACCCAGAAGGCCGATCAGGCCGAGGATCTCACCTTCGCGGATAGTGAAGGATACGTCCTCAAATTCGCCGACACGGGTCGCGCCCCTTACTTCGAGCACCGGCTTTCTTTCGTCGACGGGGCGCGCCGAAACCTTGTTCTCCAGGCTTTCGCCAGTCATTAGCTCGGCGATGCGGTTGTCGTCCATCTCGCGGGCGGGAAAGGTGCCGACCTTCTTCCCATCGCGCAGCACGGTGATACGCTCGGCGATTTCGGTGACCTCTTCCAGCCGGTGGCTGACAAAAACGATGCTGATGCCCTGCGCCTTCAGCCTGCGGACGGTGGCCAGCAGCAGGTCGACCTCGTGGCGCGTCAGCGAGGCGGTCGGCTCATCCATGAACAGGACGCGCGCGTTGGAAGCGATGCCCCGGCATATCGCCACGATCTGCCGCTGCGCGACCGACAGCCTACCGACCAGCAGATCGAGGGGAAGTTGAGTATCCAGGCGCTCCAGCGCCGCGTTGGCGACCTTGTGCATTTCGGCCCGGGGCGGCAGCTTCAGCGGGGCTGACAATTCCAGTCCGATGCCGATGTTTTCCTCGACCGTGAGATTCGGAAATAGCGACAGGTCTTGGAAAATCACCTGGATACCAAGCGTCCTTGCCTGCTGGGGCGTCAGGCGGGCATGCGTTGTCCCGTCGATCGTGATGGAGCCGCCCGCATCCGGCGCGTGGACGCCGGAAAGTATCTTGATCAAGGTGGACTTGCCGGAGCCGTTCTCGCCGACTAGGCAATGGACCTCGCCAGCGGCGATCGACCAATTGATCGCGTCCAATGCCCGCGTCCCGCCAAATTGCTTGCTGATCGTGGTCAATGTGAGGAGGCTTGCGTCGCCGGCGGAAGGGCTATTCATCAGCTGACCTGCTTTTATCCACCGCAGGATTCTCGAAAGGCAAGCGAACACAACGTCCCATCCCCGACTGGAATGGGATGTTGCCGACTGCCCACCGGATACCGTGGGTCCGCTCCGACCTCTGTCTGGTCAGATCACCTTGGCCCATTCATCGATGGTCTTCGGGTTAAGATCGATCTGCTTGTTGGCCCGGATGACATGGCTCGAGGCGTCCACCTCACAGGGCCCCATGCCCGGGATGTCGACGCCGTTCTTGATCTCCGTGCCGGCCGCGACCGTCTTGCCGAGCGCGACCATCGCATACCCTGAATCGACCGGGTTCCAAAGGAAACCACGGGTGATGGCGCCGGACTTCATCAGCTTCTGGCCCTGGCTCGGGATGAATGGCCCGACAACGATGACCTTGCCTATCTGGTCGCGGTCGCTGACGGCATTGCCCGCACCGATCGGCCCGTTCGCGCCGAAGATGAGGAACCCCTTCAGGTCGGGATTTGCCTGCATCTGGTCCATGGCGGTCTTGTAACTGTCGTCGACGCTATTCGAGACACCAAAGCGGTCGCCGACCTGTTGCATCTTAGGATATTTCTGCTTCTGAAGTTCAAGCGCAAAATCAGCCCACAGATTGTGCTGCACCACAGTCAGGCCGCCGACGAAGACGACATACTTGCCCTCGCCGCCGATCGCCTCGGCGAAGGCTTCGAGATGGGCCTCGCCAAAGGCCTTGTCCTGGATGAGTTCGATGTCCCAGTCGGCATTCTTCTGGCCGGGCGATTCATTCATGATGACCTTGATGCCGGCGCTCTGCGCCCGCTTCAGGACGGGCTCGAGCGCCTTGCCGTCATTCGGCACGACGCCGATCACGTCGACCTTCTTGGCGATCAGGTCCTCGATGGCCCGCACCTGCTCGGCGGGATCGTCAGTCGTCGGATTGATGATCGACGCGTCGACGCCAAGATCCTTTCCGGCCTTGAGAACGCCTTTCTCGACGTTGTCGAACCACGGGATTTTGACCTTGCCTACGATGCCTATCTTGGCCGGTTCGCCGGCTGCCCGGGCGGCGGCAGGTGCTAGGGCCGTTATCACGCCTAAAGCCGTCGCGCTCTTCATGAACGTGCGGCGGGAAATGTCGCGCATGGAAAGTTTCCTCCCATTCCAAAGTGGACAGGCCACTTTAGCCCGACCCACCTTCGAACGCAAGTGTCGCTTGTTCGAGTCAGCGTCGCAGCGCCGATATGCGTGAGAGTGCGGCGACGTCGGACTCGATCATCGCGCGGGTGCTTTCCTCGATATGGTCGAGATGCGCCGACATGGCCTCCGCCGCGCCTACGGCGTCGTGATCGGCAACGGCGCGAACGATCCTTTTATGTTCGCCAAGGCTCCGGCGGATGAGGGCAATGTCCTCGGTGGCGCGGCGGCGCACATCGAGCCCCATGTTGTAGAGCCCGTAGGCTATGCGATCGAGAACCGTGTTGCCGGACATATGCCAAAGCCTGCCATGAAACTGCGCGTCGAGAATTCTGAAACCCACGGGGTCAGCCAACACGTTCTCATGCGCCACCAGCATGCCGTTGAGCGCCTCGACATCGGCATCGCCAGCATTGACTGCCGCCTTGCGCGCGATCTCGATTTCGATGATGCGGCGGCTCTCGAATACATCCGCAAGGTTGGAGGGTGTGAGTGACAGGAAGAAGTCGAGCGGCGCAAGCAGGGTTCGCGCATCGAGGCTGGTGATGTAAGCGCCGCCGCCGTGCCGGCTGTCCACCACGCCTAGCGTCGACAGGGCTCGTATCGCCTCGCGCAGACTCGGCCGGCTGATATTGAGGATCTCGATCAGCTCGCGCTCGGAAGGCAGCCGGTCTCCGGATCGCAACATGCCAGTTCGCACTAGGTCGAGGATTCGATTGACGACCGCCTGGGCAACGCCGGTGTTGGCGGCCTGCAGCGTCTCAGCTATGGGGTGCAGCTTCGTGCCTGCCCGCTTCGACGGCCTGTCGGAACGTTGTGTCATGAGCTTTCCCATGCCTCCGCGGGTTTGAATTCGCCCCAGCTCGGTATGGGCAGTTGTAGCCCGTTTTTGATCCAGAGAAATCGCCCGTTTATGTGGGCGGCGTTTTCGCCCATCAGCCTTTCGATGAGCTCGCTCGCCTTTTCGGGATCATCGCCACCCGTCCGCTCGACCCAGGCCGCCCACTCGCGATAGCGTTCGGCGACAGGTCCGAGATCCGACACGCCGTCGCGGATATCGGCCCACATCTCCGTCTTCACGTCGCCCGGATGGATCACATTCGCCGTTACGCCGGTGCCTTCGAGCTCTGCGGCGAGATGGCGCGTGAACTGATTGAGCGCGGCCTTGCTCGTGCCATAGGCGCTGTTGATCGGCCCCGGCTCATGCAGGGCAGCGGCGGAGGTAATGTTGACGATGCGCCCCCAGCGCTTGCGGACCATGTCTTCGACGAAGGCGCGGCTGGTCAGGTAAGGGCCGATCGTATTGATCATTACCGTGTTGATCCAGGCCGCCGGATCGGTTTTCCAGACCAGTTGGATGGGGCCAAAGATGCCGGCCGCGTTGACAAGGATCGAAGGCGATCCAAGGCGCGCTTCGACCTCGCTCTTGATCGAGGCGACGGACTCGGCGGATGCCACATCGCCAGGGATGATGATGCCGGACCCGCCCTTCGATTCCAGCTGCCCCAGCGTGTCCTTGAGCTGGTCAACGCTTCGCGAAACCAGCGCGACCCTTATGCCGTGTCCCGCCAGGCGAAGCGCCGCCAGCCGCCCAATGCCCCGGCCCGCGCCGGTGATCAACGCAACCTTACCTGCCAAGCCTTCCATGCTGTCCTCCAGCAATTGCGCAGAATGGATAGCGAAATTGAAGTGGTCTGTCCACTTGGTCATCTCGCATCCCTTACTCGGATTTGAAAGGCCTCTTGGACCCGTCGCTTGGAGTGATTGTAGGGAAGAAAGTTGGGGCGGCCGCGGGCGTCCCGGGAATGCCGACAATTATGGCTCGTTGAAAGCTGCGTCCAGCCAAAGGCGAAATGAACCCATATGCTTCGCGCCCGCCAGAGCCGCTTCTGTGTCTGGCGGCGGTTCGATTCCGATTTCCGGATTCGAACTGGATGCTGCTAAGATACTAAAAAATAAAAGAAATCCACAAAGTTGGCTTTTTATCTTACGAAATGACGGAAATACACCCGATGGGTTAGACACCAACAAAAATACCAACATAGCGTCTTAAGTAGCGCTATAGTTGTACCAAGAAATTATGTCGAAAAAACAAAAGCTTACATGGATAAAAAGTGCCCAGATGCGGAATCCAAGCAAAGGAAATCGGGTTTTGTTTTTCAAGCGCTTGGGACCCGCACAACGCCAGCACTAGCCAACACATATACCAACAAAATATTTCTGCGGATTGGTTCGGTTCCCGAATATTACTCGCGGGCCCCGGCTCGGCGCAGCTTGACTGCCGCCGGTCGCCGTTAAGGCCGTCTGAGTTCGTCAAGCGCATGGCGCAAGTTGACCGAAGTGACCTCCTACTGACGTCTTGAACGTCTGCTTCGCGCCCAATTTCCGCCCGTTGAGGTCAACTCTGCTACTCACCATAAGTGGACAGTGCCCGGGCAGGGCTCGTTCGTTGGAGTTCTGACCCGAAGCAGCCAGAGCCAAAGATCGAGCTCAGCCATCACCCCCTTCGGGCAACAGTCTCGACCGACGCGATCAGGCCGGCTGAAATACTTTCGCTCATGTTTTTGACCATCTCGGGGCGCCGCGCTCCCATGAGTGTCTGGACGCCCAGTACTGCTCGCCCTGTAGTCGCCTGGGCGCGCTGCCGCGCGAAATGGTCAAGCGCAACATCGCGCCGCTGGCGCTCTGACAAAATCTCGAACCCCGCCGCGGAAAGCGTGTCACGGTACTGCTCTGGCGCGGCGATCGCGTTCGTATCTGCCGTACTCGCCCATGGCAGCGGATAAGCCAGCTCGCCCGCCCCGGCGCGCATGACGTCGAAGACACCAAAACGCGCACCGCGCCAAGCACCCGCGCAACCTCCGAAAACAGTGCGCCCTTGTCGGCAATGTTCATTCCAACGTGCAACATGTAAGCGGCGGTGAACGATCCATCTGGGAAGGGCAGCCCCAACGCATCGCCTTGCTGCAACGAGACGAGCTCCTCGAGATGGAGCCAACTGGAAAGGACATTGCCGGCGTCAATGTAGTCGCGAGTAAGATCTATGCCAGTCACCTGGCAGCCGTAGTGCGCAGCAATTTGTCTGGCCGGTCCGCTGAGGCCGCAGCCGATGTCGAGCACTCGATGCGGTAAGCGCAAGTTGCCCTGCCAACTCTCCCGTGGCGGCGCGGCCGCCAATATGAAACTCGTCCACCGGCGAAAGGTCCTCGGCCGTGACCGTGCTTTCGGTTTTCCCCATGGCGGCAAGACCGTCACGGATGTCTGCGATCAGCGTGCCTTGTGCGTAGTGGTTAGCAACCTGTGAACGCGGCGCTGCTTCCATGATCATCGGCAGCTTCGTGGATCATCTCAGCCGACCATCGACATTCCCGAATTCGGTCGGTCCGACCATCATACCGTTCGATCCGATGAAGCCAAATGCGGCGACACGCCCAGTACGGCTATGGCCCAGCGATCGTGAAGGGTGGCCCGGTAATCTCCATGTCGAACTGGGCCGCGATCGCCTTGATTGCGGCCAGATCTCGCGGAATCTCCAGTCCCTGCCCGGCAACCGCCGGGAAAAAGCCTTCGAGACCTCCCGGGGACAGGATGGCGATCCATTGCGCAGGCTCGACGACGACGAACGCGTGCTCAACGCCAGCGGGAATGTGGAATATTTCTCCGGCGCTGCGTTCGGAAGTTTCCCCGGCGCGCCAGAAGCGCAGCCGTCCATGGAGAATGACGAAGATTTCGTCGGCCTCGAAATGGCGGTGGCGTGGCGGTCCGTCGCCCGGACCAGCATTGGATGCAAATGCCCCGAGCTTGCCGCCGGTCTCGCGCGCCGTCAGGAGCGTTTCGTAGTGCGTACCGTTCCAATCGGTCTGAGTACCAGGTGCTGCCCGCGTTTGCATCTTCGCCACATGTGGTTGGAGTGAAGCTTGATGGCGTCACGATAGCTACACGCTGACCTCGGGCGGTCGCCTCGTATGAACATATGAGATGCGGGGAGAATGGTTGTCAGCAAAGCCGGCTTCCGGCAGACTGCAGATCCTTCAGGTGAGGGAGCGGTGAAACCGGCACGCATGCACGACTTCGACGGCATGGTCGGACAGATCTACGATGCGGCGGTCGAACCCGGCCGCTGGCCGCAGGTTCTCGAGACGCTGTCGGATTTCCTCGAAGGCGCCGCCACCAAGCTGACGTTTCAGAACGCAAGGACGTTGCGCAGCGAAGCGAGTTCGGTGCGCATGCCGCCGGAGGCGGACCTCACCTACGCGCAGTATTACTACAAGACCAATGTGTTCCTGCCGCGCATCGCCAGGCTGCGCGCCGGCGCGTTGATTCCGGTGTGGGACCTCCTGCCGCGCGAAGTCTACCAGCGCTCCGAGTTCTACAACGACTTCTGCCGGCCCGGCGACATGTGCCACCCGATCGGGGTCGTGCTGGCCAACGAACCGGACATGCGCGTCGTTTTCACCTGCGGGCGCTCCAGGACAGCCGGCGAGTTCGAGCCCGAACATCTCGACCGGCTGCGCCGCGTCGGGCCGCATCTGGTTCGAGCGGCGAGCGTGGGATTGCGCCTCTCTCGTTCGGAGATCGCCAGGAGTGCCAATGTCGAGGCGCTCGACCGCGTCGCCCAGGGCGTGCTGATCGTGGCGGCGAATAGCGAAATCCTGTTCGCCAACCGGGCGGCCGAAGTGCTGCTCACCGAAGCCGACGGAATCAGGATCGAGAAATCGGCGCTGCGCGCAAATAAGCAAGCGGATGCCGCGCAATTTCGCCGGTTGATTGCCACGGCCGCAGAGCGGTCGGAGAACGCGGGCGGTGTCATGGCGCTTACGCGCCCGGCGCCGCGTCGGCCGCTGAGCGTGCTGGTGGCGCCGCTCAAAATCGAGTCGACATGGTTCGTGCCCGGCCGCCCAGCCGCGATCGTGTTCGTGGCCGATCCGGACAGAGCACCGCGGACCATGCAGGCCCAGTTGCGCGATCTCTACAGGCTGACCCCGGCCGAGGCGGCCGTGGCCACCGCGATCACCCGTGGCGAAGGGCTGCAGGCGGTCGCAGACGAAGTTGGCATCAGCCTGACCACGGCGCGCACCCACCTGCAGCACGTCTTCGAAAAGACGGAGACACGGCGACAGGCGGAACTGGTGCGCCTCATCGCGGCCAGTGGGTTTTACGAGCGACAATCGCTGGAGCGCAGCAAGGCTCGCCCAAGCTGGTCGCAAGAGCCTTCTGCAACTCGACGACATAGCACGCCCGCGGATCCGGGGGGCTGATCCTCACTATCCCTCTGCAGACCTGCCGGTCCGCTTGCGGCCCCATTCCGGTCGAAGCGTATATCCTCACCATGGAGAGAGGGCCGAACCTATCAGAAGGGCTCGTTTGGGGTAGTTTCCCGCCGCACGCTCTTAGTCGACTTAACGAGGAAGCCGGCATTCTATCTGGGCCGGCTGACAATTCGCGACCGCTGACATCACCATTGATAACACCGGAGGCCGCGGTTATGTCTGGACGGCTTTTCGCCAAGCGTGCTTACGCGCGCGTTGTGAAAGTTGAGAGCTGATTGGTGTCGTAGCGGTTTCGCAATTCGGCAAGCGCTTTTGGATTTGGCGCACCCTGTGCCGTCAGTTTGGCGAGTTCCTCGAAATAATGCTCATGTCCGGGCGGCGAGACGGTCATCAGGACACGAGCCGGACTTTCACTGATATTGGTGATGTTGTGCGGCACCCCCGGTGGGATGAACAGATAAGTTCCGGGCATTGCGCGAATCGTCCTATCGCCGACATCCCACTCACACTCGCCCTCAAGCAGGTAAAAAGTCTCTTCCTGCACTCGGTGAACATGCAGCCCAGTCGCGAAACCCGCCGGAATTGTCCAATCGAACATGCTCGTGTGTTTGGTATTTTCGCCGGTGACGAGGAAAACCATAGGGTGCCCATGTAGCATGATGCCCTTCTTCTCGGACCGTCCGCATTCGGCCCCAGCTCGGTTATTCACAATGTGAGTCCTTGGCCAATTCGGGCTAAATTGGCATGTCGAGTCCGCAATCAATCTCGTTCTTTGTTTTCGGGTTCGCCAGACCATACGAGATCAGGATGCTAGCCATCCGGTGCGCCATTGGATTTTGTCGGGAAATTCACACCCTCCGGGCCCACCATATTATAAATATCAACGGGTTAAACCAAAATCTACAGATTTTGGTGTGCCATTCCAGGTGGTTAGCTCGGCAGGCCTGATCAATTGTCGTTCCGGTTGTCCAGCTTCCTCCTTCTGTTATCACATCAGCAACACTTAACTCAGAGCTTCTGGGTCGCAAAGTGCTTTGACCGATAGGTGCGGTGGGGTGCGGCGAAGGCGTACGAATAGGTCCGTGAGGCGTCGGGCTGACAGGGGCAGAGATTTCGATGACACCAGCAGGCCTTCGCATGAAGCTCCGGGCTGGCTCACGCCGCTTCCCAAACCTGGTTCAGAATTCGCGCAGCGAGTGCTGCCTTGTCTTGGGTAGAAAGCGCCTGTAGTTATGGGCGACCATGTCGGGCATGTCTTGGATGGCATAGGTGGCCTGCTCGTAGGAACCCGTCTGCTTCAGAATATGGGTCGCCAGGACGTCACGCCACATTGTGCGGTCCGTGGGGTAGAAGACCGGCAATGGCGCCTCGCTTCGTGTAGGGAATTGTGATCCCATACCGCTGGATTGTCAGCTGCCAGGAATAAGGGTCACATCAGCGTTGGTAGGTCGAAATCTTTACTTGGAATGCTAAAGATTTAGGCCCTGAAGTGACAATGACATGAGATGTGTCGCGAATATATTGTCGTTGGGAAAGCGAAGTGGGCTTTCGGATCACATCCCGACTGCGGTTTGCTTTTTTGATTTCCCGAGGAATCGGGAGGGACTACCTTACTTTACAACTCGACGCCGAGCGTCTTCGCCCAGGCCAGTCCATCATCGGTTGTGGCACGAGGCTTATATTCGCAACCCACCCAGCCAGCGTAGCTTAGGTGCTCCAGCGCCGCGAATATGGCAGTGTATTGGACCTCACCCTCATCAGGCTCAACCCTGCTTGGGACGGCAGCGATCTGCACATGGCCAATCAGCGGCAAGTGCCTGGTAAGCCGGGTCAGCACGTCGCCCTGGCTGATGGCGACATGGTAGACGTCGAACATGATCCTGAGGTTTGGAGCGCCGACCCGGTCAATGATGTCGGCGGCGGCCTCGATCGAGGAATAGAAGTAGTTTGGCTTGTCGCGCTGGTTGATCGGCTCCAGCAAGATCGTCAAGTCTGGCGCAGCATTGGTGGCGAAGGTAAGGTTCTCGATAAAGACTTCTTTTGCTTGGCGCCCTTTGTCCGGGGCCGCGACGCCCGCCATCGCGTGGATCGACGTCGCGCCGGCTTGGCGCGCATAGTCGGCGGACATCTCGAATCCTCTACGAAATTCGCTCTGGCGTCCATCGATGGCGCCCAGTCCGAAATCGCCCATGCCGGTATCGCCGAGCGGCGTGTTGATCCCGAGTAGAGTCAGGCCGTGATCGATACAACGCTGCCTTACCAATTCCGCCGGCGTTGCGTAGGGCCAATGCAATTCGATGGCTTTGAATCCAGCTGCCGCCGCCGCGTCGATGCGCTCGACGAGCGGGCGGTCTGGCCACAAGAATCCTAGGTTTGCGGAAAAGCGGAGCATAGTCGATCCATCATTGGACGAAGTGTCCTGGGTTTTTGAATCCGAACGCTGTCTTGTTGATCAGGGTTCATGGTCGCTGATTAGGATGGCGTTCGTGGCGGCCACCGGATCCGCCATCATCAGGCATCTTGCGTCGACCAATTGGAAGCGCGGTTTCCCGTGGACCACGCCCCAACGCTTCCCCCGTTGTCTTCACGAATGAGGTCGCTGCCCTTGGCACCGATCATAATCGACGCAGCATTGGTGTTACCGCCAATCAGCCTCGGCATGATGGAAGAGTCGATAACGCGCAATCCCTCGAGACCACGAACTTTGAGCCTCGGGTCGACCGTCGCGAGCTCGTCAACTCCCATCCTGCAACTGCCAACCGGATGGTAGTCGGTTTCGGCCGTTTGGCGGACGAAGTCGAGGATCTGCTCGTCGGTCTTGACTTCGGCTAGCGGCGCATAGGGGCGAGACACATAGGGCCTGAATGCCTTGGACTCCATGATCTCCCTGCCAATCCTAACGCAAGCAATCATCTTCTTGGCGTCAATCGGATCGGACATGAAGTTTGGGTCGATCAGTGGAGCATCCAGAGGGTTCGACGAGGCGAGTCTGACTTCGCCGCGGCTGACCGGGCGCATGTTATTATTGTGCAGCGTTATGCCATTGCCGGGCAATTTGGTGAACCCGTGGTCAATGACCCACGCAGGCAGGAAGTGGACAGAGATATCGGGCTCCTCAAGCCCGGCCTCGCTCTTAGTGTAAGCAACAGCCTCGCATCCCGACGATGTGACAGGTCCTGATCTGAAGAGCAGGTAGCGGGCGCCGTGGATATATTTGTAGGGGAATCGCCCTGCATTATCGTAGGTGAGTTTGGTGGTCGCGTGCCAGATAGCCGCCGCGTCGAGATGATCCTGCAGGCCTTTGCCGACGCCAGGCAGGTCATGGACGACCGTCACGCCGGCTTGCTTGAGCTCACTTGCCGGACCGATACCGGAAAGAAGGAGCAGCTTGGGAGAATTGAAAGCTCCCGAGCTGACGATAACCTCGCGTGCCGCGCTCACCCTTGTGGTGCGGTTATCATTTCCTAGCAGTTCGATTCCGACGGCACGCCCTTTCTCGATGATGATCCGCGAAACGAGGGTGTTCGCGTAAACGTCAAGGTTCGAGCGGGATTTGCGCGCCGGATGTAGGAAAGCGCGGGCGGAGCTCATGCGCCGTCCGTCTTTCACAGTGTACTGGAAGTGGCCGACACCGTGCTGGGTAGCACCGTTGAAATCCTTGCTGCGTGGTATGCCGACTTCCGTACAGGCTTCGATAAATGTCGCGGTCAGAGGATTAAGGTAGGTGAAGTCGGTGACGTTCAGCGGGCCGTTGTTGCCGTGATATTGGTCGTGCAACCGGGTATTGGCCTCAAGGCGTTTGTATACCGGCAGAACGTCGTTGTAGCTCCAACCTGTGCAGCCATCCTCGGCCCAACGGTCATAGTCCTGGTGGCTGCCGCGTATATAAATCATGCCGTTGATCGAACTCGTACCCCCGATCGCTTTACCCTGTGGGATGAACATTTCGCGATTGTTCAGGTGCTTCTGAGGGGCCGTACGGAACGCCCAGTTGTACTTGGTGCCTTCGATCAGGCTCTGGATGCCGGCAGGCATGTGGATCATCGGCGACAAGTCTCGGCGACCGGCCTCCAGGATCAGGACCCGGACATCTGGATCCTGGCTTAACTCGCTTGCGACCACACAGCCTGCGGAGCCTGCACCGATGATGATGTAGTCATAGTCTTTACGCATTTTGCGCACCAATCGTTCGGGCAAGGAGGTGGCAATGGCTTAGCGCCATTGCGCGATGAAAAGAGATGAACGGCCAACCCCGTTTGGAGCTGACCTGGAGAGTTTGGGCGCTTCAGGCTGCCACCAGCCGAGGCCGCGCTGTATCCGCACCTGGGATCGGACGTAGGTCGGCGATCTGGGCTGCACGCCAGAGGCGATCCAGTTCAGCCGCCTGCATGCGCAGTTGCGGCGAACGCACCACCGGGCGCGAAATCGCGCCCACCATGTAGGCCACTTCCTTGTAACGGGTGTGCAGGTCCGCATATGGGAAGCCGTAAATCGCATGGTTGAGTGGCGCAAGACGACGATGAAGGGCCTGCGCATTTAGCAGGTCGCCCTTTTCGACGAGACGCAGCATTTCCACGCACTCGTAAGGAGCGAGTGCCGCGAGCCCGGACAGGATGCCGTCGGCGCCTGTCGAGAGGTTGTGGAAGAAGGTGGACCCGACCGAAGGCAGGCAGATGATCTTCTTGTTGAGAGATTTCAAGGCGTAGTAGTCACGATCATAACGTACGCAGTCCGCGGCCTGCGCCATCTTCACTCCGACCACTTGGTCGATCTCAGACGCCATCTTGATCAATGCTTCATGGGGATAGGAAAGCTGGTCGCCGGAGGCCAGCTGGAACAGCAGAATGGGCATGTCCAAGCTTTCCGCGACCTCCTTGTGGAAGTGGAAGGCGTATTCGGGGCTATGGTTAGCGTTGTAAGCCGAGAGGTAGGGTGAGCAGACCATGACCGCGTCGGCGCCCGCTTCCCGTGCCTCCTCGCCTCGACGTATTGTTGCCGGTGGCGCCCAATCGAATATCGCCGCTACGACCGCCTGACCGGGGCGGATGTGCTCCTTGTGCACGGCGACTGCGCGCTGACGCTCCTCTGTGGTCAGCGCAGGGGACTCCGCGGCAAATGCGTTGACGACAAAACCCTGGATCCCGGGCACCGATGCCAGGTCACGCGTGCGCTTGGCCATTTCGTCCCAGTCGACCTCAAGGTTGTTCTTGAAAGGCGTTATATTGGCGATCACCACGCCACCATCGAGCTTCATGGTCTCCTCCTATTCCGTGAGGGCGCCGACAATTTCGGCCGGACCCGAGACAATCTTCTTGGCAAAAAGGCGTTCTACATCGGCGTCCGACAAACCCATTTCATGCAGGATTTCGGAGGTATGTGAGCCGACTTCGGTCGAGAGCGTATGAAGTTCCGGCACCTGGCCATCGTAGCGTAGGGGATGGTTGACGAGCGTTGCCGTTTTCCCGTTGACCTCGACCTCGCGGAAGACGTTGTTAGCGGCGATCTGCGGATCGGCGGCAACAGCCTCATAGTCCTGGACGATCCCGTACCATACGCCGCGCGCATCGAAGGCTTTTGACAGATCGTCATACGTCCAGCTGCGAACGGCTTCGGCAACCGCCGCCGCCAGCGCGTCACGGTCGTCGTAGCGATCTAGGTGTTGCAGCGCCCGCAGGGCATCGCTGTCTAGCGCCTCGGCGACGTTAGAAATGTCATTGGTCGGGATCACGACCTGGGCGTCGGCGATACGATAAACGCCGGTCGGAGCTTCGTGGAACCAGGTGATCAGATTTTCCTGGCGGTCGAATGCCTCTGTTCCGGGCCGGCTGGACATGTAGTTCGTGAGTGGCTCGGTTTGGAGGTCCAGGCCGGAATTCAAGAGACTGCCTTGAACGTGGGTGCCCTTGCCCGTCTTCAGCTTCTTGATGTAGGCGGCCAGAACGCCCATGGCGAGCAAAGCGCCCCCGTGCTGATCGACGATAGCGCACCCTGCCGCCGTCGGACGATCGTGTGGGCCAGTGGCGGAAATGAAACCTGAACGGGCCTGGATGATCAGGTCTTGCGCCGTTCGGCCGACCATGGGTCCATTCAGGCCCCAGCCCGTGCCGCTTGCGAAGATGATATCTGGCTTGCGCTTCTTCAGGTCCTCGTAGGAAAGGCCGAGTTTGTCCATGACGCCGGTGCGGAAGTTCTCTACCACGGCGTCCGCCTGATCGATGAGCTTGAGAACCAGCTCCTTGCCCTCGGCCGACTTCAGGTCAACGGAAAAGCTTCGCTTGTTGCGGTTGGCCGCCAGGAAGAACCCGCTCACGCCGCCGACGAACACCTTGGCGCCGGACCAGCTTCTCTCGAATGGGCCCTTAGCAGGTTCGATCTTGATGACGTCGGCCCCCATGTCCGCCAGGTACTGGGTCGCAGCAGGCCCCTGCAGAAAGTGGCAGAAACTGACGATTTTCATTCCTTGCAGAAGCATTGTGCATTTCCTTGTGCGGTAAACGGTAGTTCTAGGCCGCGATGACAGGGGTCGCGGCGCGTCGATCCTGACGGTCGGCGATGTTCTGTTGGGTCGCGGGGTCAAACACGTGGATCTCTTCAGTAGCGATCGACAGGTTGACGGCTTGACCTGGTGACAGGCGCCGGAATGGGTCGACACGGGTCACTGTCATTTGCTTCTCGCCGAGGCGCACCTGAACGAGTTGTTCCGAGCCGAGAAGCTCGGTGATATCTACGTGGCCGGATGCGAAACTGCTTGAGCCGGCCCCATCGATGACGATGTGTTCAGGACGCAGGCCGAGCAGCGCGTTGGCACGTAGTGCCAGGACTGCCGCTTTCAAACGATCCGGCACAGGCATCTTAAGGTCACCGGCCGTGAAGAACGAGCGGTCCCCGATGGAGGTGATGCCGACCTCGATGATGTTCATAGGTGGCGAACCGATAAAGGTAGCGACAAAAATGTTCCTCGGGCGATGGTAAATGTCTTCGGGTGTTCCGGCCTGCTGGACCTCGCCGTTGGCCATCACAACGACGCGATCGCCGAGCGTCATGGCCTCGATCTGGTCATGGGTGACGTAGATAGATGTGGCGGTGATGCGGCTTTTAAGCCTTTTCAGCTCCTGCCTCATTTCCAAACGCAGCTTCGCGTCCAAATTTGAAAGCGGTTCGTCGAACAAAAAGAGTTTCGGATTCCGGACAAGGCAGCGGCCGAGCGCAACGCGCTGTTGCTGTCCGCCTGATAACTGGCGGGGTTTGCGGTCCAGCAATTTCCCGAGAGCCAAAACATCGGCGGCGCGTTTGATCTCGCTATCCACCTGCGCCTTCGGCATGCCGCGGTTTCGCAGTCCGAAGGCCATGTTGTCGTAAACGTTCATGTTCGGATACAGGGCGTAGTTCTGGAACACCATGGCGATGTCCCGCTGTGCGGGACTGAGGTGGTTTGCATGCTGTCCCCTAATAGACAGCTTGCCGGATGTGATGGTCTCGAGGCCGGCGACCATGCGAAGGGTAGTCGTCTTGCCGCACCCAGACGGCCCGACCAACACCACGAATTCGTCGTGCCCAAGAGAGAGGTCGATATCCTTCACGACTTGAACGGCGCCGTACGATTTGTTTATTCCGACGAGTTCCACGCCCTGCATCGGCCTTCTCCTCCGCAACCCAATTGCGCTTGACTACCTAAGGCGCGGCTTGTAATCGATTACAAAACACTTGTCTAGAGGCCATACATTGTCATTTCTCGAACGTGTTTCTTTCAGCCATGCGACATTCGGACCGAATGCGTCGTTCCGAACGTTTTTAGAGACCGTGGCTGAGACGGGTGCACGTGGCGTCGGTGTATGGACCGAACGGCTTGATGGCCTGTCGCCTGCTGCAGCGGGTGAGCTCATCCGGCACCACGGGCTCGCGATCAGCGGCGTGAACCGCGGAGGCTTCTTGACAGGTTCGACAAAGGAACAGCGCAACGCCGCGATCGACCAAACGCTGCGCCAGATCGAGGCGACGGCGGAATTGCACGCCGACACTCTGGTCATAGTTCCCGGCGGTCTGCAGCCCGATCTGAAGGATATTCGGGTGGCGCGGGACCAGGTGAAGGATGGAATAGCCCGCGTCGCGCCATTCGCGCGGGATCATGGCGTCCGTCTTGCAATCGAGCCATTCCACCCAGCTCTGTCGGCGCTGCGCGGCGTCGTGAATACACTCGACCTGGCTCTGGACCTCTGTGAGGATCATGGCGACCACGTCGGCGTCGTCACAGACATTTTCCACCTGTGGTGGGATCCCGGTGTCTATCAAGCCATTGGCCGTGCAGGCACGCGCATATTCGGCCATCATCTCTGTGACTGGAAACTGGACGCCGTCGATCCCGTCGCCGACCGAGCGGTGATGGGCGACGGAGTTGCTGACATCCCGGGGATCACGGCCGCGGTAATGGATGCGGGCTACTCCGGCTGGATGGAAATCGAGATATTTTCCAAAAATGACCTATGGACCATGGGGCCCTCAGCTATTGCCTCGCGATGCCTCGAACGGGCGCGAGAGTGTCTTGATGAGGCGGAGAAGATGCGAAAAATTTGACCTTTCGGGCGCTGTTGCCTTTGAGTGGGCGATCGTTCGAAACCTGATGAGGTCGATGTGGTCGGGAGTGTCGCAGGGAAAATGGTGCGCAAGAGAGCGCCAAGGAACAACGGGGGGCAACAGCAACCTCGTTTGGCCGACGTCGCCAAGGCGGCGCGGGTAAGCACGGCTACAGTTTCACGCGTCATGAACACGCCTGAGATCGTGACCGACGAGATTAAGGAGCGGGTGCTCAGCGCGATTCAGAAGCTCAAATGGGTGCCGAACGCGACAGCCAAATCGCTCAGGACGAGCCGCACACACACAGTAGGGGCAATTATGCCCACCCTCGACCACCAGAATTTCGCCCGGATCGTCCAGTCTCTCCAGACGACCATGGCGGTCGAGAAATATGAGCTGCTGGTGGGCGTCACCTACTACAACCGCGAGGTCGCGACACAGCAGGCACGCGCCATGGTCGACAAGGGCGTGGAGGCACTCGTACTTGTCGGCGCCGATCATCCTGATGAGCTGATGAAACTGCTCGAGGAGAAAGGCATCCCATTCGTGCTGTTGTATGTAGCGCCGGGCAGCGCTCCTGGCCGCAATGTCATCGGCTACAACAACTACCAGGCCTTTGTGACCATTACCGAGCACCTGCTGTCGCTCGGCCACAGCGCCTTCGGTCTGATAGCCCAGGATACCTCGTTCAACGATCGAGCGCGCGCCCGTCAGGAGGGTGTTCGCACGACGCTTGCTGAGCGAGGCATCGCCATCCGCCCACGCCATTTTATCGAGGGCGAATGGAAATTCGAGGACGGCATGAAAGCCTTCGAGAAGATTATGCGCACCGATGATCCGCCCACGGCCATCATTTGCGGCAACGATTATCTGGCCATTGGATGCATGCTCAAGGCGCGCGAGATGGGCATCGATATCCCGGGTGATGTCTCGATCACCGGATTCGACGATATCGATTTGGCGCGACTTCTGCAGCCGGGCATCACCACCATGAAGGTTCCTGACGAACTGGTCGGTGAAATGGCAGGCCGTTTTTTCATCGACGTGCTGCGCGGCAAGGGCGGGCAGCTGGGCGAAGTGCCGCCCCCGGAACTCATCATGCGCGGGTCCACCTCCCGCCCGAAACCGAGTTAATCAGGAGCATTACAGATGGTCTACAAACTTGCCTCGGATCTAGACCTGGGACCGCGCTTGCCGATCGGAATGGTCGGCGGCGGCCGGGGATCGTTTTTTGCACCCTATCACCGTGCCGCGCTTCGCCTCAGCGGCCGCTGGGAGCTTGTCGCCGGCGTGTTCTCGTCTGAGCGTTCTAGGTCGCTCGAAGCGGGCACCGCGCTCGGCGTGGCTGCCGATCGCAACTATGAGACAGTTGCCGATCTCGCCCGGGCAGAAGCGGCGCGCAGCGACGGCATCCGGGCGGCGTGCGTTGTCACGCCTAACCATCTGCATTTTGATGCCTGCAAGACGCTGATGGAGAACGGCCTCGGCGTGATCTGCGATAAGCCGTTGGTTAACTCCTTGGAGGAAGCACGCGAATTGCAGCGGCTGGCCGCGAAGAGCGGTGTGTTTTTCGGGATGACGTACACCTATTGCGGCTATCCAATGGTGCGTGAGGCTCGCCAGTTGGTCGCAGAGGGCGCGATTGGACGCGTGAAATTCGTTTATGTCGAGTATCTGCAGGAGTGGCTCGCCGACAAACCCGAGAATCTCGGCGCGAAGGCCGGCGGCTGGCGTACGGATCCACAGAAAGCTGGACCGACAGGCACGCTCGGCGATGTCGGCACACACGCCTTCAACCTGGCGGAATTTGTCTGCAGCGCGAAGGTCAACCAGCTGTCGGCCAATCTAACGACGATCGTCGAAGGTCGTTCGCTCGACGATAACGATATCGTGCAGCTGCGTTTCGACGCTGGCTTTTCTGGGCTCCTTTGGGCGACTCAGGCTGCGCCCGGGCATCGCAACGGTCTCCGTATCAAGGTTGTAGGGTCGACAGGTTCGGTCGAGTGGCACCAGGAAGCACCAGAGACGCTTCGTCTCGGTGAACTCGCTCAAGCCGATCGGACACTTCACAGGGGGCAGCGGATCATGACTACAGCCGGGGCGACGCAGACGACACTCCCCGCAGGCAATCCTGAAGGCTACCATGAAGCCCTCGCAATCCTCTACAGCGACTTCGCGGATGCCATCGAGGCACCTGGCTCAGTCCCGCTCTTTCCGGCTCCAGGCTTGGAAGAGGGTGTACGCGGCGTGGCACTGTGCGACGTCGCCATCCGATCAAATTCCACCGACGGGAGTTGGCTTGCATTAGACAATCAAGATTCTCGTTGACAATCTTCTGTAATCGATTACAGATGCGCGAACGAAACGGGTGATCCTGGTCCATGAATGCACATCCTTCCACGCTATACGCTCTTCCCGACTCGCCCCGCGATTTCAGCCTGCTGATAGACGGATCGCTGATACCCGTATCCGACCGCGAGCCGATCGACCGGACCAGTCCGGCGCATCGTCGTTTGGTCAGCCGGTATCCCAGAGCAACCCCTGCTGACACCGATCGTGCCGTAGCGGCGGCCAAAACGGCCTTCGAGACGACCGACTGGGCGACTATGCCTGGCGCCGCACGCGCGCGATTGATCCTCAAGGTCGCAGAACTGATCCGCGAGCATAAAGCTGAGCTCGCTCAGATCGAGGCTTTGGAGGGCGGCAAACCCGTCTCCGCGATCGAAGGCGAGATCGATGTCTCGGTCGATCTTTGGGAGTATGCTGCGACCTTGGCGCGCCATGCCTATGGCGACGCTTACGACACCCTCGGAAAGGACACGATGGGGTTGGTTTTGCGCCAGCCGATCGGCGTCGTGGCCATGATCACTCCGTGGAACTTCCCGCTTCTTATCCTAAGCCAGAAGCTGCCTTTCGCGCTGGCTCTCGGATGCACCGCTGTGGTCAAGCCGAGCGAACTGACATCGGGCACGGCCCTCCTGTTGGGTGAGCTTCTTCAAAAAGCCGGCCTGCCAGCCGGGGTCGTCAACATCCTCGCCGGCGCCGGCTCGACGATTGGCATGCAGCTGTGCTCGCATCCCGACGTTGCGATGGTCTCGTTCACCGGTTCTACCGAGGTCGGGAAGACAATCAGCAAGGCCGCAGCGGACACGCTAAAGCGCGTCTCCCTCGAGCTCGGCGGCAAGGCCGCACATATCGTCTTTGCCGATGCTGATCTCGACGCGGCCGCCGACAAGGTCGCTTTCGGCATCTTGCACAACGCGGGGCAGTGCTGTGTGAGCGGCACTCGGCTGCTCGTGCAGCGCTCCGTAGCAAAGCAGTTCAGCCAAGCTGTAGCGGCCCAGATCAAATCCGTTCGCATTGGCGATCCGCTGGACCCGGCCGTTAAGGTCGGCCCGGTTATTTCCAAGCAGCAATACGAAACCATCGGCAGCTACATCGCGATCGGCAAGGAAGAGAACGCGACCTTGATGTTGGGTGGGACTCAGATCCTGCATTACGGCGGCGTAGATGGCTATTTCGTCGAGCCCACGATCTTTACTGATGTCACCCCAGATATGCGCATTGCGCAGGAAGAGATCTTCGGGCCGGTCCTTTCCATCATCCCGTTCGACACCGTCGACGAGGCGCTCGAGATCGCAAACAGCACGATCTACGGCCTTGCGTCCGGCGTGTGGACCTCGAACCTCGACACGGCTTTCAAATGCGCGCGGGGACTGCGATCGGGGACCGTCGAGGTCAACACGTACATCGCCGGTGCACCTGAGCTGCCCCTGGTGGGCCACCGTCAGAGCGGCGTGGGTCACGAGAAGGGTCGCTTCGCGGTCGAAGAGTTCACCGAACTCAAAACGGTCCAACTGCAGTTCGGCCCGCTGACCGATCGGTGGGTCCCCAAGGCTAACTAACAGTCAACATGAAGAGCGCTGCGGCGCCAAAGAAGGAGGAGTGAACATGCACTGGAATGTCAACAGACGTTCGTTATTGAAGACAAGCGCCGCACTAGCAGCCACTGCTGCATTCTCAGGACTTGCCGGGCGGTCTGCGATGGCCGCCGACAAGCTCGAAATTTTCTCTTGGTGGACGTCGGGTGGCGAGTCAGCGGCTCTCCAGACCCTGATCGACGGCTTCAAGGAGCACTATCCTTCCACGGAAATCACGAACGCTGCCGTGGCCGGCGGCGGCGGCACAAATGCACTCCCGGTGCTCCAGGCGCGCTTGGCTGGCGGTACCCCACCCGACACTTGGCAGGGCAACAGCGGCACAGCCTTCTTCAACTCCTATGCCGATCCCGGCTACATCGACGACGTCACGGACCTTTATAAGTCCGAGGGATGGGAAAAGACCATGTCGCCAGGCGTCCTCGACCTCGTCCGGAAAAATGGAAAATACTATGCCGTGATGGTCGGCGCTCATCGCTGTAACGAAGTGTGGTTCAACAAGCCTTTGCTGGCCAAGAACGGCATCGAGATCGGCGACTCCCTATCTTTCGACCAGTTCTTTGCCGCGGCCGAGAAACTGAGGGCGGCCGGCGTGAATGCCCTCGCGGTCGGCGACAACGGCATCTGGGCCAACATGCGGATGCTCGAGAACACATTCAACGGCGTGCTCGGCTATGAGCAGACCGTGCAGCTTTGGGATGGCAAGCTGGCCTTCAACTCGCCACAGATGAAGGAAGCCTACAAGATCCACCTTCGCATGCTCGATTACCAGAACCCGGACCACTCCGCACTGAGCTGGGACCAGGCCGTCAAGAAGGTGATCGAAGGCAGTTCCGCCTTCACCATGATGGGCGACTGGTCATACGGCGAGTTCGCCAAGGCTGGCGCCAAGGACGGTGTGGACTTCGGCTGGGTCAGCCATCCCGGCACGGAAGACATCTTCATCATCGTGACCGACGGTTTCCCGATTGCCAAGGACGCGCCAAATCCGGAGTCGGCCCGCAATTGGCTGAAGGTCATGGGTGACCCAAAGGTTCAGCTGGCCTTCAGCCTGAAGAAGGGCTCTGTGGCCACGCGCCTTGACGTCGACAAATCCACCCTACCCCCCTATCTCCAGTGGTCGTTCGAGAAGTTCGCGAAGAATAAGTTCACGGGCTCGAGCGTCAACGGCGAGCAGGTGCCGCCATCGTTCAACCAGAGCTCCTTTGATGCTTTGACTACCTTCGTGGTGGACAAGAACATCGATGCCTTCGCTGACAATATGCAGGCAGCGTTCGACGCCATTCCCAAGACGTAACGTCGCTGGGCCGCGTCCCTGTCTCCACCCGGGACTCGGCCCCCGCATTCCAGCAGCAACGACGCGCACAGTGCGGAACCCTAAATATGAGCACGTTTGATACTTTCACGCCCGAATTCCAGGTTGCGCCGGGAAGACCCGCGCACCGGTGGACCGCCGTTGGCGAGAAGCTGCAGACCGCACTGCTGATCGCTCCGGTCATCGTGACGACGCTGGTCTTCGTTTATCTCTTTATCATCCTGACCGTCCTGATCTCACTGTCTGACTGGTCCGTGGTGAATTTGGGGGGCGGCTTCAGCACGCCGTTGTTCAAGAACTATCATGCGCTTTTCGCCAATCCGCGTTTTCAGATTGATCTGCGCAACACCGTCATTTTCACGGTGCTGTTCCTAACGGGCTCTGTCGGCCTGGGGCTCATCTTGGCGCTCCTCATCAACCGCAACTTGCCCGGCAAAGGTTTCTTCCGCTCGGTCTTCCTGTTCCCGTATGCCATCTCGTTCATTGTCACGGGGGTGGCGTGGCGCTGGATCTTCAATCCGGAGACAGGCGTGAACGTCCTGATCAACCTGACGGGCATCAACTCGGTGCTGGCTGCGGCGGGCATGGGTCCCTTCAAGCCTGGCTGGCTGACCGACCCCACTGTCCTTGCCCCCCTGAACGACACACTGGGCGGCATCTTTCCTTTTCTTGAGACCATCCAGCTTAAGCTCGGCGTCCCCGTAGCCTTGATCGCAGTCGCGATCGCCGCATCATGGCAACTCGCTGGCTTTGCCATGGCGACATTTCTTGCGGGGCTTGCGACCATCCCTTCGCATATCAAGGAGGCTGCGGCGATCGACAATGCTAGCGGATGGACCTACTTCCGGAAGATAACCTGGCCCATGCTTGCGCCATTCACCGTGATCAATCTGGTGATCCTCGGCCACGTCTCCCTCAAAATCTTCGATCTGGTGTATGTCATGTCCGGTCCTGGACCGGGCTTTGCGACGGACGTGCCAGGCATCTTTGTTTTCGAAACCACTTTCCGTTCCTTGAGATATGGGGTCGGAGCCGCTGGCTCGGTGGTCATGCTCGCAATGGTGGCGGTGATTGTTGTCCCGTACCTGATCCGCACAATGCCGGACGACAAGTGATGTCAGCGCACGCACTTCAGACAGGGCAAGACGGCAACATTGCGCAGGTAGTTCGCCGTGGACTCACGTATGCCCTCCTCATTGCGCTCTCGGCGTTCTTTCTAATGCCGGTCTACATGTTGTTCGTGAACGGCCTTAAATCTGCCCGGGATGTGTCCGTGTCCGACATGTGGTCGCTGCCCCGCACCATAGGCCTCGGGGGATTTGCAGAGGCATGGGAGAAGCTCGGGCCGTCGTTCCAAAATAGCTTGATCATGACCGGGACCGCGACGATCGTCTCCTGCCTGATTGGCTCGCTTACCGCTTACATCCTGACCCTGTGGGGCGTGAGGTTCTCGCGCTGGATCTCGGTGCTCATCATCTTTGGTATGTTTATCCCCTACCAAAGCATCATCATCCCGCTGACTTTCTTGGCGCAGAAGCTCGGCCTTTACGGGACCTTGACAGGACTGATCATCGTGCACGTCATTTACGGGCAATCCGTCAATATCCTCGTGTTCGGAAACTACTACAGGACTATCCCAAAAGCCCTTATCGAGGCTGCAAAGGTCGACGGCGCCGGTATCTTGAAGACCTATTTCAAGATCATCGTGCCACTTTCGGCACCTGGCTTCGTGGTGGCCGGCATCTTCCAATTCACGAACATCTGGAATGACTTCCTGTTTGGCGTAATCCTGGTACCGAACCCAGCGGCCCAACCCGTGACCGTCGCCCTGTCGAACCTGTCCGGTAACTATTCGGTCGACTGGAACGTCGTCATGGCGGGTGCAATCGTCGCGGCTCTGCCCACGATCCTGATCTACCTGGTGCTTGGCCGCTACTTTGTGCAGGGCCTGACGTCCGGCTCCGTAAAATCGTGAAGGATGCCGACATGCCAGGAATCGCAATTGTAACGGGCGGCCGGCGCGGGATCGGCCGTGCGATCGCTCAGTGTCTCGCGCGGCGCGGACAGGGCGTACTCGTGGTCGATCTTGAGAATGACGCGTCCGCCGAAGAGACGGTGTCACTACTCAAGGAAAGCGGCGTCCCGGCCGCGTTCATGGCCGCCGACGTTGGCGACGAAGCGCGCCACGAGGCCATCCTGAACGCGGCCGGTGAACTGGGGACACTCACGACCCTAGTGAACAATGCGGGAGTATCTTCCACGGTGCGGGGAGACATGCTCGACCTCCCCGTCGAAAGTCTCGACCGTGCGCTGCGCATCAACCTTCGGGCACCTTTTCTGCTCAGTCAGGCGTTCAGTAAGCGGCTGATCCGGCGCAAGGCCGCTGATACACACTTTTGCTCCATCGTGAACATCACGTCGGTCAACGTCGAGATCCTCGGCGTCAACCGGCCCGACTACTGTATCACCAAGACTGGCCTCTCCATGGCGACCCGCCTGTTCGCGGCGCGCCTCGCGGAGGAAAAGATCCATGCTTACGAGGTAAGGCCGGGGATCACGATGACGGAAATGACCCAACCATCACGAGAGAAATATGATCGCGTGATCGAGGAGGGCTTGGTTCCCATGCGCAGATGGGGCGAGCCGGAGGATGTAGGGGAAGCGGTGGCGAGCCTCGCGTCCGGCGCATTCAAGTTTTCAACTGGCGACGCGGTCTGGGTCGACGGCGGCCTCCACCTGTACAGGCTCTGACATGGACCAGCATCTGCTCGAAGAGACACGAACCGATGGGGTATTGCTCCTGCGGCTCAACCGGCCGCAGCGCCGTAACGCGCTCACGAAGCAACTCGTGCTTGATATCTCCCAGGCGCTTGCGAAGGCCGCGTCCTCCAGCGCCACACGCGCGGTGATTATCACCGGCGATGAGCGTGCATTCTCGGCCGGAGCCGACATCCTTGAAGTGAACGAAAGAGGCATTGCTGCCATTCTCGATGAAGAGAGGTTGGTGGCTTGGCGGGCGATCGAGACATTTCCGAAGCCCTTGATCGCGGCGGTCCGTGGTTTTGCCTACGGCGCTGGCAATGAACTCGCGATGATCTGTGACCTTGTGGTCGCAGGAACCAGTGCGCAGTTCGGCCAACCGGAGGTCAAGATCGGGGGTATGGCTGGTGACGGGGGTACGCAGCGATTACCTCGCCTCGTGGGCCGGCAGATCGCCACCAAGATGCTGCTGACCGGCGCCCCGCTTTCAGCCCAAGAGGCCAAACAAGCAGGATTGGTCTGTGACGTAGTCGGGGACGACCTCGTCGTGCAGACGGCGATCGAACTTGCGAGTGCGATCGCTGCCAACGCGCCGCTCTCGATCGCCGTGACCAAGTCGCTGATCCGACGTGTTGATGAAGGGGGATTGGCCGACGGCATTCGCTGGGAACGCGATGGCTTGCTTAGGGTCTTTCAGTCGGAAGACCGGGTCGAAGGTATGACGGCATTCGCTGAAAAGCGCCGTCCGACCTGGTCCGGGCGCTAAACATACGGGATGATGCCATGCATGCAATGATCATCGGGGCGGCCGGCATGATCGGTCGCAAGTTGAGCGATCGGTTGGTTCAAGAAGGAGCGGTGGGCGGAGCCGCAATCACCCAGCTTTCGTTGGTTGACGTGGTGCCGCCGGTGAGCGTGGAACTCACCGGCGCAGCGGTAGATTGCATCACTTCGGATCTTTCGCAGGCTGGCGCGGCCGCAAGCTTGGCTGCGTCACGCCCGGATGTAATCTTCCATCTGGCAGCGATCGTCTCTAGCGATGCGGAAGCAAATTTCGAGAAGGGCTATCGCATCAACCTTGATGGCACCCGGTTACTTTTCGAAGCGATCCGACTCGAAGGCGAGAAGCGTGCATACCGACCCCGGGTCGTCTTCACATCTTCGCTCGCCGTCTTTGGCCAACCGTTGCCTGACGAGATTCCGGATGACTTTGTCCTTGCGCCGCTTTCCAGCTACGGGACACAGAAGGCGATCTGTGAGCTGCTTTTGGCGGATTATTCCCGGCGCGGCTTCTTCGACGGTATCGCGCTTCGTCTCCCGACCATTTGCGTCCGGCCCGGCAAGCCGAACAAGGCGGCATCAGGCTTCTACTCGGGAATCATCCGCGAGCCGTTGGCTGGCCAGCCTTCAGTGCTGCCTGTGCCGAGAACGTTACGGCACTGGTTCGCAAGCCCGCGTTCCGCTATCACCGCCTTGGTCCATGCCGCAGCGATCGACCTCAAGACGCTCGGAGCACGTCGAAGCATAAATCTCCCCGGCGTATCGGCGACAGTGGGCGACCAGATCGACGCGTTGCGCCGCGTCGCGGGGGACGGCGCGGTGGACCTGATCCGAGAAGAGCCGGACCCCGCCGTCTTCGAGATCGTGTCGTCATGGCCTCGGGGTTTCACTGCAACCCGCGCGAAGGATCTGGGTTTCGCCGCCGAAACCTCGATGGACGAGATCATCCACGTTCATATCGAGGACGAGCTCGGCGGCACCTTAAACTGAACAGACTTCACTTCTGATATCTGGGAAATTTCATGCTTCTCGGCTGTATAGCAGACGATTTCACCGGTGCGACTGACTTGGCGAGCATGCTCGTCGAGGAAGGGATGAAGACCATCCAGTTCATCGGCGTGCCCACCAAGGCGCACCTGGACGCCGCGCGAGGCTATGATGCAGTTGTTGTCGCCCTGAAGTCGCGCACCACGCCGGTCGCCGAAGCGGTCGCCCTCTCTCGGCACGCCCTGGATTGGCTGCGCGAAGCAGGTGCAGAGCAGATATTCTTCAAATACTGCTCGACCTTCGACTCTACGCCGGACGGCAATATCGGCCCGGTCGCGGACGTGCTGGCCACGGAAATCGGCGCGTCGATTACCGTGGTCAGCCCGGCTCTGCCCGCAAACGGCCGGACAGTTTACAAGGGTCATCTGTTCGTCGGCGATCAGCCCCTTGACGAGTCGGGGATGCGCGATCACCCACTCACGCCTATGACCGATAGTAGCCTGATACGGCTCCTGGCGGCGCAAACGCCTGCGAGAGTTGACCTCGTCGAGCACGGAACGGTGCGGCAGGGGAGAGGGGCCATTCGCGCTCGCCTCGACGCCATGGCCGACATCGGCGTTCGGTACGCCGTCACCGATGCGATTGTCGACGCCGACTTGGTTGAAATTGGAGCCGCCTGCGCTGGGTTGAAACTCGTCAGCGGCGGTTCCGGTCTTGGGCTCGGTATCGCTCGCAACCTGTCGTCGTCCAAGGGTTCAGGCGCGATGAAGGCTGCAATTAACGGACCAGCTGCGGTTATATCCGGCAGCTGCTCGCTGGCGACAAATCGGCAAGTGGCTCTCATGCAAGCAAATGGCCTGCCGACGTATCGGATCGACCCGCTGGCCTTGGCGAAGGACTCTGATGCCGTCGTCTACGATTTCCTGGACTGGGCCGCGCCACAGCTGGGTGATGCGCCGATACTGGTCTATGCGACTGCGACGCCGGACAAGGTTCGCCAGGTCCAACAGGAATTGGGAGTTGCCGCCTCAGGGCAGCTAGTCGAGTCGACGTTGGCGCGCATCGCGAAGGAGCTTGTGGAGCGTGGTGTGCGCCGGCTAATCGTCGCAGGTGGCGAAACGTCTGGCGCCGTTGTAGGGGCGCTGGGGATCGACGCCTTGGCGATCGGCGCAACGATTGCCCCTGGGGTGCCCTGGACGATCGCAGACGTTGACGGTTCAAAAGTGGCGCTGGCGCTTAAGTCCGGAAATTTCGGGCCGGTTGATTTCTTCTTATCAGCTTGGAAGAAGCTGTTATGAGCAGTGTTGTGCCATCTCGCGAACGGGCTCTCACTAACGCCCGCGACGGCATCATGAGCCATGCCCAGAGCCTGTTCACACGCGG
Source organism: Mesorhizobium sp. B2-5-13 (assembly GCF_006440535.1). Taxonomy (NCBI): domain Bacteria; kingdom Pseudomonadati; phylum Pseudomonadota; class Alphaproteobacteria; order Hyphomicrobiales; family Phyllobacteriaceae; genus Mesorhizobium; species Mesorhizobium sp. B2-5-13. The sequence continues at coordinate 308,495 of NZ_VFUI01000005.1, read as the reverse complement.
CCTGACTGCGGGCAGCAGTGGCAACCTCAGCGTTCGCGTCGAGGGCGGCTACGTCGTAACGCCTACCAATGCTTCTCTGGGAGCTTTGGACCCGGCACGGCTCAGTGTCGTCGACTTCGCAGGTAAGCTGGTGGAGGGCGACGCTCCTTCCAAAGAGACCGTGCTCCATCTGGCCATGTACGGCGCGCGGCCGCAGTGTGTGGCGATCGTTCACCTTCATGCGACACACTCCGCGGCAGTGTCGTGCATGTGCGGTCTGCCGGAAGATGACTGCTTACCGCCGCTTACACCGTACTTTGTTATGAAAATCGGCAAGCTGCCATTGCTCAGGTATCGCCGACCTGGTGACCCAGCATTAGCCCCTGACATTCGCGCAGCGGCTGTGCGCGGCCCGGCCGTTCTTCTTGCGAACCATGGTCCGCTCGTCTCCGGTAAAAGTCTTGAAGCGGCAGTCTATGCGATCGAGGAACTTGAGGAGACAGCTAGGCTTTTTCTGCTTTTGCGGGGATCAAAGACTCAGCCCCTAAATACTGACCAAATCGAGGAGCTCCGGGCGACTTTCGGGGAGCCATGACCGCCCTTGCTTCTTGGCCCGACATTCCCAACAATGCCGCCTCGCTGGCCTTCGTCCCCGTGCCGACGATAACAGCATCGTGTCGGCGCACCAGGCCGCGCTCTCGGTCGCCTATGGGGCGTTGCTGTTCTTCCTCGTCTACCCCGTTGCCACGTTTGTTCTCGTGCGCCCTTTATCGACTCTTTTGTAGGATAAGGTAGAGACACGCCTTGCATTGAACACTAGCCCTTCTCCTGGTCCGAAGGTTCGCCAGACCATACGAGATCATACGAAGGATACGGGTTGGCTAGCCATCCGGTAAGCCATTGAAATTCACACCCTCGGCGACTAACATAATCGTTATTTATCAGTGGCTTATGAAGCGGTTCGCCAAAGTTGATTCAAGGAGCGGGTCCGGCCACTAGTGCAATCGCATTTGCCGTCTACGGAATGCCGCTTTGCGCCTAATATCGGACGTTAACCTAACCTTCTGTTTCATCGGGAAGCGGACATTTCGGAACCGAACAGAGGCAACGCCGGTCCTGCCGAACGCAGACGCAGGGCAAGTGCTTCGCGGCGTGACCACGCTCGTCAACAGCAAGTCGATGCTGACCGACGAGTGTGCGATGGGCAGCCATCTCAAGCAAAAATGCGAGGTGTACTGTGTGACCGGTGAGCCGAGCCCGCTGCGCGACAGCATCGATGAAGACGCCCGGTATCGCCGATCCCGGTGATCGCTCGAGGCCGGCGGCCTGCAGTGCTTCTGCGACGCGCTGTGTGGTTAGGAATTCGCACACCGGCCCAATTCCGGATGGCTGTGCAGGTCGTGCCGCGTCAGCTCGGGGACGAGATCAGCTTATCATGGCGAGTATGCACCTTGCACTCCGTTATCGAGAATCGGCGTCGCTTGCCGTTCCGGGCTGCTTACGATATTCACTAAAGTGAATGACGTCACTATCCTGGCCTGCGCCGTCGGATAGCCTGGGGAGCGGCGCACCTGCGTCCGGCGAACTCGGGATTGCATAAGAAGGTTCGGTACAATGAAGGCCACGAAGACGGATGCGGAGCAGATCGCGGCCATGACGCCCCGATCTGAATCCATTGCCGAAGCTGTTTCTACCAGCGCCGTCTCTCTTGGCGAACGGGTGCGCAGCCTCAGGACGGCGCGCGATCTGACGATTGCCGAACTCGCTCAGCGCGCCGGGCTGTCATCCGGCATCATCAGTCAGATCGAGCGTGGACGATCAAACCCTTCGATCCGCACGCTACAGCTGCTGCGGGCAGCCCTCGGGATGAATCTGTGGGAGTTTCTCGAACGACCGGGCAGGGCTGTGACCGTAAGTGGCGCCGAACGGGAGATTCCTGACTTCATATGCCGCAAATCTCAGCGCCAAACGTTGGTTGTCGGCAAGACCAAGCTTGTCAAAGAGCTGCTTTCGCCACGGAACGACCAGAACCTGCGCTTCATGATTGTGACGCTGCCCTCAGGCAGCGAAAGCGAGGATGTGCTGCAAAGTCCGGGGCAGAAAGGTGGTTACATGCTGTCCGGGCGCGCACGCCTACAGGTTGGCGACCGCTCAGGCGATCTGGAGGAGGGCGACAGTTTTCAGTTTCCCGCCGATATTTCCCACAAGATCGACAATCCTTATGAAGAGCCCGCGCAGGTGATGTGGATCATGAGCATCCTGGATGCGCATCTCTAAGGCTTTGCTGCGGACCCCATCAATGCAGTGATACGGAGGCGTTGCATCAACGTTCACTCTATGCAACAAAATGAACCTGTCAGCATTATGGTGAACCAAGGAGGCTAAAATGCCCGCGAATGGGACCGGTACTCAAGTTTCTCGCCGTGATTTTCTCCGACACACAATTGTCATCGGCGCCGGCTTGATGGCCGCGCCGCTGCTCAGCCGAAGTGCTTTGGCGGCGGCGCCCAAGTTCAAGACGGCTGAAGACGGCTTCATCACCATCGCCATGAGCGGCGCGATGCCGATGACCGGGTATGAAGGCGGCAAGTTGATGGGCAGCGACGCCGAGATGATCGCCGCAATCGCCAACAAGCTTGGCCTCGCCGTAAAGCCGGCGATCATGCAGTGGTCCGCGACGATCGAGGCGATCAAGTCCGGCCGTGCCGACATCATGGTCGGCAACATGTCATGGACGCCGAAGCGGGCGGACGCCATGCTGTTGACAGACGCCATCTACTACGCCGGCAACCTCGCCACGATGCGCGCGGATATGCCCTTCAAGGACTCGATCGGTATCGCGGACTTCAAGGGCTACAGCCTGGGCACCAGTGTCGGGTACAATTTCGTCCCCGATCTCAAGAAGATCCCCGACACCAAAGAAGTGAAGCTCTACGATACGGACGACGCGGCGATCCGCGACGTGCAGGCTGGGCGCCTCGACTTTGCCTTCCTCGACGGTCCGGAAGTCGACTACATGGTGCTAAAGAATGGCGACCTGAAGCTGAAGCAAGTGCCGCTCCGCTCGACGGAAGGCTATCCGCTCCTAACGGACAAGGGTATTGCTGTGATGGGCATGAGTCTCGACAACCCTGATCTCTTCGATGCATTCAATGCCGGCGTGAAGTGGCTGTGGTCTTCCAAGACCAACGGCACGATCCTGACGAAGAACGGCATGACGAGTCCCGATTACCTTGTGGCGCCGCAGGCAAATCCGCGTATTGGCGTCGACCGGGATGAAAGCGGCAAGATTCTCGGAGCGGCCGCGCACACGCCGAAGGATTTCTCGTCGCTGTTCGGATGAATTTGCGCGCGCTCGCGGCTGGTGGGCCGATGGGTCCGCTGGCCGTTGCGCATCGGGGCTGTCCGTCAATGCCTTCGCTGCGGTCGATGACATGCCGGACGAGAGGAAATTACGCCCATGCATGACGCAGTTCAGGTAACCGCGGCAATCGAAGGCGCAACGGGAGGGACTGCTTGGGATCAGGCTATCGTCAGGATCGAAGGACTCCGCAAGTGCTATGGCGCCCTTGAGGTTCTGAAGGATATCAATCTCGACGTCATGCGCGGCGAGAAGATCTCCATTATCGGCCCAAGCGGCTCCGGCAAGACGACCCTGCTCCGCTGCATCAACTGGATCGAGAAGCCAAGCGGAGGCCACGTTTACATTGACGGCAACCTCATCGGTGAAAAGCTTGTGGGTGGCCGCCACGTCGCAATGGACGACCGCGAGCTTGCACGCCTTCGGGTTGGCACGGGCATGGTCTTTCAACGTTTCAACCTGTTCCCACACCTGACCGCGCTGCAGAACATTACGATCGGGCCGCGCAAGGTGCTCAAGATGCCGGCGACCGAGGCCGAAGCCGGGGCGATGACGCTGTTGGATAAGGTCGGACTGACGGCCAAGCGAGACGCCTATCCCGAAATGCTGTCGGGCGGCCAGCAGCAGCGCGTCGCGATTGCGCGCGCATTGGCGATGCGCCCGAAAGTCATGCTGTTCGATGAAGCGACGTCGGCGCTTGATCCCGAGTTAATCGGCGAGGTCCTTGCCGTCATGCGGCAACTCGCCGGGGAGGGCATGACGATGATCATCGTCACCCACGAGATGAAGTTCGCGGAAGAGATTTCGGACCGCGTGATCTTCATGGATCATGGAGTGGTAGTTGAGCAAGGCAAGCCCGAGCAGTTGTTCCGCTCGCCGGCTCAGCAGCGAACGCAGACTTTCCTGCGTGCCGTCCTTGGCCGACAGGCTTACCAATGACGGAGACGGACTGGGCCGCGGCCATCGCGCATCTTCCTCATTTCCTCGGTGCTTTGCTGACCGGGGCGGTAATGACCGTCATTGTCACGGTCGGCGGGTTTGTCGGATCGATCGCCCTGGGTGTTTTGTTCGGTGCGTTCTCGACCTCGCAGATGAAGCTGCTGCGTGCCGTTGCCCATCTCTACGTCGAGATATTCCGCGGCCTGCCATTGCTGACATTGCTGTTCATCATCTTCTTCGGATTGGCGAGGGTCGGCATTAGGCTTGACCCGATCTCCGCTGCAATCGTCGGTTTCAGCATCAATGGCGGCGCCTATCTTTCGGAAGTATTCCGCGCCGGCATCGAGTCGGTTCACGCTGGCCAGAGCGAGGCCGCTCTCTCAATCGGCATGACGCGAATGACGGCGTTCCGCTACATAATCCTGCCGCAAGCCATCCGCGTGGTTCTGCCGCCGCTCGCCAATTTTGCCATAGGTCTGCTCAAGGACACGTCACTTGCGTCTGCGGTAGCGGCGCCGGAGATGATGTTCAACGCCGGCAAGCTAGTGTCCGAAACCTTCTTCGCGACGGAGGTGTACCTGTTGGTAGCGACGATCTATCTGTGCATGAGTTTGCCGCTGTCCTTCGTTACCCGAATGCTTGAGCGCAGGATGCGCCAGGGAAGCGCGCAATGAGTCTCGCCGAGCTTCAGGCTATTGCTGCCGACTGGACGCCCCAGCTCCTGGCGGCAGCAGGCTACACGCTCAAGATGACCGCGGTGGCCTACATTATCGGCGCCGTCGCTGGCCTGCTCCTTGCCTTGGCGAGGCTGTCGCAGCGCCGCGTCATCTCGCTGCCTGCCCTGGTCTATATCGAGTTCATCCGTGGCACGCCGACCCTCACGCAGCTCTTCCTGGTGTATTTCAGCCTTGCACTGGTCGGCATTGTCCTTCCCGCGTTTGAAGCCGCCGTGATAGCCCTAGGCCTACACTATGCGGCCTACATGGCGGAGACCTATCGCGCGGGTATCGAGGCCATTCATCGCGGACAGCATGAAGCCGCGCAGGCGATCGGAATGACCCGCGCGGAGACGATGCGCTACATCATCTTGCCGCAGTCCCTGCGGATCATTCTGCCGCCGATGGGCAATTCCGCCATATCGCTGATGAAAGACACGTCTGTCGCTTCTCTCATCTCAGCACCCGAGTTGATGTTGCGGGCGCATGATCTCACCAGCGAATACTATATGCCAATGCAGCTCTACCTCATCGTCGGCGCAATGTATCTCATCATGACCTATCCCCTTTCGATGGCGGTTCGCCACCTAGAGCGCATGGCGGGGAAGGGTCGCCTATCCGGAAGGCGCCGATGACGGTCGATATCCCTGTTTGGACGGGCCGAACGCTCCGGCGGCGAGAAAGGTTTCACCCATAATGTCGCCTACAGTCCTGCGCATTCCCAGCGATGACGTTCTTCCGGTCGCGGTGGATGCCGTCGTGATTGGCGGCGGCATTGTCGGTTCGGCCGCAGCCTACTTTCTCGCCAAGCGCGGCATCTCCGTCGCCCTGATCGAGAAGGGGCATGTTGGCGCAGAGCAATCGTCCCGCAACTGGGGTTGGTGCCGCCAACAGAACCGCGACGAGCGCGAACTGCCGCTGGCGGGCATATCCATGCAGTTATGGGACGAACTGAGGCAAGAGACAGGCCGCGATCTCGGCTTCCGGCGATGCGGCCTCGTCTATGTGACGAACGATCCTCGTCAGTTGGCAGAATGGGACCACTGGCGCACGACGGCCGCGCGCCAGTTCGAGGTGAATACACGAATGCTGTCAGGCGCTGAAGCGACCGCTGCGACGGCCGGAACCGGCCGCAACTGGCTGGGCGGCGTTCATTCGATCGACGACGGAAAGGCGGAGCCGTCGCTTGCCGCTCCGATCCTCGCCGAGGCGGCGCGTGGCGCCGGCGCGAAGATCATCCAGAATTGCGCTGCTCGGGGACTCGACATCAGCAAAGGCCGGGTCACCGGCGTGGTGACGGAACGCGGGTTGATCAAGGCCGATGCAGTGCTCTGTGCCGGCGGGGCGTGGGCTTCCGCCTTCTGCCGCCGCCATGGGATCTCCTTCCCGCAGGCCAGCGTGCGGCAAACCATCCTGCGGACCAAGCCGGCACCGAAGTTGCCCGAGGCGGTCTATACACCGGACTGCGCGCTCACCCGTCGGCTCGACGGAAGCTACACGATGGCGATCAGCGGAAAGGCGACGCTTGAGATCACGCCGCAAGGGCTGCGCCACGCGCGGTCTTTTCTGCCGATGTTCAAGCAGCGCCTGAAATCGATCGAGATCGGCATCGGCCGCTCGTTCTTTTCGGGACCGGAGGCGATCGGAAACTGGCGCCTCGACGCGGAGACGCCGTTCGAGCGCGCACGCGTTCTAGATCCGGTGCCGAACCCCCGTACCGTCGCCAAGATCCTCACACGAGCCAGGGGCCTTTATCCTGTGCTGGCCGGCGTGGACGTCGCCGAGAGCTGGGGCGGTTTCGTCGATTGCACACCCGATGCCGTTCCGGTCATCTCACCGGTCGAGGCTCTGAAGGGCTTCTTCCTGGCCGCGGGTTTCAGCGGCCATGGCTTCGGAATCGGTCCCGCGGCCGGCAAACTCGCCGCCAATCTCGTTGCCAACGATGTCCCGATTGTCGATCCCAGACCGTTTCGTCTCTCGCGACTGTTGGACGGCTCGAAGGCCGAGGTTGGCGCGGTCTGATGCCATGCGAAGGGACGAAAGCGCTGATCTTGAGCATCGCGAGAGTCTTGAGGTCTGCCGCTCAGGCGACGCCGAGAAAGCGTCAGCCCTCCTTTACGCGCATATTATTCATGCCTGCGAGTCTTTGCTCATGGCCTAAAAGCGGGAAGTGAGAAAGGTGCAACATCGCGCAATCCTGAATCACAGCGATTTCGGCAAGGCGCATTGCGTCGAACCGATCGAAGATGAACCAAGATATGGTGTATTGGAGCGGCGAAGCCTGCCGATGAACCGCGCGCGGCTGCGGGACCATACGGAACGATACGGGAAGAGTTGCTGAATTGGTCCACGAAAAGACCAATGAAATCAATGGCCAGAGCGCACCCTCCGGGCCCACCATAACCATTGATTTCGTTGATGAAAACTGGCCTCGGCCCAAAATGTTTTGGGCCCTTTATGGCCCGGGTATGCTGTGGCGGCCACCTTTTGTTCCAGCTCGATCTGATCACTTGACGACTCGGACTGCCGCTCGGCGCTTCATGGCGTCGCGTTTGGCCTCGCGCTCGTTGATCGCACGAGCGATGTCGACCGCGATCCGCTTCTTGTTTGCCTCAAGCACGTAGTCGTCCGTTACGGTCATAGAGGAATGCCCCATTGCCTCCATGATGGCGTGCGCCTGAACGTTGCATTCCGCGAGGTATGTGCCGAATGTACGGCGCAAACCGTGAAGCGTGTACCCGTGGGGAATTTCCGCCTGGCGCGTCCAGTGCTGCATCATCCCGCTCAGGCTCTTCTCCGAGAAGGCCCGTCCGTAAGCATTTTTCAGGACGGTGCCACCCGCCGAGCGATCGAGTGGTTCCAAGGCCGCCGCCAGTTTGTCAACGATTGGAATGAACATCTCTCTTCCGCCGTGGCGATTGCGATTCTTCTTCTGACGAAAGCCAAAGGCTTCGATCAACTCGAGCGAACCGTCGAACAGTTCAATCTCCTCGGCTACGAGATCCTCCCACTCCAAGGCGGCGACGTCGCCGCGACGGTTTCCGAGCCAAAAGCCTAGGGCATAGCAGGTGCGCGCGGCCGTGCCGACTGGATGCCGTGCCTCGAACTTCTCGCGAACCGCAATCGGCCAAGCGGGATTCTTGGTGGATCTAGGCACCCGCACGCGGATGGACAATGCGGGATCGTTTTGCGGCTTGATCCACTTCTCGACCTCAATCGCGACCCATAGCAGTTTCTTGATGGCGACCAGCATGTGTTTGGCAACCGTGCGGTTTGTCGCAAAGATGCCTTCCGTTAGGCGGTTCGCCACGGTCGTGCCTTGCACGAATGTCGTATCACCCCTCTTTGCCCTGGAGCCGTACAACTACAGCTATCAAGGATTGGCCAGTGGCCGAACTGCAGACCGTGCGGCGCCGGATATCATGGCGCGAACTCTATCCGCTGCGGCCCGACCTGCGGCCGGTGAATGAGTGCCATGCTCAAGCTGTCAGCCACTCATCAGCAGCACGTGCCGCCGCCACTTCGAGCGCGTCGGGCGCGAGGATGCCGCGGGCAAGCGCAAAAGCTTCGAAGGCAATGCGCGCTGTTTCGACGTCTTTGTCACCGACCAAAGCAGATTGGCAAACACAGAGCGCGGCTGTGAATGTCGGGCTGCGGCTGCCCGGCCACTCATTCAGCATTTCGTAGGCCTCCACTACCGACACAATATCGCGCGGGAAGCCCATCCCGACAAATACTGGAACGGGCTTTGAAAACAGTTCGGGTCTCATCGGTGACTCCGTTGATTTGCGTGCCGAAACAACACGCAAATTGTAGAGTGGTTGCGATGACCTCGACAGTAGACCAAACGGGTGTATTGACCACTTCCCACCTGCGCCCAATGGAGGTCTCCCTGCGCCAGCAACGCCTTTTGGGAGACCGCGTCTGCCGCTTCGCGCGCACTATTTAGAGTGAAATGTTGAGGCCAAAAACGCAGGAGGCGAGGCTAGGCTTTGAGCGAGTGCGGGCCATTGGATCATGGCGGCTGTCGGTCGCAGCGCATCGATTTATCGATCGACGCAGGCGCGCGTCTTCACACGCCGCAGTCACGTCAGGAACGATGGCAGGTCGGGACTCAACAGGCTGGCCAAATCAGCGGCCCGGTTGCATCGGGGGGACTAGCTTCTTCGGGGAAGTGCAACCGGGCCACACCGGTTTCCTCCCGGCAATCCAACCATGATGGCGAAGCGGGATGAATACAAGCCATCTCTACAAGAGTTGCGGTGCCGACCAGGCATGCCACCATTCGGCGGCGGAGCTATCCGGAAGACTTACTTGCATACCCGTCGAGCCTGGGACCTCCTCTAGATTGTGCAGTCTCCTGACCCGGAGCACCGCCTCGCCTGAGCCCGTGTTCCAAGAAGGAGGAAGCCCGCTGCGTGTAGCGTACTGGAGCGGGTCTTTGCGTCCTCGGTCATTGCTTTGTCGATCTTAGGGAATGGTCGGTTCCTGAACGCGCCAGGGCTGTAGTGCCACTAACCCTGGATTCCGTGAGGATGCCGAACGACGTTGTCTCGGAACCTTGACCACAAGATCGGCGGGGCCATAATGGCCGTATGGCTCGCACTTCCATGAGCCATACTGGGAGGAATTATGAAAAACAAAATAGACGATGACCGACGCAATCTTCTGACCTTAGCGGCTGTTGGCGGTGCCGCTGCACTTCTGGGCGGCTTCGGGATCAGCCAGGCTCGCGCCGCCGCCACGGCCTCCGGGCGTTCCGAAAAACCGCTCAAGGCAGCGTTCTCCAACGCCGGACTTCAGGCGACATGGTGCGCCCAAGGTAAGGCAGCGGCGGAATACTGGGGCAAATTATTCAACGTCGAGGTGACTTGGTTCGACGGGGAACTCGATGCCGTAAAGCAGCGCGCGGCGATCGACAACATGGCTTCCCAGAAATGGGATTTCGTGGCGATCCAGGCCTTTGGTATCGGCACGCTGGTGCAGCCGGTGCAAAAGATGATCGACGCCGGGATCCCTGTCATCGACATGGACACCCTGATTGCGCCACTCGACAAGATCAATGTGCACAGCTTCCTCGCGCCTGATAATGAATTCATGGGATCATCGGTGACCCAGGCGCTCATCACCGCCATCGGCGGCAAGGGCAAGGTCATCACCACGCAGGGCGCGCTCGGCCACACGGGCGCCCAAGGGCGAAACCGGGGCTTCGAATCAATCGTCAAACAGCATCCCGACATCGAGGTTCTGGAAAACCAGCCGGCCGACTGGGACGTCACCAAGGTGGCGCGGCTATGGGAGACCTATCTTACGAAATATCCGCAGATTGACGCGGCCTATTTCCACAACGACGACATGGCGCTTGCAGCGTACAACGTCATGAAGGCCCATAACCGTATCAACATCAAGATCGGCGGTTGCGACGCCATGCCCCCTGCCATAGCCGCCGTTGCCGAAGGGCGCATGCACGCCACCGTGCGCAATCCGTCCTGCCGTATTCATGGCGGCGCCATTGTAGCCGGCGTCGCCGCGGTGACAGGTGGCGAGAAGTCAGGCGAAGGAATTCCGAAAAGCGTCGTAACCGACGGTCCCGTGGTTACCAAGGAGAATGCCTCCGGCATGCAATGGATGGAAGACCATTTCCTGATCTGATCTTCGTCCCAAATGGCTGGCGGATCATCCGCCAGCCATTCGCGCAGCACTGGAAAATCGCCACGCGGACAGAATGAACGCTCAAGCTGAAGCCTCCGTGCGAGCGGTCGCGCCGCGCCTTCGCATGGATGGGATATCGAAATCCTTCGGCGGCGTGGTGGCGCTGCAGGATGTGGATTTCGTGTTGCGCGCCGGCGAGATCCATGGGCTCGTTGGGGAAAACGGCGCCGGCAAATCAACCCTGATGAAGATCATCGCCGGTGTGCACGCCGAATATAACGGCCGCATGTTCATCGACGGAGAGCAGGTCCATTTCCGCTCGGCCCGTGATGCGCTTGCGGCGGGCATCGGCATGGTGCATCAGGAACTGAGCGTCGTTCCCGATCTCACAGTTGCCGAAAATGTCTTTCTTGGAAAACAGCCGACGAAGGCGGGACTGATCGATTGGTCCGGTATGATGGCCGCAGCCCGGGAACAACTCGCCAATCTTGGCATCGAGGTCGATCCCCGCGCGTCGATGGGATCATTGTCGATCGGCCTCCAGCAACTGGTCGAACTCGCCCGCGTGCTCTTCTCGGGAGCGCGGATCATCATACTAGACGAGCCTACCTCGGCGCTGTCGCCGCCAGAGGTGCATCGCCTGTTCGAGGTGCTTCGCGGTGTTCGTGCGAGCGGCCGCAGCATGATCTTCATTTCCCATTTCCTCGACGACATCCTATCAGTTTCCGATAAGGTGACCATCTTCCGCAACGGGCGCCGTGTTGTTACCGAAGCCGCGGCCTTGATCGACAAAGGCTGGGTTATCGAACGTATGATCGGCAGCGGTCACGAGGAGCTGGAGGAAAGTTATACCGGCGCGATCGCACTTAATAGCAAGTCCGCGGCGCCCGTAATCCTCTCGGCGCGAGGTCTTGCGGTGGGGCGCGCCTTCGCCGATGTGTCGCTTGACGCGCGGGCCGGCGAGATTCTCGGCATCTATGGTTTTATGGGCTGCGGCCAGGTCGAACTGGCGCGGACATTGTTCGGCAAGCTCAAGCCGAGCACCGGGACGTTGTCAATTGAGGGCGCGGCGAAACGTTTTCGCAACACGGCGCACGCTCGCCGCGCGGGAATCGCCTTCGTGCCGGAGAGCCGCCGTTCCATGCTGTTCTACCAGGAACCGGTCTATAAAAATGTCTCGATCAGCGTGCTTGGCCGCATCTCGCGCCTCTGGTTGAAGCCGGCAGCGGAGCGCGAGATCGCCAGCCGCCATGTTGAACTGCTGAATATCCGTCCGTCGAATGTAATGGCGCTGCTCGCCAGTCTTTCCGGCGGCAACCAGCAGAAGGTCGCGCTGGCGAAATGGCTGACATACATCCCTAAGGTGCTGATCTTGAGCGAGCCGACCCGAGGCATGGATGTTGGCGCCAAAGACGATGTTGTGAAGATCGTACGGGCGCTGCGCAACCAGGGCCTTGCTGTCATTGTTGTCTCGGCCGAGCCCGAAACCGTCCTGTCGCTCGCCGACCGTATCATCGTCATGAAGAAAGGCCGGATTGTGCACGAGTTCGCCGGCGAGACGATCAGCAAGGACCGGCTGCTCGACGCGGCTTGAGGGAGAACGCCAAATGACAATGCAGGTTCAGGAAGCCGTAAAAGGGTCCCCGTCGCGGGCTGGCGCCTTCCTGCGCAACCGGATGCGCAACATTGCGCCTTTCGCGACGCTGATCATCCTGCTCGCGTTCTTCAGCATCGCCAGCCCATCTTTCCTCAGCGTCGACAACGGGGTCAACGTGCTGACGCAGATTTCCGTCACGGGCGTCATCGCGGTGGGGCTCACTTTTGTCATCCTCTGCGCCGAGATAGATCTTTCGGTAGCGGCTATCGCCAATGCTACCGGCATCGCCGTTGCCTATTTCACGATGCAGGAATCCTACGTCAACATTCCCAACCTCCCCCTGCCGGGCTATGCGGCGATCGGGTTGGCGCTGCTCATCTGCGCCTTCCTGGGCCTGGTCAACGCCTTCGGCACGACGCTGATTGGAATTCCCTCGTTCATCATGACACTTGCCATGATGCAGATCGGCGCTGGCATTTGCGCGCTTCTGGTGCGCGGTCAGATCGCCTATGCGGTTCCCGATCTGGTTACGATGATGGGTTCCGGCACGATAGCCGGCTTTCCGTGGATCATCATCGTGCTGGCCGTATTCCTGCTGGTCGGTCATATCGTTTTGACCTACACGCGCTTCGGCCGATACGTCTACATGGTCGGTGGCAACCGCGAAGCAGCGGAATATTCTGGTGTCAACGTTAAACTGGTCTTGGGCGCGGTGATGGTCATTTCGGCGGTCTGTTCCGGTGTCGCCGGGATGATTGGTGTGGCCCATTTCGGCAGCGCCCAGCAGAACGAGTTCGACGGCTATCTGCTTGACGCCATCGCAGCGGTGGTGGTCGGTGGCACCAGCCTCTTTGGCGGCCGTGGCGGGATCGGCAACACGATCATCGGTCTGTGCATACTGGGCGTCCTCAACAATGGCCTCGATCACGTTCAGATCGACAGTTTTTTGAAAATCCTCATCCGCGGCATCATTCTGCTCGTCGCACTGATCATCAATGTCTATGTGCAGAATCTGCGTGATCGTCAACGCATCTGATTACCGGCGGTTGCCAAGGCACCTAAATGTGCAACTTCCTCCAGACACTCGGCGGCGCGAGAGCTGCCGGGATTTGCGCCCAGGTATGGAGCTTCGGCCGGCCTGCACCTCTGCCAGACGTAGCAGGGCGATCATAGGAGCGATTTCAGTTCCGGAGCTGCGTGAGTGACTTAGTGGTGGTCAATCGAGTTCGATCCAAGCTGGCGCAGGGTCGCTTGGCTTGTCCCACCCGCGCAACTCGACGTCCACGCCGGCATTGCGGAGCTTGTCCGAAAGGGAAGGGCTCACGAGCAGATGGTCCATTCGGAGGCCGGAGCTTCGATCGTAGCCGCCCCGGTATGAGAAGTTCCAGTAGGTGCTGCTTGCGTATCGGCTAACGGCAGCTCGTCTTACCTGGATCACCAAAAGCGGGCGGACTATTTTCCGCCAAGAATGCGCCATTCCGATTTTGCGATGGCAGGTGCTGCTCATTTTGACCGCAGCCACGGGCAGTTGCCCACTCTTAGGAAAAGACGCTTGGGGCAATCGCTCGCTCCCGCAGCTGTGAGCAAAGTTCGGTCCACGACGGATCAGAAACGAAACTGCTCAGACCTCCACAGGCATCAGCGAAAGGCATATCGCCGAAGCGGTCGATGACCTCCCTGGTTTCGCCTATGCTGCCCTTTCGGATTGACTCGAATGGATCCTCATCGCATTCAATGACGCGATGCCCCCAAGCTCCTGGCACATCATCGCTCGCGAGAGCGCGTCGAAGGTCCGCATCCATGTCTGCGGTCTCTAGAGCCCGACAAATGACGTAGCGCATCAGGGGATAGTAGACCGGCTGGTGACTGCCTCCGAGCGCGCGCACGCCGGGCAGGATCGACAGGACCAGAAACATAAGGAGCAGGTTGGGAATAAGGCTGCGGTTCGCCAGCCGCTCAATGATATCGGGAGCCGCGAAGCGAGCTACCTTCGTTCTGGTCGCCAGATTGATGAGTTCTCCACCCACCATGCGCAGCGGCAGGCGCTTTCCGTTTTCATAGTACCAAAAGAAATCGGTACCGCGCGCGAGCCAGCCACCCCAGGGGCCAGCCGCCAGCCTGTCGATCTCGTCAAGGATATTCAAAGCCAGCTTTGGGCTTTCATGTACTCGCCCAACAGACCCAAGCAGATCGAGTTCGTGACCCAGCACCTCAAGGAGGGTGGCATCTTCGTCTTCGTCGAAAAATTCAGGGCGGCCGATGAAAGCGACTACCAGCGTCGAGAGTACCAGAAGGATTATGGCTTCAAGGCGAGGTACTTTCCCCCGGACGAAATCGCAAAAAAGAAGACGGACGTCCTCGGGACCATGCTCAACAATGAGGTGACGCTGGCAGAGATGGCGCGCTCCGTAGGTGCGCATTTCAAGTACTGCACGATGACGTGGAACAGCGGCAATTTCTACAGCCTTGCGGCGAGCAACAGCAAGGAAAATCTCGACCTCTACGCTTCACAGATGTCAGCGCCCGCCATTCCGCATGAATATGTCTACGAGACCAGCGTATCTGACGCAGCGACGATCGCCATAACGGACAATCCGATGTGACGCAGCCATGGGGTGGCAGCTGCGCGAGGCTCCAGGCGGGCAGGCGAGACTGTTGATCCGCCTGAGTGCCGCCTGTCCGCAATACGGATCCGATCGCATGGCGGTGGGACAGGCGCCTCCTGCAGCGATGGTCACGAAGCTCGAGGGACATGACGCGGAACGGGAACGCCATCCAGTTGCTGACCTATGCTTTTGCGGCCATGGATCACGGCAGCTTGCGTCAGGCCGCAAGAGCCCTGAGAGTCCAGGAATCCTCGGTCAGCCGCAACGTCGTCAAACTCGAACAGCTTCTCGACATGCAGCTGTTCGAGCGCGATGTGCGCGGCGTTCGCTTGACGAAGACAGGCCGCGCCTGGATCGAAAACGGTGCGGGCTCACTACGACGGCCTGCTCGATGCTTTCGCCGAGGGTGTGCGCGATAACAAGGATGCCAAGACACTCAGGATTGGGCTGTGCTGGGTGACAGGAGGAGAATTCCTCAAACGCCTCATCGAGCGTTTCGGCAAGCTGTACCCGGACGTAAGGCTGACCATTGAGGATGTCCCATCGGGCCAATACCTTTCTGCAATACGCCGCAGGCGCTTCGACCTTATGTTCACACATCACATTGGCACCTCCAAATTCTGCAGCAGCGAAGTGTTCTGGCAAGAGCGCCTCTTCGTGCTCCTGCCGTCCTGTCATTCTCTTGTCGAGAGGCCGGTGCTCAGATGGTCCGACCTCGCGGACATGCCTCTGCTCGTCCTGGTTGGGGTGGAAGGGCCGCCGTCGGACCTGTGCCTGCTCGAACGCATTGCGGCCGATGGCGGGCCGGCCATTCATACGTGTCGCGCGAACCAGGCGACAGTCATCTTCCAGGTGGGACTGGGGCAAGGCGTCACTTTAGCCGCGGCGAGCTATGCCAGGACAGTCGCCACCGATTCTGCCCTGTGGAAGCCGCTTCGCGGGAAAAACAGCGTCAGTTCGATCAGGGGCGTGTGGCTAGAATCGAATCCAAAGCGTGCCGTCCTCCGGTTCGTCGGGCTCGCCAAGAACATGGCGGAGGGAAGTCCAAGACGGCGACGCGCGAAGCCCGCAAGGTTTATTCCGGGGGCTACGCCCAGCTAGGGTCAGGACTCATTGATCCAGAAGATGAAGACTGCAGCGAAAAGTCGACATACCTAGGTTAACCGCGCTCGGGTCGTGCGCGGTGTGGCCAGGAGAAGGCTGGTTTCGCTGCCTGTTATCCCGGCAATGAGCCGGATGCGGCGCAGCACCGCATCGAAATCAGTCAGCGAGGCGGTCCCAAGCTCGACAACCAGATCCCAGCGGCCATTGGTGGTATGGATAGTCGAAACTTCGGGGAAGCCCCCCAGCGTCCGGACCACGCGGTCGGCGGCATGCCCCTCGATCTCAATCATCATGATACCGCGAATGCGCTGGTCGACAGCGTCAGCGCGCAGCACCACCGTGTATCCGATGATGTCGCCGGACCGTTCCAACCGCTCCATACGTGCCCTGACCGTAGCGCGCGAGACGCCGAGATCGACGGCGAGATCCGACACGCTGCGCCGAGCGTCATGCCGAAGCAAGGTAACGAGCCGTTCGTCCAGCGCATCCATCGAGTTACCATTTTGACCAATTTTGCTGCCATTACAATTAAACATTGTTCCCGAATTGCCAATTCTGCCCGTTCATATCGCCGGCTCGCCATGGTCTCCTCGCGGGTTATAAGAACTTGGCCGCGGGAAAAACAATGCGTTGCAAAATCGTCGGGGCGCCGGTGCAAGACGGCGCTGGCAGAATGGGATGTGAGATGGGGCCGAGCGCGCTGAGAACCGCCGGACTTGTCGAGGTGCTGTCCAGCCTCGGCCATGCGGTGGAGGATATGGGCGCCGTCCAGGCAATCCCGGTAAGACGCGTCGTGCACCGCAACCTGGCGCTGAAGGCTCTGCCTGAAATCTCGGCGTGGACATCCGCCATTTCCGAGGCCGCCTATGCGGCGAGCGAAGATGCCATGCCGATCTTTCTCGGCGGCGATCATTCAGTCTCAGCAGGAACCGTATCGGGCCTTGCCCGCCGCGCCGCCGCGACCGGACGCCCGCTGTTCGTGCTGTGGCTGGACGCTCACCCGGACTTCCACACGCTCGACACCACCGCGAGCGGCAATCTGCATGGTGTTCCGCTCGCCTACGCCAGCGGCCAGCAGGGCTTCGCCGGTTATTTCCCGGATTTGCCGGCAGCGGTCGATCCGTCGCGTATCTGCACGATGGGACTTCGAAGTGTCGATCCGGCGGAGCGCAGGGCCCTCAACGAGGCAGGCGTGATCGTGCACGACATGCGCGCCATTGATGAGCATGGCATCGCGCCGCTGCTGCGGGACTTCCTGGCGCACGTGTCTGCGGAAGCCGGACTGCTGCATGTCAGTCTCGACGTCGACTTCCTCGATCCTTCGATCGCTCCGGCAGTCGGCACCACGGTTCCCGGAGGCGCGACGTTCCGCGAGGCGCATCTGGTGATGGAGATGCTGTCTGATAGCGGGCTCGTCTCCAGCCTGGACCTGGTCGAGCTGAATCCCTTTCTGGACGAGCGTGGCCGAACCGCGACGCTGATGGTCGACCTGACGGCCAGCCTGATGGGCCGCCGCATCATGGACCGCCCGACCCGCAGCCATTCCGGGAGCTTTTGATTATGACCACGGCAAAGCTGAACGTCGTACCCTTCGTCAGCGTCGATCGCATGATGAAGCTGGTGATCGCAATCGGCGTCGAGCGCTTCCTGACCGAGCTCGCCAGCTACATCGAGGAGGATTTCCGGCGCTGGAACCTGTTCGACAAGACGCCACGGATCGCCTCGCACAGCCATGACGGCGTTATCGAACTGATGCCGACAAGCGACGGGCGCCTTTACGGCTTCAAATACGTCAACGGCCATCCGAAGAACATGCGCCAGGGTTTGCAGACGGTCACCGCCTTCGGCGTACTTGCCGACGTCGGGAACGGCTACCCGATGCTGCTCACCGAAATGACCATCCTGACCGCCCTTCGCACCGCCGCCACGTCTGCGGTCGCCGCCAAGTACCTGGCGCCGAGCGGAACGCGCACTATGGCCGTCATCGGCAATGGCGCCCAGTCGGAATTCCAGGCGATCGCCTTCAAGGCGCTGACCGGCGTCGATACGCTGAAGCTGTATGACCTGGATCGGTCCGCGTCACAAAAATGCGCGAAGAACCTGGCTGGCATGGGCTTTGACATCACCATCTGTGGGACTGGACAGGAGGCGGTCGAAGGTGCGGGGATCATCACCACCGTCACCGCCGACAAGCAGTGCGCCACCATTCTCACCGACAACATGGTCGGTTCCGGCGTCCACATCAACGCCGTCGGCGGCGATTGCCCCGGCAAGACCGAACTGCACAGGGACATCCTGCTGCGCTCCGACA
Organism: Mesorhizobium sp. B2-5-13; assembly: GCF_006440535.1. NCBI lineage: Bacteria > Pseudomonadati > Pseudomonadota > Alphaproteobacteria > Hyphomicrobiales > Phyllobacteriaceae > Mesorhizobium > Mesorhizobium sp. B2-5-13. The sequence goes on along the minus strand of NZ_VFUI01000005.1, from coordinate 290,230 downwards.
TTTTCGTTGAGTTCCCGCCACAGACCCGCATCGAGGGCGAGATCCAGCAGCTGGATCCAAACCATCCCGTGACCGAGCTCTGGCAAGTGATTGCCGCCAAGGCGCAAGGCCGCCGAGACGCCAAGCAGATCACGCTGTTCGATTCAGTCGGCTTCGCGATCGAGGATTTTTCGGCGCTGCGCTATGTGCGCGACCAGCTGCAAGCGACCGGCCTCTATGAGGAACTCGACCTGTTGGCCGACCCCGACGAGCCGCGCGATTTGTTCGGAATGCTGCTGAGGGCGGCTCTGCAACCCGCTGCGTGAGGAATTTTGCCATTCGACGGGTCGGCGCAACCGATGGGAAGCCGACCTCAGCGGTCATTCCAAGTCAGCGGTCATTCACGACTGTCGCGGGATCTTTCATTCATATCGACTCATGACCGACTTCATGCGGCGGGGATGGCTCGCGCTCGTAGCGTAGCACCGGCTCGGCCAGCTCCAAGTCCGTCAGTCGCGAAAGTCCGCACGCGCAAGCACCCGGCTCACCGTTGCTGGCGAACGCCAACCTCATGCGCGATATCCTGACCGGTGAGGCGCTGGCGCCGCAGCGCCACGATCCGCTCAACGATCGGCGGTTCGGTGGCGCTGGGGATTTGCTTGGGTCGCGACGAGCGGTCGGCCATGCCGGCCGGCCCTCAGCTTTATAGCGCTCGACCCAACGCGCCACGATCTTCGCCGTCACCGCATATTTCAACGCCGCTTGGGCTTGAGAAAGGCCGCCTTCTATCGCCGACAGCGCCATCTCCTCTCGACGCAGCGGCGTCAGACGGCCATTCTTATGGATGTTCATTCGGACGCTCCGGTGAATCTAGACTTGATAACTCCAGTCTTCATAGTCGGGCCGAATGGATGATCTATGGAAAGCTCACAACTAGATGACTGAGCAATTGCCTAGCGGCGCCTGCCTGTTAACCGCTGCACTACTTATCCTTCCTCTGCCTGCCACGGCCGCGCCGCTGTCAGGCGTCCCCTCTGTCATCGACGGCGACACCATCGAAATTCACGGGCAGCGAATTCGCTTGAACGGCATTGACGCGCCCGAAAGCGCGCAGCTGTGCCTTGACGCCGCCGGCAAGAAATATCCTTGCGGGCAAAAGGCATCTCTCGCGCTGGCGGACTTTCTCGAGGCGCATCGCCCGACATCCTGCATCGAGGTCGACCGCGACCAGTTCAGGCGCATGGTGGCCGTCTGCACGGCAGGCGGTGTCGATATCGGCGAATGGGTGGTCAAGAAGGGCTATGCGGTCGACTGGCCGAAATACGGTGCTGGCTTCTATGACAAGGCCGAGACTGACGCCAGGAAAGCCAAGTACGGCCCATGGGCAGGATCGTTCGACAGGCCTTGGAAATGGCGCAAGCAAATGACTGTCAACTAGGTCAGCCATTCGACGGAGATCGCGTCCTCCCGGCTCAAGCAGGGAGGGCGCGTCGCGCGACTTGCGGTTGGCGGCTTCGAGGAAAACCGTGAAGGCTTCGATCTGGCGGATGCTCAGCCAGTTGCGGTTGTCGTAGCGAAGCAGCCGCTTCACTACATGCCCGCCGCGATTTTTCAGGGCACCGGCAAGGCTTATCATGCTCGACCTCCTGCTGCCCGCCGCAAAACCGTCATATCCCGCAAAGCGTACAACGGAACGACGGTGTGTGTGAGCCGGCGTTAACGCGCCGGCTCACACAGTCGGAAGCTCATCAATAATTGCCGTTGTAGTAACGGTCGTCGCAAGGCGCGGTGTAGATGCGGCCGTAACGGTCCTGGTAGCGGCAGAGCTGGTCCTCCCGGCGCTGCGGGGTGGTGGCGGAGCCGACGACGGCGCCAAGCAGCGCGCCGCTGGCCGCGCCGATGACTGTGCTCTTAGTATTGCCGCCGATGGCCTGGCCGACGAGAGCACCGCCGGCGCCGCCCAATAGCGCACCCGTGGTGGCGCGCTGCTGGCCTTCGGTCTGCGACTGGCAGCCCGCGAGTGCCGCGGTGACCAGCACCGCTAAAATAGCCTTTCTAACGATCATGACTGGAACTCCTATGAAGCCCCGGGAACTGACAAGCGGGGGGCGATGGCCCGAGTGCGGCTGCATTGCGGCGGAACGGCGGCGCGCCGGCTCACGAAGTGAGACAAGGTTTGCCGGTAATTGAAAGCCATGGTTTCCAAAGCGGAAAGCTAGCCGGACGGACGATTCGATTAAACTGGACTGGAATTGCTATGCGCTGACCGCTAGGATTGACAATCGTCCCGATGGTGCAAGGCGATGGACAAGGTTGCTGCGGCCCGCGAACCTCCTAAGGAGAGGAGAAGGGTTCGCGCGGCTCAATATGTACGAATGTCCACCGAGCACCAGACTTATTCCCTTGAGAATCAGAAGGATGCAATCCGCAGTTATGCCGAGGTCATGGCGTACGATATCGTCGCCACCTATGAAGATCCCGGCCGTAGCGGGTTGCACATAGAAGGCCGGCCCGGCCTCAAGAAGCTGCTGTTCGACATTGAACACGGACTCGCCGACTACGAGACGGTCGTCGTTTACGACGTGAGCAGATGGGGCCGGTTCCAAAGCGTCGATGAAAGCGCTTCCTACGAATATCGATGTCAGATGGCGGGTGTACGGATCGAGTTTTGCGCCGAGCAATTCGCGAATGATGGCACCGTCGGATCCGATGTACTCAAGGCCATAAAGCGCAGCATGGCTGCAGAGTACAGCCGGATGTTGTCACAGAGGGTCTTTTTGGGCCAGGTGAGGATGGCCCGCATGGGCTTCCACGTAGGCGGCATGCAGGGGCTCGGACTAAGGCGTCTGATGGTTGACCAGTTCAGACAGCCAAAACTCATCCTCGCCCGCTACGAACACAAGAATTTCCAGACAGACCGGGTGATCATCGTACCGGGGCCACCGGAAGAGATAGCCACTGTTCGATTGATCTTTCGCCTGTTTGTCCGGTCACGCAAAAACGAACCTCAAATCGCAAAAGATCTGAATGACCGGGGGATCCTGAATGACTTCGGCCGGCCTTGGAAGAGCCAAGGCGTGCGCCGTGTCCTGACCAATGAGAAATATATCGGGAACAACGTTTGGAATAGACGATGCACCAAACTCAAAACCAAGGTTGTGTACAATCCCCCGGACCAATGGGTCAGAGCGGACAACGCCTTTGAACCTATCATCAGTCGCCAATTGTTCGACAAAGCACAGCAAATATTGAAATCGCTTTATCTTCACATGAGCGATGACGATATGCTGGCAGCCCTACGAAAACTCCACAAACGTCATGGGAAACTGTCTTATGACATCATTAACGCAGCGCCCGAATGCCCTTCGAGCTATCGCTATAGCGCGCATTTCGGAGGTCTGCTCGGTGCATACAAGCTGATCGGTTGCCTGCCGCCCAGAAAGTCTCATTTCATCGAAATTGACAGGCGCCTCAAGGCTATCCGCCATCGCGCAATGGAAGACCTGCTGGTCGCGATCGAACAGGTAGGCGGCCGAGCTTCCCAAGGCCCTGAAACGGAGCTCATCCGCATCAATGGCGAGTTGACCTTAGCGCTCGCGATCGCCCGGTGTCGCGTTTCGCATTCTGCCTATCCCCGCTGGTCTTCGAGGGCCGTGCGAGAGGCCAGGGCGGATATTTTCGTTTTGATCCGAATGCAGCCGGGCAATCTGATCATTCGCGATTACCTGATCGCTCCGACACACGAAATCTCTGAGTTTAAAGGAAATTTCCATGTCAACAATGGAATGAAGCTGGATGCGTTTCTTTTCCGATCACTAGATCCGCTCGTTGCGCTGGCTGAGCGAGCATTCGTAGGGAACGCCGCATGAAGGTGCGCCGCGTAGTTTTAGGCTTGGAAGCCGCCGACCTCATTTTGCAAAATAACCGCACAAGACACGCAGCGCTTTTGGAAAAGATGCACGAGCCCAACAGATGGTTCACCGGTCCATGGCTGTGCAAAACCTATCAGGCTGAATGCCAAAGAACGCGGGACATGATCGCCGAAGCGAGTATCTCTCGGCATCTGCTGGAGACGATCACAGAGGTGTTTCGATATCCGATTAAGCAGGAATCGTTCCGTCGCCTGCTATCGGCCGAAAGCCTGGCCTCTGTGCCGAAGGCCCTAACCGAAGGGCCTACTTTGAACCTGCTCGCGGACAGTTCAGCGCCAAGGCCGCTGGTCAATGGAGTCTCTCCCGAGGCTCTCGATCTTTTGCAGGATTGGAATGTGCCTCCACAGGTCTTCGCGTCCTTGCGCAAGATGGTTCCGGAAAGGCAGCTCAAAGCGGCAAGGCTCATGATCGCCCTGAAGAGAATGGGCTTCCACTATGCGCAACTCCTCTCAACGCTCACTCCGGCGTCGCAGTTGGCGGATCCCTTCGTGCCGAGAAAGAAGTTTGTCGGGGTGACAGCCGACCAGCTGGCCGCCATGGAAGCTGAGTTTGAATTGCTGAACGAAGAATTTCTGTACTGCGCAAGCCTTCGTGGCACCTGGGCGCTGGAGTTGATGGTGGCAAGGCTCTATCTCGACCGTCTGATGGAAAACGCACGGGTGGTCAGACACCTTGCGCGGGATTTCCCGGAGCAGCTCGGGAGGTTCCAATCGATACTGGACATTCCAGCAGGTGGGGAAGCTTTGACGAGCCAACCGGTAAAAACCGGGCTAAAGCGCACGCATTTCGTCTTTTGAGTTGACGCCTTCGGGCAAGATGCAGCCCGCTACTCATTGCGCCTCAGCCCTTCGGGCTTTACCATGGCATGATGCGAGCATTTTGTGCACCAGGCCCCCAAAGTGTGCCACTCACGGAGGTCGCCAAGGGAAACATCCAAGCCGGCGTGAACGCTGCCATCGATGATCGTTTGCGGCGGAATCACGACCTGGCCCGGTGTGATGATCTTTTCCATGACATGGCGACTGTTGTAGTGGATCAGCAGCATGCCGGGGCGGCGCCGGATGGCTGCCTGCCAAGCGGCTGGCTGACCATGGCATCCGGAGACCGACACATGGTTTCGAGATGCGTCTTCTCATCTCGGTCCCAGATTCGATCCGGAAATTGTCTCCGGTCGTGTCTGCCATCTAGGGTCGCGCCTTGTGCCAGCCGCGAGAGAAGCCGTTGGAAACTGCCGCGCGCGCCAGCGCGAGCTCGCGCTCGATTTCGGCGTTCCTGGCCAGAATGTTCAGCAGTGCGATCACGGCGTCGCCGCGGCCACAGCAACGGCAACGGCATGCTGCGCCGCCATTTCCAGTTCCGACATAGCTTCGCCGGTCGGCTTGTTTTGGCGCTTTCGCATCTATCCTCCAATCGACACGACGGTACGGCGACCCGGCCTACATGCTTGGGAGGCGTGTAGCGGTGCCGGCTGGCCACCGAGTGCCGTGAGAACGAATAAGGAACATTTTCCTTGCCCGTCAAGACGGATCGTGGAATCTATCCCGCATGAGCGACGAACCGACGAGCTTGCCGATGGCATGACGCCGGCGCCGCGAGAGCGCACCAGAGCGCTCGGCCACATCTGCGAGCAAACCCGTTGCGCGAAGCATGCCGGGCTCGGTTTTGCCAGGCCTCGTCAGGACCCATACTGGTTCTCTTGAGCACAAAAGGGACGGCGAGCAGTACCTATAGGAGACATGCCATGCTTTACATGGACGAAAGCCATCAGCCTGAGTTGAACACAAACCTCGTCAGCGACCGGCCGGAAATCGAGAAGACCGTCAGGCGCGTGTGCAAGTTGCTGAACAAGCTGTCGCAGGACGGAGCGATTTATGCGCACGGCTGGGTCGGCGCCGAACTTATCAACAGCCCGGTCGGTGACGAGGAGAGGGCCATCGAGCTATCGCGGATCATCCAGCGACAGATCGAAAAAGAATTGCGATCGGTGCATAGCGCGAAGGGATCGTCGACCAACTAAATGGCGGCGGCCCGTTCGAGATCGCAACTAGTCGTGGTTATGGCTGTGGCGCAAGTCGGCGTTGCCGTGGTCTTCGGAGCGCGAATGTTTTGGTCCGGATAACTTGGCGGCTCTAAGCCGTGTCACCGGGGTGGCAAAATGCAAGTATTAGCACTTGCTTGACGAAGCCGTTGACCGCCCAGAATCATCGTATGGCTCAGGGCATCAAGATCGGCGATGAGGTCGCGATAACCGCAACCGTCCGGCGGCGGGTAACTGAGGACCACGTGAGCGTTTCCATCCCTTCTTATGGACAGCCGCATTCGATTGTCGATCAAACAGCGAAGGTGCAGAAGGGGCAGCACATCGAGCTGATTGGCAGCGTCACCCACATCGACGAAAATCACGTGACGGTGAACCTAGGCATTCCCGTAACCCTCGATGCCGATACCGCCAGACTGGTGACGCCCTATAAGCCTCCGACGCGGAAGACGCCACGGATGGATAAGGCCACATAGAAAGCCGCCATCAAGCGGGACGTCTCACCCGCCTGGAAATGGCCCGCAATAGGTCCGCTTCGTTCGTGGTCCCGGCATCGAAAACCTGGAACACTTCCCTAGCCAGGGATTCCCGTTGTTCCCTGTCTTTTTTGGCTAGGCGGCGCTCGCTACACAGCCGGTCAAACACCCGCTGGAGCTTATCCAGATCAGCGGGCCAGTAGACACTACTGTTGCTCGACCAAGGCATTGCCGCCGACCTCGGCGCGGCTTTGAGAAGACACCATTGAGGCAGCAGGAACCCGCTCCAGAACGCTACACGGAGCGGGTTCCTATTCCTATTCCTGACCACAGGGCGGGCTCAGGCAAGCGCTGCTGCGGCCAATGGAATTGCTGAAAGGGTGTTGCCTGCCGCGGTGGGAACGCAAGTAGGTCTTCCGGATGGCACCACCGCCGAATGGAGGAACTCCTCGGCACGAACAGAGTTGCCGACGCCGGGACATGGCCGGATTGAACCGGAGCCGGTCAAAGGCAGAGGCAGGGTCTGACAAGGCCGTTGCGTCCCACCCTCGCCCTCTCACGAGAAACCCCCAGAGCGGGGTTTTGTTAAGGCGACGCATGCAGCTTGCGTGACCCACAGGCATCGGCTCCCAACAGCGCATCGAGTATGATGGACATTGCGCTATCCTCCGTTGAACCTGACCATCAATGCACATCTCGGCGGGGCGCTTTTTGGCCTTCAGGTTCGATGGGAATTCCCCAGGTCTCTGCGTGGCTGAAGAGCCCGCACCGCTCCGGGCGGTGCGGGCCGACCAGAGATCGGGTCTTTGGTCAGCGACAGGCCGGTGCAACGCTGTCGCCGTTGGGTCAATTTTCAGCGACGGACAAGGTTCCGTGCTGCGAAAAAGCCGGCCACCTTTCGGCAGCGGGAGGGCTGGAGTGGTTGCGACGGGTTGACCGATTGAGGCCGAAGCTACGTCCAAAACTGTCGTGTTCTGTAAAGCGGTGGTCTATGCCCATCGCATTCGCGATTTGGGTGGTACGCAATTGGTCCATTTAATGATGTGATCCCTCCTCAACGTAGGTCAGGGCCGGCCGCAATAAACCCGCCGCCCCATTCACGGCAGCGGCGGGCGTCCCTAGGGATGAACCAAGGGACTGCCCGGGGCGGGGTGACCCAGGCTCATAGCAAGATGCAATTTCGGTGCCGAGTGAACTGTGCCGCCATTGAACACTAATGAAAAAGCCGGCCGCGTGGCCGACGGACTCGGAGGTGACTGCAGCTGAGGAATTGACCACCGCATGCTCAACATGCCGTGCCAGACAAGGTTCCGAGCACGAAGCCGGCCGGGTCGGAACGGGCTCCGATCACTCAACCTGAATCGGTCAATGCCACGCCGGATCTCGGCGGAACCGGTGAACGCGTGATCGGCAATGCCGTGAAGGGATATCGGCAACAGAGATGGGGAGGAAGTTGACAGCATTTTCGCGGTCATGGTCGATGCTGTCGCCAACCTCGCCCGAGATGGAGGAGTCTCGTGACACTTCGGCGGAACGGGTGACGACTTCGAGTGTTCTTACTGGCAGCAACAAAAGGAGCAACGTCATGGCGGCACCCCGAGCGGTTTGGAAGGGCTTCCTGAAGGTCGGGTCGGTTTCGTGCGGCGTGAAGATTGTCGGTGCGACCAGCGAGGCCTCCAAGATCCACTTCAAGATTTTGAACCGCGAAGATGGCCTGCCTGTCAAAAGCGCGTATGTGGATGAAGAGACCGGGGATGTCGTCGAGAGCCAGGACCAGGTTAAGGGTTATGAGGTGGACAAGGACCATTTCATCAATATCGAGCCTGACGAGATCAAGAAACTCAAGCTGACATCGGCCCACACTCTCGAGGTGGATTCATTTGTCGCGATCGAAGACATCGACACCCGATATCTGGAAAAGCCCTATTACCTGATCCCGGCGGACGGTGCCTCCCTCGAAGCCTTTTGCGTTCTTCGCGACGCGATGGCGAACAAGCGCGTGGCTGCGCGCTCTTGCGTGGTGCTCTACCAGCGCGGGCGCGAGGTGCTGATCCAACCTTTCCAGAAGGGGATGCTGCTGACCGAATTGCGCGCTCACAGCGAGATGACGTCGGAAAAGACCGTGTTTGAGGGCTTGAAAAGCCATAAATACGACGAAGACCTTCTTGAGATAGCCGAACTGTTGATCGACAAGAAAGTCACCAAGTTCGACCCGTCGAAATTCGAAGACACATATGAGGACGCGTTAATCGCCATGATCGACGCCAAGCGCAAAGGCAAAGCGCCGCCCAAGCCGGTGCCCGCACCAAAAGAGAATGTCGTCGATCTGGCCTCGGTCCTTCGCAAGAGCCTGGCCAAGGAAGGCATCAAGGGCGGCGCCAAAGCCAAGAGCCGAAAGTCGGCGTAGAAATGCTGGCGCTTGTCAAGCGTCCAGGTCTTCGTTCTGTTCCTGGAAGAACGCCGAAGGGGCTCCCATGTGCAATGACTACGAGCAGCACGTCCTCTGGGCCGAATATTGCCGGATGATGGCCTCGCTGACGTTGAAGATCCCGAACCATCAGACCGAACTCGATCTGTCGCAGGCAGACGACATTCGCATCAACGACCCAGCTCCAATTATGCGTGCCGGCGGCGGCGTCATAGAACTTGCATCGATGACGTTCGGGTTCCCGCCATCAGGACCGAAAGGGGGACCGGTGTTCAATTTCCGCTCGGAAGGCAGGCAATTCGCAAACAGCAACCGGTGTCTGGTCCCGGCGTCTGCATTCTTCGAATTCACTGGCATCAAGTATCCAAAGGCCAAACATCGGTTTACGCTCAACGGCGCTCCGTTTATGGCGATTGCCGGCTTATGGCGTGAGGGCACCGGCAACAAGCCGCCGACCTTCACGATGCTCACGACCGATCCCGGGGCGGACGTGGCGCCATATCACAACCGCCAGGTGGTTGTGCTCAAGCCTGAAAATTGGCGGGCTTGGCTCGATCTTACGAAGCCCGAGGCCGAACTCTTGCGGCCGCTTTCGGCCGGGGCGCTCTCGGTGGAGACTGTGCGGCCCGAAAGCGCGTGACACGGCGGCGCCTATTCCATGTCTGGCACATCGCCACTGACCAATAGCGTTGTGGGCGGACCGTAATCGCCTAGTGCAGGGTCGGCATCTCGGCTCCAGGCGATCACGCCAATATGCTTCGAGGCGAGCCCCTTGGCCATCCTGATCGCGCGCTCCTCGCTTTGCTGATCAGTCGGGCCATAGGCCGTGAACAGTTCGCCATCTTCACCGCGGTCGAAGGCCACGACAACGATGAGTTTCGGCTTTTTCTGGGAAGGCAGGCCGTGGTCGGACATCAATCCACCAACTCAAGGAATTGATAGTTCTCCGGCACCGCATCACTTGGCCAGTCAGCGCAGCAGGCTATGATTGCCGCCTTATTGGCGTCTTTCCAGATCGCCGCCGCTACATCCTCGTCCTTCGAGGGTGCTTCATCGTCGTCAAAACTGGAATCGTCCCAGTTTTCGAGCGCGAACATCCCATCCGTTGCCTCTTCCGCGGATATTCCCGCTGCGGCAAGGACAGCTTTGGCCGCTTCGATGCCGCGTTGCTTCTCTTCCGGCGAAGCGCCTTTGATTTCCAGCTGAAGCCTCATCACTCGCCTCCCGCGGCCAATCTGGTCAACAGTGAACGAAATAAGAACAAAAAGTCAAGAGCGGCCTTGACGAGGCAGGAATAGATTCCTTATTCCTGAAAGACATATGAGCAGGAAAGGCTATGGGAAAGCGCCAGAACGCGCCGGGCGGCGAAGCTATGTCGGATTTGGAAACCGCGGTGCAGCAGGCCATCGCTGCGGCGGGCGGCGATTGCGTAGTCGCACTGCTGCACGTTCTATCCAGGAAAACTGAACTCGAACGTGAGCTCGCGCTGTCGCGCGCGGCAGTTTCCAACGGCTTCTCTCGCGGCTGGCACAGGGGACGCGACCTGATGGCGAATACGGCCGAGGACAATTTCCGCATCGAAGTCTGGGACAGGGAGGAAAAGACCCATCTCGAAACAATTTCAACGTCCCCGGATGCGACAGTCAGCCAAGCCGCCTGGCAGGCTGCAATTCGCCGTCGACCCGGCATGCTGCTGATCCACTACAACAGCCGGCATGTCATGGAAAGAATCTTGACGCCTGGGGAGGTGAAGATCCCGCCACAGGCAATTGTCGACGGAAGCATTCATGCCGGTCTGGACGTCTCACTCGGGGACTTACGCGAATGGCACAAGCTGCGGGCGTGGTGCAAGACTTGCTCTCATCACGCCGAGGTGAAGGCGGCCGCGCTGATCGGGCGATACGGGAAGGCCGCGCTATTCAGTACCGTTGAGCGGGCGCTTCTCTGCACGAACTGCGATCGAGGTGGCCCAGTGAGATTGGAAATCCACAAACTTCCCCGGAACTGAGAGGATGTTCAAAATGCACGATCTGATCACTTTCTTCCAGACCAATGCGACTCTGGTGATCGCCAACCCTATAGCCTTTATGACTTTCGCAGTTCTTTTTGGAGGCGGAGGGTTCATCGTTGGCCGCTACTTTTTGACAGAGCGCATTGCAAACTTGGAAAGCCGGATCGCAAGGCGTGATGACGAAATCGAAGCCCTGAAAATTGGACGTAAGCGCAAGCCTGAAGAGCCGTCACTGATCCCAATAAAAGGCACTTCGGCAATTGAGAACGATGCAACGCCGCTGTTGGGACAATGGCCGGATCGGCGCCGGCCAGGAACACTGTCTGCGCCACCACGTCAGCGACGCGGCTAACCATCTGGTTGTTTAGGCTCGGTCGCCCTTAAATTCTGAAAGGGCCTGCGGGGAATTTCTGCGCGAGATATCGAACGACGCGCACATTGTTTATCAGGAAGCTTCGCGAACCTTTGCCGTTGCAGTAATCGAAGCCGACCGCAACTGACCGCCACCAGGTCCGAATGGACGACCTCCTGAAAGCTCACATCTACCGTACAAATTGGATGGTTGGGTAAGACGAACAAAGTCTGCAGACGATCCCTTGCTTTCCGGCCATTCGCGCAACCAGAGTACGAAGCTTCTAGCCATCGTGATGACCGGCGTGCCGCCGACAATTTTTGCTCAGCGGTCAGGTTTAAAGAAGCATTGAACTTCCTCAGCCTAGGCCGTGTACTTATTAACCAAGCGTCATGTGACTGGTGACGACATCCCGCTTTGCTCCTCTAGCGACGAAGTTCGTGCGGCAGGGCAGTATGTCGCGGTGGGCCAACAGCGGAAGTTCCTTGCTATGTTTGAGGGAGAGCCCTCACTCGTGCTATTGAAATGCACCACCTCTTCGCTTCCATTTTCCCGGGCGGAACATCTATGGCGCGCGTTGCTCGAGTCGATTTGCCGCAACGTTCGGTGCTTGAGCCGCTCTACGCCAAGGCGGGATTCGCTGACGCATTCGCGATCGCCTGCCGAGCAATGCGACGGGCGATGCCGAGCGCCTCGCCGCCCATATGCTTACGGGTCAGGCGCGGTGGGTTGGCTGGCTATAACTATAAGGCACACATTGGTTGCGGGGTTTGGCCTTAAGACATCGTCTGAGTTGCGCGATGACGTTGCGACCGACAGGATCGATTTCTTCCGGGTCTACGATCGGCGCCGTCATGAGATTGTTCTTGGCGAGGACGATCGCCATCTCGACTTCCGTTTGTCCGTTTTGGTCGAAGAGTCCGTTTCGTGCCGCCGACTCGTCGCTACAACGGTCGTGACCTTCAATCATTTGGGAGGGCAAGCCTATATTGCGGGAATTGCGCCTTTCCATCGCCTGATCGTAAAGTCGTCTTTGCGTCGAGCCGAGCGATCGGGCTGGGTGAACTGTGAGGTGGTGCGCCGCCGGCCTGGATCATGGCGACTCTCGAGGTCCTTCGCCTTGCGTTCAAGCGTCGCGTAGTCGTTGCCGTGTTGCTCAATTAGGTTGTGATGGCCGAGAACAACATTGCCTTCCGCTCCCAAGCGGCAACGGTACGGTAAATGTGGCAGGATGTGGAGCGGCGCGCGGCGACCCACGGGCGCCGCCTTAGGCTTCCAGCGTGGGGCCGTAGCGCCGCACCTCGGCGAGAACCCGCCTGGGTGAGACGCGCATTCCAAGCGCGCGCCGGCTGTGAACCCCCGGGACTACCGTTTCCCCCGCTTCCTTATTCTTGCAAGGAACCAATCGATGCATTCCACGTTGTCACCGTTGCGGCGAGGTGCATCCTGGCCGCGGGGGGCGGATTCATTAGATAAACAACATTTGCAAACCGCTGGGGTGGGAGTGGCAATGTGAGCGTGCAGGCATCAAGAAAGCAATTAGATCGCCGACAAGTTCTCAATTCCTTGAAAGCATTCAGACGGGGAGACTTCTCGGTCCGCATCGATAATGTTTATGAGGGTATAGACCCGACATCGCCGAGACCTTCAACCAGATCGTCGAACTGAACGATCAGGTGACACGCGAGTTCGAACGCCTGAGCAGGGTGGTGGGCAAGGATGGCCGGATCGGCGAGCGCGGCCATGTTCGCAATGCTACTGGCAGTTGGGAATCCAGCGTCCGGTCAGTCAACGACCTCATCGAAGACATGGTCCAGCCCACGGCGGAAGTGGCCCGCGTCATCGGCGCCGTTGCGAAGGGCGACCTGTCTCAAACGATGATGGTCGAAATCGATGGCCGACCGCTGCGTGGCGAGTTCCTGCGCATTGGCAAGATTGTCAACACTATGGTCGGGCAACTGGCCTCTTTTGCATCGGAGGTGACGCGTGTCGCGCGCGAGGTAGGCACTGAGGGAAAGTTGGGTGGACAGGCCCGTGTGAAGGGCGTGGCTGGCACATGGAAGGACCTGACCGACAACGTCAACGCTATGGCCACCAATCTCACTGGGCAGGTGCGCAACATTGCCGAAGTGACCACAGCAGTCGCCTCCGGTGATTTGTCAAAGAAGATCACGGTCGATGTCAAAGGCGAAATCCTCGAACTCAAGAAAACCATCAACACGATGGCGCCCAGTTTGTGGGGTTCTAGAAGCTTTTCGAACTTTCTGCCTCGCGTATTCCCGCGAAGCTTTGGCATGGAGGCCCTAACCCGCTGCGACGACTTTCTCTACGTCGCGTTGTTGCAACGGTCATCAGCAGCGAGCTTTCGGAAAATCGGCATGGGCGCAGAAACCAGCCCACGCAACGTACACCGATAACATGCGTTCTATTGGCAGAGCAGTCGCCGATCTGAGGATCAGCTTCATGCGCAGACAAAGCCGGAGGCGATTGGGATGACTAAGTTCAGAGAAGCCCTCGAGCGCGGCAAGACAGCCTACCACCAGCAAGAGCAGGATGCGAATGTCCCAGTGACGGACTTTGCCACCAAAGCCAGTGCTTGGCTAAACGATGTCGTTGTTGCCTCGTTAGAAGCGGCCAAGGCCGAGGTGGCGGGCGAGATGACGATCGATATAGACACGGCACCGCGGCGCCGTGGCAGAGTGTTAACGCCCGCTGTTCGGTTCCAAATCTTCCGAAAACCAGGATTGAAAAAGACGGCCAGAAGGGCATTCACCGTCAACGTTCAGCTAAGTGGAGAGGTGTCGGTTTCTTCACCGGGTATGGTGGCCGAGGCTGTTGGAAATCTGGGGGATAGGTCTGGGGAGAGGTTTCGCAATCTCGTCGTCAAGCTGATCGAAGACGTCGCTAGGGGCGTGTGACGGGGGAATACCCATGAAGGGCGTGCCGCTGCAGTGAGAACCATTAGCCCCGAGTTCGTCGCAGATTCGTTCCCTGGCGACCGGAGCCGATTTGGAAAGCTTTGAGGTAGTACGTACCCGGCGCATTGGGTCACGATTTCGAAGGAATGTCCGCCTCACCGTAGCGGCAGTTCGCGCCGCCTCAGAGACCAAGGCTCGGTAGGCGCCGTTCGAGAGTTTCATCAATCCGGCGCGGTCACAGATCTAAAGCGCGCCCGCTGAGGGAACCGTTTCTAGAGGCGCTCCACATTCAGAATAAATTCGTACTGTCTAGGGCGCTGTCGATTAAGGACACTGCGGATCGGTTGTGGCCTCCCGACCGAAGCCGACCGCGACGATCTCCGGCTCTACCTCCTCTTCCAAAAATTCTCCATGGACAGGTAGGTGAATGACGCTGTCCAGCTCAACAGCACCAGGCCGGTGAGTGCCTCTGAAGAGGCAATCAGTCGCATCGGTCCCTCGGCCCTGATGTCACCGACTCCCAGCGTTGTATAGTTGGTGATGGAGAAATACAGGAAGTCGATCCAGCCATCGGAGATTTTTCCGACGATTTCGCCTAACAGGCCGCAGCTATGAAGGCCCCAGAAGACGAAACCGTAGAACGTAATCTCGACAGTATGCGCGGCAAGCGCTCCAAAAATAACGATCAGCAATCGTCCTCGGCTCGGAAATCCGCCGATCTCGGCTGACCGGGCCGAGCTCGCGACCATTTTGAAAGCCTCATAGTGGACGAGAACGCACGCGATTGCCAGAACGAGCGATACGAGACTGACTGCGATGACGTTCATTATGGGTGCACCGTTTGAGGAAGGCTTCGTGTTGATCGCCCAAATCGGTGCCTGTGTGAAGGTCTGGTTTTCTGCGGCGCGGCTGATTGGCTCGTCCGGCTCGCCCCCAGGCCGCGGACAAGCGTTTGCCCGCAACGGTATTTCTTGCCGGCGTCGATACGATCGAGATCCATGGCAACGAATTCGCTTCAATGGAATTGACGCGCCAGAGAGCGCTCAACTTTGGCCTGGACGGCAGGCAGAGGAAGGATAAGTAGCGCAATGTCGTGTAGGGAATGAAGACAGATCCTCAAAGTGAACTTCAGCGGCATGAGATGCCTTGGCAGCTGCTTCGGCAGGTGTTGGTGGGTTGCCGAGCTTCATGCCGGTGGTCTTGCGCGAGGCTAGGGCGGCCTTGGTCCCGAGATCAGCCGCCGCTCCTTCTCGGCAAGCGCTGCGTAGAGGTGCCGCATGAACGGGTCGGCATCTGCGCCAAGTTCAGCCACGATGAACGGAACACGTTGCACCCTAAGCCCAGGGATGAAGGCAACGTTGCGCGACAATCGATCGAGCTTAGCAACAATGACCGGGCATTTGGCCCGGCGCGCGAGGGCGAGGGCCGCTGCCAGTTGAGGCCGGTGGTCGAGAGCATCCGAGCCTTTGCCCGTTTCGATCTCGGTAAACTCATCGACGATCGCAATGCCGTCGGCTTCCGTGCAGCGAGCCACGGCGGCACGCTGCGCCTCGATGCTAAGGCCTGACCGGCCCTGCCTATGAGTTGACAACCGATAGTACGCGACGGCGCTCGACATGGCTCAAACGTCCTGGGTGCCCTCGACAGCATGCGAGGCCATTGCCGGTGATGCTTTTCTGCTCGGTCAGTCCGATCGCCCACCGCTGCGCGCAGCTGGACAGTGTCTCGATAGGAGCGTGGGTCATTGCGGTCCTGGCATTCGGGTGGGCAGGTGGACCCTAACTTGGTCAAGCGATCTCTCTCAAGCGCACTTTGACGGTAGCTCAGGTGGATTGGCTCGGAAGCATTCTTTCTCACAAGGAACTTTCGGCCAACTCTCCCCGCGTTGCTCTTGGACCCAAAAAGCTCTTGGCCGACGGAACATCGCAGGTTCCATGAAGTTGGAGCAGCACGGAGGAACGTGCCATGAACAGTGTCATCTATCTTATCGGCCTCGTCGTTGTCGTGCTCGCGGTCCTCTCCTTCCTCGGTTTTCACTAGGTGACCCATGCAACGTAATGACGGCCAGGGCCGTAACCCCGCTGATTTCGACAAGGCGACAAGTGACGTTTCCGACAGACTTGCCCGGGAAAAAGAGCGCGCAAGCGAGTTGCTTCACGATGCCCGCGACGAACTGACCCGCAAGGCTGGCGACTACGCGACAGAAGCAACGCAGGTTGTTTCGGACAAGGCGCAGGAGACGCAGCGCGACATTGCATCGAGCTTGGCGGCGTTGGGCGGCGCGCTACGCGCGGCCAGCGATCACCTGGCCAACAATGATGAAAGGACTGCATCGAAATTTGCCTTGGACGCCGCCGGCGGCCTGGAGCGGCTTTCCTCCTCATTGAAACAAAAACCGTTCGGCCAGGTGCTTGAGGATGTGCAGTCCTTCGGCCGGCAAAACCCCGGTGCCCTGCTCGCTGGCTCCGTATTGGCTGGATTGGCGCTTGGACGGTTCATCAAAGCTTCCCCACCGACGAGCCCCGAAGCACCTCGGAGTGCCCCGCGAGAAGCCAACTCGCAGACCGTTCGAGCTGCTGATTGGTCGGCTGACAGGTCCCGAGCCTCCCGAGGCTATGGCAATGCCGATGACGCCCTGACTACGCAGGATGCGGAGCAAGACAGATGAACACTCAGGACAATCCCAGCCTCGCGACCCTAGTGACCGACTTGGCCCAGAACGTCACCACGCTGGTGCAAACCGAAGCCAGGCTTCTGCGGGCGGAGCTTTCAGAAAAGCTTACCAAAACGGGCGCTGGCGCCGCTGAGGTGCTGGGCGGAGCAATCTGCCTGCTCGCGGCTCTGATCGTACTGCTGCAAGCACTGGTCATCGCATTGACTCGGGCAGGGTTGGGCGCCGGGTGGTCCTCCCTGTTGGTCGGCGCGGTGGTAGCAATTCTTGGCGTCATCCTGCTGCGCACCGGGATGGCAAGCATGGCGCCTTCCGAACTGACTCCTGACCGGACGCAGGAACAGCTCAGGCGCGACGCGAATGTAATCAAGGAACAAGTGAGATGACCGACAAATCCGCAGCCGAACTTGAACGCGAGGCGGAGGCCGCGCGCGCCAGGGTAGTGGAAACCGCCGAATCCATTCGAGGCAAGATGACACCGGGGCAATTGCTGGACGAATTCACCGGCATCTTCTCCGGGGGAGAAAGTTCGGCCATGCTCGACAACCTGAGAACACAGGTCAGGGACAATCCCTTGCCCGTGACTATGGTGGGCGCAGGTCTGGCTTGGCTGATGCTGGGCAGCGGTCCGTCGAACGGCAGGCGCGACCCCCCGGCCGCGTATGCGGCGCCTACTCCCCCCAGCGGGCGTGACGAGGCGGAGGGCGGCGGCCTGGGCAGCACGCTCTCCGAAACCGCTGAAGCGCTCTCGTCGGCCGCAAGCAGCGTTGGCGCCACAATATCAGGAGCAGCAAGCGGGGCCGCCGAAGGACTGGCGAGCAACGCTGCCAGTGCAGGATCGACGGCTGGCGGGATGGCTGCGAAAGCCAGCCGCTCGGCACAGGAGCTATTGAATGATCAGCCCTTGGCTGTTGCGGCGGTCGGTCTCGCCATCGGCGCCGCGATAGGCGCCATGCTGCCCCATACCGCGATGGAGGATGAGCAACTGGGCGGATATCGCGAGAAGCTTCGCCAGACCTCGGAGAGCATACTCGAGCAAGGCGTCGATCAGGCCAAGCAGGTTGCCGCAGACGCCTATGAGACGATCAAGCAGGAAGCTGGACGGCAGGACACACAAGCAGGCACGGTGGCCGACCAGATTGGTGAAATCGTCAAGTCTGCGGCTGACACGACAGAGCAGTCCGTACGCGAAAGGGTCTCTCGTCCTCCAGAGCAAAAATCCTAGGTGTGTAGTCCCCAACTGTGATGGTGTAAAAACAGAGCTGGAGCCATCGGCGGTATTCTGGTCGGCGAACGTTAGGACAGCTTTTTCAACATTGGCCGATAGCTGCCCAACTAACCTTCGCCTGGGGTCGAGCCGGTTGCACAGCCTGCTCCAAGGGAGCAGCAAATTCGGCGCATAGCGGAGCACGCTGTGCAGCGGATCGGCAACGGTGGACCGAAGCGAAGCGGCAAGTCTCAACCTCCTTGTAAATCCTAGGGCCTGCCATTCAGTCCGCCCATTTCCGGATGTTTCACCCTTCAGAATAACCCGGACGTAGTTAGCACCGAGTAGTTGGCAATACTTGACCGAAACAGCGGCGGCAGTCTGGCGGCGCCAACCACCACTTCATCGCGGGCAGACGGGCTCACGGCAAGGTCCGTACGTGCTCGATGGCCTGGCGTAGACGTCGCATTCCCGCCTCGCTCTCGGCCTTGTTGCAGGCGGCATAGCCAAGCACCAGGCCATTGCCGGAGGATGACCAGTAATATTTCGACAGCGGCGATGCGTTGACACCGAGTTTGTCGGCACAATGCACGACCGCCCGGTCGTCACAACGTTCGTGAAGCGAGGCAACGACCTGGATACCGGCTTCCGCCGCCGAAAGAGTGATGTGATCGGCCAGTTCGGTCTCGCACAATTCGTAGAAAAACTTGCGTCGCTCGGCGTAAATGCGGCGCATGCGCTTGAGGTGGCGGCTCATGTGACCTTCATCGATGAAATCGGCTAGCGCCGCCTGAAGCACCAGGGGTGCGAATTGCCCGGTGGTGCTCAGCGCATGCGGAATGCCCTTGCACAAGGCGGCGGGCAAGACCATGAACCCCAGCCTGAGCGCCGGAAACAGCAACTTGGCAAAGGTGCCGACATAGATGACCCGGTCAGCGTAATCCATGCTCTGTATGGCGGGGACCGGCCTTCCCTGAAATCTGTACTCGCCGTCGAAATCATCTTCGATGATCCAGGAATTGTTGCGCTCGGCGATTTCGAATAGCCGCAGCCGCTGGTCCATGCGCATCGTGATCCCCAGAGGATGCTGGCAGGCGGGCGTCACGTAGATCAGGCGCGGTGAAACCTCGGGCTGGTTCATCTGCCAGCCGTCGCGGTCAACGACAAGCGGCACAATATTGGCGCCGGCGACCGTGAAAGTCGCCTTGGCCGCGTAATAGCCCGGTTCCTCCAGCCAGACCGTGTCGCCCGGATCGAGCAGCAGACGCGCCAGCAGATCGAACGCCGCCTGCGCTCCCGTCGTCACGACGATCTGTTCGGGAGAACACCGCACCCCCCTGGCCGAGATCAGATAGCCGGCAATCGCTTCCTTGAGCGCCGGCAGGCCGGTCACATGATAGGTACCGAACAACATGTCGGCGCCAAACGTTGCCCGGCGTGCGAGCAGCCTGCCCCAGACGCCAAACGGGAAGTTTTGCGGGTCCGGCATGCCCGGATGAAAGGCAAAGCGTCCCGGCGATCCGTGATGGAAGGGTTGCTGCATCAGGCTCTCGCCGCGCCTGGAAAGCGGGCGCTGGATTGCCGTGGCCATGGGTTTGCTGCCTAGATCGGTCGAGTTCACGGGCAGGTCGATGACCACCGGGCGCGCGCCCTGCCGGCTTGCGAGATAGCCTTCCGTCGCCAACTGGTCATACGCACCGACGATAGTGTTGCGGGCGAGGCCCAGATCCTCAGCCAGAGCCCGCGTCGATGGCAATTCCGATCCCGGCGCCAGACGACGCCCACGGATCATGGCGGCAATCTGCCGATAGAGCTGGCGATGGATCGGTTCATCGATTGTCCGATCGATAATCAGCGCGTCCATCGGAAAGGCTTGGCGCCTTCGCCTTGATATCTGCATCGGAAAGGCCTCGCGGCAAGAGAGCTGATCGAGCTTAAGCGAGCGCCGCGCCAATTGAAACTGGCACCTTCACTTCCCGTCAAACTGGCTCTCGCGATGGAGACAGATCGGCGCTTAGATGAAAAGAGACAGGAAGCGACGGGCCGGACAGACCACACGCGGAACGCCTTCACCGACCTGATTGGGTTCAGATGAGGCGCCGCCAGCAACGGCATGGCCTGTCCGATGAGGAGCGATGATGGCTGTCCGCATAGGCATAAATCCGATCACATGGAGCAACGACGACGTGCCCGAGCTGGGCGGGGATACACCACTCGAGGTCTGCCTTTCCGAAACGGCCGAAGCCGGCTATGCGGGAACGGAGCTCGGCGGCAAGTTCCCGCGTGCCAGCAAGGCGCTGGCTGCAGTTCTCGCGGCCTATGATCTTAAGCTGGTCTCCGGCTGGTACGATGGCCGGATCTGCGAAAAGGAGGTCGAAGAGGAGTTCGACGCCATCCTGCCGCATCTGACGCTGCTGCGCGACCTCGGCGCCAAGCACGTCGTCTACGCCGATACCTCGCGCGGCCGCCATGGCGCCATTCACGATCCGATCTCGCAGCGTCCCAAGCTTGCCGACGGCGAGTGGAAGTCCTACGGCAACAAGATCACGCGACTGGCCGAACGGTTCGCGGATTTCGGCATCGGCATGGCCTTTCACCACCACATGGGAACCATCATCGAGACCGATCACGAGATCGGCAGGCTGATGGCCAGTTCAGGGCAAGCCGTTGGCCTCCTCTATGACACCGGCCATTGCCTGTTTTCCGGCGGAGATCCCGAGACGTTGCTGCGGCGGCATGTGGGCCGCGTCGTCCACGTGCACTGCAAGGATGTGCGCCCGGATGTGCTGAAGCGCGCTCGCGCCCTGGATATGAGCTTCATGGGCGCGGTGATGGAAGGCATCTTCACCGTGCCGGGAGATGGGTCCATTGACTATTTGACGCTTTTGCGGCTGCTCGCCGACAATGGCTATGCCGGCTGGCTGGTGGTCGAGGCCGAACAGGATCCTGGCAAGGCTCATCCGCTTACCTATGCGACGATGGGCTATCGCAACCTGCGCGACCTGGCCCTCGAGGCCGGTTTCGAGGTCAAGGAACGGGAGAACTGATACCCTTCGGGGCGCTAGGGAGCGGCAATGAGTTCTGTCCTGTACCAAGGTGTGGTCAAGAACTACGGCGCGCTGAACGTCTTGCGCTCGCTTGACCTTGCCGTCCCCGACCACATGTTCCTGGCCCTGCTCGGTCCTTCGGGTTGCGGTAAGACGACGGCGTTGCGCATCCTTGCCGGTCTCGACATGCCGAGCGCCGGCAAACTTTTCATCGGCGAGCGCGAGGTCACCCGGCTGCAGCCGCGCGACCGCGACATCGCCATGGTGTTCCAGAGCTATGCGCTCTATCCTCAGATGACGGTTGGCGAGAACATCGGCTATCCCTTGTGGATCCGCAGCATGCCGGACGGCGAGCGTCGCGCCAAGATCGGCGAGGTCGCAGCGGTTCTCGAGATCGGCCACCTGCTCGATCGCCGGCCGCGCCAGCTCTCGGGCGGCCAGAGGCAACGGGTGGCGCTTGCGCGTGCCATCGTCCGCGATCCGGCGGCCTTCCTCATGGACGAGCCGCTGTCGAACCTGGACGCAAGGTTGCGCCTGACCATGCGCGGCGAGATCAAGCGGCTTTGTCAGCGGCTCGGCGCAACCACCCTCTATGTCACCCACGACCAGGTCGAGGCTTTGACCATGGCGGACTTCGTCGCGGTGATGCACGCCGGTGAGCTGCAGCAGATGGCGCCGCCGGGAGATATCTACGATCGCCCAGCCAACCGTTTCGTGGCCACCTTCGTCGGCAATCCGCCGATGAACATCCTTCCGGTCGCGCTTGCCGAACAAGGCATCGCGATCGGTGGAACGCTGGTTCCGATCCCCGCTGCCCGACTGGCGGCATGCCGTGTGGCGCAAGTGGTCGAGATCGGGCTGCGGCCGGAAGACATGAGCGTTTCGGCACCGGGCGCGCCCAACGCGCTGCCTGGTGAAATTTATGTTGTCGAACCCATGGGCAACGAGACGTTGGTCAATGTTCGCATCGGCGGCGGCAATGTCTCGGTCCGCGCTGGCCGCGACTTCAGGGGCGCGGTGGGCGCCAATATCGCGGTCACTTTTGATGTGTCGAACGCATGCTTCTTCAATTCGGCCGGCCTCACGGCCGTCCACAGGGTCAACAGTGATGGAGAGTGAAATGACGCAGTCCAGCAGAAGCAGACTTACTCGCCGCTCCGTACTCAAGGGAGGACTTGGCTTGGCGCTTGCCAGCACCGCCCTTACCGTACTCGGCCTGCCTGTCCCGGCCAGGGCGGCCGGCAAGAAGGTGATCATCGGCGCTTTCGCCGATGGCGGCCTGACGCCGTTCAAACAGAAGATCATCCCGCTGGCCAAGGATGCCGGCTTCGACATCGAATTCCTCGAGGATGAATATGGCGTGACGCTGGAGAAGTGGTTCGCCGACGCCAAGAACAGCGCCGGCCAGTACGACCTCTATCTTCTCGACGATCCATGGGTGCCGCAGTTCGGCGCCGCCAATGTGCTCGAGGATCTTGGAGCGGCCGGCATCGACGGCGGCGACAAGGACTGGATTGGCTCGATGATCGACATGGGCTACTGGCCGCCGCAGAAGGGCGCACGCGTGAAAGGCTTCGAAACCGCCACGCCGACGCTGATCTGCGTGCCGTTCGTCGGCGATCTGCAGACCCTGACTTACCGCAACGACGTCTACACGAGCGGTGCGCCGAAAACCTGGGACGAGGTCATCGCCAAGGGCAAGGAAGGCGTGGCGGCGGGCAAGATCAAATATCCGGTCGTGTTCCGCGGCGTTTCCGGCAATCCGATCGTGACCAGCTGGTACCCGGTCTTCCTGTCATTTGGTGGCTCCTTCTTCGACGACAAGTGGAACCCGGTCTTCAACTCCGCCGAAGGCAAGGCCTCGGCAGAATTCTTCGTCGGCACCATGAAGCAAAACGCGCCGAGCGGCGTCGTCGAGTTCGACTCGGACCAGGAAGGTGCGGCGATCCTCGGCGGCGAAGCAGGCGCGATCATCCAGTATTCCGGCAATGCGCTGAAGGCCGACGATCCGACACAGACCAAGGTGGCTGGCAAGCTCGATTTCGGCGTCGTGCCGAAGCACACTGCGGCGATCGCCCAGATGGGCATCTTCATCGCCGGCATTCCGAAATCGGCGCCCAACAAGGCCAATTCGGTCGAATTCCTGAAGTGGTATGTCAGCGCCGACATCCAGGCCAAGCTGTCGGAAGCAGGTTCCATTCCGGTCAAGCGCAGCGCCTTCGGCATTGCCAAGCCCGGCAACCGGCTGATCCCGGTCGCTCTGCAGCAGCTCGACGCCGGCGCCCTGCCGAGGCCGCGCACGCCAGACTGGGCCAAGGTCGAGGAACTGCTCGGCATCGAACTCAACAAGGCGCTGCAGGCTGGCTCGGGTGGCGGGGCCGCATTGGACAATGCCGCCAAGCAGGTCAAGGACTACCTGTCTTCGGTCGGCTACTATTGATGGGAAACGGCGGGACGCAGAGCCGCAAATATCGTCTGCAGGGGGCGGGGCTCGACCTCGCCCTCCCTTATCTCATGCTGGCGCCAGGCCTGCTGATCGTGCTTGGCGTGCTCGTCTATCCCTTGTGGGACGGTCTGCGCGCCAGCACCAAGGTCTATCGCTACGGCTCGGTCGTCGCCGATGTCGGCACGCATAACTACATCCAGCTGTGGAGCGACCCGCAGTTTTTGAACTCGCTCTGGGTGACGGTCGAATTCGTCGCCCTGTCGGTCACCTTCGAGGCGATCCTGGGCTTTGCCCTGGCGCTATTTTGCCTGCGGGAATTTCGCGGCATCCGCTTGCTCAGAACCATTCTGATCATCCCGATGGTGATCACGCCGGTCGTCGTCGCCATCGTCTTCCGGCTGATCTACGCCAGCGACGCCGGTATGCTGACGGCAATCTCCGAGTGGACGGGCGGCGGCCAGGTGCAGATCCTCGGCAGCCCCGTCAAGGCCTTCATCGGCCTCGTCGTTCTCGATGTCTGGGAATGGACGCCGCTGATGTTCCTGATCCTGCTGGCCGGCCTGCAGTCGCTACCGCACGAACCCTTCGAGGCCGCCCGGGTCGACGGCGCCGGCAACTGGCGCGTGTTTGCCGACCTGACCTTTCCGATGATGCGGCCCGTGCTGGCGATCGCCATCGTGCTTCGAACGATCGACGCCTTCGGCACGTTCGACCAGGTATTCGTGCTCACCCGGGGCGGACCGGGCGAGGCGACGCGGTTGGTCTCGATCTACGGCTATGACACCGCCTTCAAATTCCAGCAGACGGGCTATGCGGCGGCACTGTTCGTCACCATCGGTCTCGTCGTGCTTGCCCTGGCCTTCAGCGCCGTGCGGCTTTTGCGCAGGGTCGACGCATCATGAACAGTCGTCTGGCCCGCATCGGAGTAATGAGCGCGGTGCTGACTATCGTGCTCTTGCCCATCTACTGGCTCGTCTCGACCTCGCTGAAGTCCAATCGCGAGATCACCCAGGAAGGCACGCTCTATCCGCATGTTCCGACTCTGGACAATTACATTAGGCTGTTCACGGAGAAGCAGTTTGGCGCCTATCTGACCAACTCGCTGGTGGTGACATTCTTCTCCGTGGCGATCGCCCTGGTCGCCGGCGCCATGGGGGCCTATGCGATCGCCCGCTTTCGCCTGCCTTTCGCCATGGAGCGCAAGGTCGGATTGTTCCTGCTGACGCTGCGCATCGTGCCGCCGGTCGTCATCCTGATCCCGGTCTATCTGCTGATGCTCAAGCTCGGCCTGCTCGACAGCTGGTTGGGTTTGATCGCCACCTACACCGCCTTCAACATCACCTTCTGCGTCTGGATGATGGAGAGCTTCTTTCGCGAAATCCCCGTGGATCTCGAGGAAGCCGCCATGGTCGATGGCGATTCCCGTTTCGGTGCGTTCCGGCGCATCACCCTGCCGCTGGCAGCACCCGGCCTCGCGGCGACCGCCATCTTTGCCGTGCTTGTCACTTTCAACGAATTCCTGTTCGCGCTGGCGCTGACGGCCACGCCCCGGGCGATGACGATGCCGCGCGGCACCGCCACGCTGATCGGCCGCATCGACACCGACTGGGCCTCAATGTCGGCGGCCGGCGTCATCGGCGCGCTGCCGATCGTCTTCTTCGCGCTTCTGGTGCAGCGCCATCTGGTTCGCGGGCTGACCATGGGAGCCGTGAAATGACGACCCGGCTGGGCAGCCACTCACCTCAATCAAGTCGCCGTCCCGGCCACGTTCAAGGCCGCGCGACACCACGCGGCCTTTCAGGGAAATCAAACCCATGATCGATGTCTGTCTATTCGGAGCGGGCCTTATCGGCCAGGTGCATGCAGCCAACCTGGCGCGCCATCCCCGGGTGCGCCTGCGCTACATCGTCGATCCGAACACCGAGGCCGCTGCGAAGGTCTCTGCCCTGACAGGAGCTGAAATCGCCGACACCCAGACCGTGATGAATGACCCATCGGTTCGCATGGTGTTCATTGCTTCGGCAACGAGAACGCATGCGGACCTGGCCATGGCCGCGGCCGCCAGAGGCAAGGCGATCTTCTGTGAAAAGCCAATCGATCTTGATCTCAAGCGCACGGATCAATGTCTGGCGGCTGTCGAGAAGGCAGGTGTGCCCTTTCAGATCGGATTCAACCGTCGGTTCGACCCGAGTTTTCGGGCGCTGAAGGCCCGCCTTGCGCAAGGCGAGATCGGCGCCATTGAACAGGTCATCATCACCAGCCGGGATCCGGAACCGGAAACCGAGGAAGCGCTGGCAGGGGGAGGGGGCGTCTTCCGGGAAATGACCATCCACGACTTCGACATGGCACGAAACCTGTTGGGCGAGGAGCCGGTGGAGCTCTTCGCGACCGGGTCGTCACTTGTCGCGCCGCAATATGCCAAGCTGGGGGACTACGATACCGCGATGTTCGTGCTGCGCACGGCGTCCGGCCGGCAATGTCACATCAACAACAGCGTCAGGGCCGCCTACGGCTATGACCAGCGCATCGAGGTGCATGGCGCGGATGGGATGCTGCGGGCCGGCAACAGGGAGCCGACATCGGTCGAAATATCAGGCGCAAAGGCGATATCGCGCGACAAACCATATTACTTTTTCGTTGAGCGCTATGCCGAGTCCTATGCCGCCGAGATCGATCATTTCATTATCTGCGTCGAAACAGGGCGACGGCCCGACGTCTCGGCAAGCGACGGCCGGAAAGCGATGATCCTGTGCGAGGCCGCGCTTGCCTCCGCTAGGTCGGGCAGGTTCGAGACCGTCAGGTTTTAGTGCAATCGAACGAGGAGCTTCCAGATGAAGATCGGGATGATTACGGACAGTCTCGGCGACCTCTCATTCGACGAGATGTTGCGCGCTTCGGCCGAGCTTGGACTGCAGACATTGGAGTTCGCCTGCGGCAACTGGTCGTCCGCGCCCCATATCGACCTGCAGGCCATGCTGGCGAGCGCTGCCACGCGCAAGGACTTCGTTGCCAAGGTCCAGGATCACGGGCTGACGATTGCGGCGCTCAATTGCTCGGGCAATCCACTGCACCCGGGGCCGCAGGGCAAGGTCCACCATAGCGTGACACAGGACACCATCCGGCTGGCCGGCCTGATGGAGATTGATCGTGTAGTCATGATGTCGGGCCTGCCGGGCGGGCCGGGTGACGCCAACCCGAACTGGATCATCACCGATTGGCCGCCGGAATGCCTCAAGATCCAGCGCTATCAGTGGGAAGAGCGGATAATTCCCTACTGGCGCGACCTCGTCGCGTTTTCAAACAACCTCGGCATCCACAAACTATGCCTGGAACTGCATGGCCATCAGTCCGTGTACAATGTCCAGACATTGTTCAAGCTGCGTGACGCTGTCGGAGAAACGGTCGGCGCCAACTATGACCCTAGTCATCCGCTGTGGATGGGGGCGGACCCGATTGCCGCCATCCGCACGCTCGGCTCGGCCATCTACTATGTCCACGCCAAGGATACCCGAATCGAGCCAATCACCGCGGCCATCGACGGCACGCTCGATCCGCGCCCACCAAACCTCTATGCCGAACGGGCCTGGAATTACATCACACTCGGATACGGTCACGGTGAGACCTGGTGGCGGCAGTTCTGTACCGCGCTCAAGCAGGTTGGCTACGACGATGTCTTGTCAATCGAGCACGAGGACATGATGCTGACCCCGATGGAAGGTATGCGAAAATCGGTTGCGCTCCTGCGCAATGTCGCAATCAACCTTTCATAAAGCGGGAACTTGCCTATGTTCGGGCACGGAAGCGGCCTCCTACTGACTAGTTCTCGGCGTGGCTGAAGACGACAGTACCGCTGTCCTTGCGAACTTCAACGCATATGACGCCGTCGTCAACCCTTCGGTCTGGAACATGGCGATTGCGTGATCTTTGGCCGTCTTTTCAGCGTCAAAGGTCACCTTGTCAAAAACGCCCTGCCGTCCGTACCAGATCACTGTGAACGCCATTTCCGGCTCCTCGGAATGAAGCGCCTGCCACAGAGGTCAACACGGTGTGTAGCAATGGCCTAGTCGCCGTCGCAGCTTGGAGGCTTGGCGCCGTCCAACCAACATTGTCAACCAGCGCGTTACTCGCGCTGGCGCTCATTTGGAAGTGGACCCGACATCATGCGTAGGGCGGCGCGATCGTCCTTTGGGCCGCGCTGGCCAGATTGATACGGCCCTGACGCAGCCCTGGAGCAAGATCCTGCAGAAGGGTCGCGGGACACAATCGAGCGCGAACTCGACCGGACAGAGGTCAGGGATGGCTCCGATTGGGCAGAGCGCTCCCGAAGATGTCTGCAAAGACAGGTAGCGGAAGCGGCGGAGTTGCCCAAGCGAGGCTCGCCCTGACGGGTTTCCAGAACCTGGCCTAGGCAGGAAACACGTCGCGCGATCCTGATGGACCTCGCACGCGGCCATCCGGCTCGCGTCGCCTGGCGCCGCGACCTGTTCAGGCGGCCCCGGCTGCTGAAGTACGACCCGCGCGGGCCGCTTGCCGGGCGGCGGCGAGGCCGCCCGGGAAGCCGGTGCGATCGCTGTAATCGCGCGGTTTGACGTGGCCGCGAGAATGACGTGTGGTTACGCCTTGCGCGCCGACGAGGTCGAGCAATGCCACGCCGCCGACTATGGCAAGTGCAAGGCCCACATTGCCGCGCTTCGGATTTTCATGCCGAAACGCGGGCAATAGCGTTGCGATGTCCAGTACATCACCCGCTACCCGGCTCCACATCCCCGCCGGCTTGTCCACCGAAAGCGAGAGTATGCCGCTGCTGATTTCCCGAGTCCCATAAGCCCGAATCAGGCTTTCCTTCCCACTCATACCGAGCGCGCCGGCAACCCTGTCTGCCGCTACGAGTTCGAAGACGCCCAGCGCTATACTGAGCCAGCCTAGCTTGCGCGCGAGGCTGTCGGCCGCGCCGATCACGCTCGGGCCGATCTTCAGCACTTTGGGATCGCCAGGCAATCTGCTGATGTTGGTGAGTTTTGCAACCAAGTTCATGACGTTTTTCCTACGGTTTCAGTACCACCTTGATGCAACTGTCCTGCTTGTTGCGGAACACCCGGTACATGTCGGGCCCCTGGTCGAGCCCCACGGTGTGGGTAATGACGAAAGACGGGTCGATTTGACCCTCCTCGATGCGGCGCAGCAGATCGTCCGTCCAGCGGTTCACATGCGTCTGTCCCATGCGGAAGGTGAGCCCCTTGTTCATTGCCTGCCCCATCGGAATTTTGTCCAGCAGACCGCTATAGACACCCGGGATCGAGATCACGCCGGCCGGCCGGCAGACGTAGATCATTTCGCGCAGAACGTGCGGCCGGTCGTTTTCACTCAGCACCATCTGCTTTGCGCGGTCGTAAACGGTGTCCGGCTGGGCGAGCGAAACGTGGCTTTCCATGCCAATGCAGTCGATGCACTTCTCCGGACCCTTGCCGCTGGTGAGCTCGTTCAGCCGTTCGACGACACTCTCCTCAGCGAAGTTGACGGGTATGGCGCCGCCTGCCGCGGCCATCGAAAGCCGTTCCGGCAGGTAATCTATGGCTACGACCTGCCCCGCACCGAGCAGTAGCGCGCTGCGGATCGCCATCTGCCCGACAGGGCCGCAGCCCCACACGGCAACCGTATCGGTGGGCTCTATGTCGCACTGGGCAGCTGCCTGCCATCCCGTGGGGAGGATATCCCCGAGGAAAAGCGCCTGCTCGTCGGTCAGAGTGTCGGGCACCTTGATGTGCGTCGTGTCGGCAAACGGCACCCGCACATACTCGGCCTGTCCGCCGGGATAGCCGCCGGTCAGATGGGTGTAGCCGAACAATCCCGCCGTCGCGTGCCCGAACACCTTCTCGGCAAGGTTCTTCTTGCGATTCGTGCGTTCGCAAACGGAGAAATTCTGCCGCTTGCACTGGTCGCACTGACCGCAAATGATGGTGAAGGGTACGACGATGCGGTCCCCCTTTTTGAGAGCGCCGTTGACCCCCGAGCCTATCTCGACGACTTCTCCCATCATCTCGTGACCCATGATGTCGCCGGGCAGCATGGCCGGCACAAAGTTGTGGTACAGATGGAGATCGGAGCCGCAGATCGCACAACTCGTCACCTTGACGATCGCGTCGCGTTCATCCTCAATCTCGGGATCGGAAACCTCGTCGCAGCGTATGTCTTCCTTGCCGTGCCAGACCAACGCTCGCATAGGTCGCTCCTCTATTCGCCAGGTCCTTATGGCGGCCTCACGCCTCTCCGAAGCGAGCCGCTGCAGTTCGGTTGGTCGACTGTGCCCGCTGCCGTCCAACCTCGACGGTCGTTCTATGTTCCGGGACAAGGACGAATCTTTCGCTTGTGCCGGCCGGAGACCGGCGCCTGCGCCAAATCATCGCCTAGTGTTCCCGTTGGGCCGCTTGCAGTCAGCTGGCAGGCTCATGGCGGCTTTAGACTGCGGTGGCGAAGCCTGGGATAATAATCTGGATTTCCACCGGGGAGCCCAGCTTCGGCCCGACCATGATCAATTCAATTGTCCAGAAGCAGCTTCAGGGTGTGATCCTGCGGGAGTGGAGGGTTTAAAGTTCAACAAAAGCGTTCCCGGCACACCTGACCTCCCGACGCCAAGGATGCCTAAAGTCGCGCGTTACTGTAACGGTCCCGTTTTCGAATAGGGAGCCTCGGGGGCTGGCCTGAAACAAAAGTTGTGCCGATTGAAGTATGGCCGTTACTCTATTTCATTAAGCCGGCAGCGCGAAGAGCGTCTTCGATAATCTGACCAGGGCCGGCGTCCGGGCCGCTCGGCGGCTGGAACGGCGGGTGCGCGACCGCCAAAGGGGAGTGTCGCGCCGATCTCGTCGATGGATGGGCGTCTGGCGACTGGCCCTCAGTGCCGGCTAGTCCCCAAAACCGGGAGATAAGCGAAGTGGATGATATGCCGGTGTCGATCATAAAAGGTCCGCCGTCACTCAAGCCGTCTGCCGAGTCCACAGGTGTCCCGTGCGCCATACCTGGGATGAGGTAGGATTCGATGACTTCCTGATTCGTAGCATCCCTCCAAACGTCGCGGCGATAGCCCTGCCGCTCCGCGGTGTCGGCTTGAGCTTCGCTTTGTCCATGAAGTGCAAGCCATTGCCGGACGAGTTGGTCGGAATTGACGGGACTGACCGTCGTGTCGGCGCTTCCATGCCAGACGGAGAGCTTCGGCCACGGTCCGGAGTGACCGGACGCCTGCTTGACTGCCGACGCCAACTGCTTCGCGGTTGGGCCGCCATGACCTCGCATACGGTCGAATGCCTGCGGCAAGGTAGTGGCGCTGCCATAGGGTAGACCAGCTATGATGGCCCCGCCCGCAAAGACTTCCGGATAAGTGGCCAGCATCGCGGCGGCCATTGCCCCGCCAGCGGAAAGTCCGGTGACGAAGATCCCAGTCCGGTCCACATCGTTTGCGATGACTACGGCCTCTATCATTTGCCGGATCGAAAGTGCCTCACCCGAGCCTCTTCGGGTGTCGTCTGGGGCGAACCAGTTGAAACAAAGATTGGCATTGTTGCTACGCTGCTGTTCTGGATAGAGCACGGCAAAGCCCTTGCGATCTGCCATCCTCGACCAGCCCGCGCCGCGGTCATAGGACACAGCCGACTGCGTGCAGCCATGGAGAGCAACGACCAGAGGTGCATCCGCTGCCAGGTCCTTGGGGCGGTATGTCCAGCCCCGCAACCGTCCTGGGTTGGACCCGAACGCCTGAAGTTCGGAAAATCGATCCCTTCCGACGTCACCGGCCACGAACGAGTTGCTTTGCTTTCGCCGAGCAGCCAAGCGTGCGACGGTATCGGTGAGACTTCTCATGTCGGCATCCTTTTGCGTGAAATCCAAAGCAGATCAAACACCGGAACGCCGCCTTTCCAAGTTGGTTGCTGCGCTGCAGCATAAATACCTGCCTCTGCGAACAGGTTTTCTCCTGCGCATCCATTCTGGCGAACACACCTCGCCTTGGGGCCGGAGCGGGCGGGGTAATGACGGCACATTCAGGTCATGTGCAACCATCCTCGGCTCGCCGCATGCGAAGAGAGCGGTCCGGGGGGCTGGTGACCTTGTCCTCTGAGGCGCTGCGAACGGATCGCGGCTACTACTCTGCCAACGAGAAGATGCATCACTATCCGGCGAGGCAGCGCGACTATCGGATTTCCTCGCGCTTCGACCAGTCGCTGCCGATCCTGGTGTCGGCCCGGGCGCCATCCCAATCGAGGATCAGCTGGGTGCGGAACCCGTCATACTTGATCGCGTGGATCCAGTCGTCGCCCGATCAAGAGCACGGCGGAACAAACGACAATCGGCCCTCGCCGGCATGCTGAGAGCCGCTTCCGTTCCGTTAGCGCGCGCTGAAATACTTCGGGAACCTTCCGCACGGTCCGCTGTTCGTCGGCAAGGAGGTCCATGAAGTGCGAAACCTGACGGCAGAGCAGTCGCGAGCAGCAAGAGCGCTATTGAACTGGTCGCGAGTGCGGCTTGGCGCCAAGTGCAATCTTAGCGAAGCGACGATCAGCGAATTTGAGAACGGGGTAAGGAAACCGCATCCCCGCACTGTCGCCGCCTTGCTCCTGGCTTTCGAAGGAGCCGGAATTGTCTTTCCCGCCGAAGGGGGCCCATTACTAGCGCGCTCTGAAGGGCAGACTAGTCGCCGGACCGGCAATAGAACGTGGCGCCGCCGGCAGACAAATCGCGCGGCGGAATGAAGAAAACTCCACATATCGATGAGGGAAAAGTGAGGGTGAACCTTGGCATTTTTAAAGGAAGGGACCGCCACGGAAGCGCTCATGCCGTCCGACAAACGTAAGCGAAGGTTCGCTTTTCGCCCTTGGTCTCCGTGACACGCACCCAGCTTTCCTCCTGGCGCCTGACAGGCTGGCCGATGTGTGCCCCTGCCGCTTTGAAGGGAAGCTGTGCGATGACCATGCTCGAAGACACAGCCGATCCGGCGGCCATGATCTCACCCGATACTGCGGCACCTCGCGCCCCCTTGCCACCAACCGCCAGTCAATTAGCTGTAGCTAAAAGAGTTCCGGAACTGCATACTGCATGCGCGACGCAACAAAGCTACCACTTTGCAACCTCATCGGAATGCAGCGACGATGACGAAGTATCAGGTCGAAGAGATCTACAGCAATACAGTCGTGTCGTCTGGCACTGTCGTGGAGAGCGATCCTATGAAAGCCGCCGAGGCCGCCGCCGGACAACAAAGAGTGTCGCCAAGAGCACTGCAGGATCATTGGTTCCGGGTGGTCGATGAAGAGAAAGCCACCGCGTATGAGTACAGCTTGGTCGGACCTGACGAACGTCCAGACCTCTTGGAATGGAGTGAGCACTCCGACTTCGGTCCTCCGATTCATGGCAAGGTGCACGGACTTGAGCTCACCAACGAGGGCGATCACTTCTACAACTGTCCCGCATGCGGTCAGCCCGTCGATCAGCGCGATTTGGGCCAAGTCTTCTGGCATGAAGTGCCCGGCCATGAGCCGCTGGAGCGAAGCCCGAGGCGAAGGTGATCCAGTTTCCTAAACGGAAATGAGACGCCGCCGGCCGGGCCAGCCGCGAGCGCCAATCACCGGACGCTTCGCGTACCCGCATCTTGCCCCAACGCAATTGGCCCGCGCCCTGGCAGAAAGGCGCGGGCCGGCCAAACCTACCCGCTTGGCCAGCAGCAAAGGGACTCGGCTGCGTTCGCCCGAACTTGTCGCGCGTCCGGCTGTTCCCGTCCGGAAAGATAAAAGCTTTCCGCAGCAGCCACGCGCATCATGCACCGCACTGGCGGGCCGAATTCTCCTTTAAGTATTCTACTTCTTTCCATGCACCCATGTAAGTCGAATGCTTGCTGCGACCGATACTGCGAGTGGTACGGTGGTGTCGAATTGGAGGCCTTGTAAATGTCGACCCAGAACACGAACCGCTACGAAAAGAACTCGACCAGGGCCTTGTATCGGAATCTCAAGCGCGCCGGGACTTTTCTTAAGAGGGCGGGGCGTTTCGCTGCGGTCTCGCCGCTGGCTGTAACTCTCCTGCTCGGCACAAGCTTGAATTCCAAGGCGATTGCCAAATCAGGCGGATCACGTCCTGGCAACGGATGAGGGGACAAGGACCACACCCACTCTGGCCCTCCCGGTTGACTCCACATTCAAGCCCAGCGGCGGGTCTCACGGGGATCGAGGTCAGGCGATCCCAAGTAGGCCCCCTGCTGCCAACCCCTAGTCAATCATCAGCTTTAGCTAAAACAGTTCCGGAACTCTTACCATGGCGGGATGTTGCTTGCCCCATGGCAAAGCCTTCACACCTTGGGCCGCCCTCAAGTGCAAGCCGCACGAGCCCTCCGACGAGGGCGACCATTTCTATAGTGCAAGATCTGCGGACAGCCGGTCGACATCACGATTTGCATCAGGCGATGTGGCACGAGCAGCCGAGGCATGAGCGGCTGAAGCCCGAAGTAGTCAAAGACCCATGAACCGAAAAGCGCAGTGTACGGCTACTCAGTCAAACCGGGACCAAAACGCACTATAGCATCGAGGATCGTGCGGTAGAGGCTGTCGACATCCTCATCGA
This sequence comes from Mesorhizobium sp. B2-5-13, assembly GCF_006440535.1. Classification (NCBI taxonomy): domain Bacteria; kingdom Pseudomonadati; phylum Pseudomonadota; class Alphaproteobacteria; order Hyphomicrobiales; family Phyllobacteriaceae; genus Mesorhizobium; species Mesorhizobium sp. B2-5-13. The sequence goes on along the minus strand of NZ_VFUI01000005.1, from coordinate 256,126 downwards.
TCTCTACCCGCTTGATACCGATCGCCTTGGCATCGGCGATCAGCTTGTGTGTGAGTTCATCAATCGAGATGACGTCCGCCGTAGCGTTCTCAGGGACGTTGTTCGCGATCCATTGTTTTAGGAACTTGATGCCGCGCGTGCTCATTCCGACACAAGTCGCGCGGGGATATTAGGTTCCGCTGGTGCCCCACGCGCGCCGGCGGTCTTCGGGTCCCGTGCTATCGTTGCCGGCTCGCTTGTCGATCGCCGCCTGCAAACGTGCCGCGGCCACAAGGATGCTATCCGATGTTGGCTGAACGGGATCATGCTGGATCGTAGCTGGACTAACATTGTTATCCGAAATGTCCCCGCTCGCCGGCGACCGGAATCAAAGCGGGATATTTACGATCTCCACTGGTTGGATCGCGCATTGCGACTGCTTTCCAACCTCATCTCCCCCAAATTGTTCGCGCTGTAACAGTTATCGTGACCTTACGGCTGCCAGGGGTTTTGATGCTACCGCAGATGTCGCGAATAGCCAAGGGAACGGTCGCTACTCTTCCTCGCCACAGGCGCCGTTCGAGAGATTGATCAATGCGGCGCGGTCACAGATCTCAAGCCACGCTGGTCTAATGGAACCGTTTCGGGCGGATGCGCATTGATGGTCCAGTTCAACGGAGGGCAGCGCAGTGTCCATCATCGGCAGCATCACCGGCATTTTCTCCTCGAACGAGGAGGCCACGAAAAAGGCGCCTGCTAAGAAGGCAGCGACGAAGAAAGCAGCGACTGCGAAGGCGAGCACGGCCAAGAAGACTGGAGCTGCCCCAGCTATGGCAGCCCACTCAAAGGACTCCGCGGCCAGGGGTAGATCTGGTCAGCCCAAATCGGCCACCAAGAAAAAAGCGGCTGCCCATTGAGTTCAAAGGAACCCCGCTCGGCGGGGTTTCTTGTGATGGCTTGGGAGCTGAATGGAAAAGACATTCGCAAGGATCGCTAACGCTGTCGCTCGCGGGGCAGGTCGTCCGATCACCTTCATCCTTTGCATGGCTTTGATCGCGGTCTGGGGCTTTTCGGGACCTTTCCTCGGTTTTTCGGAAACCTGGCAGCTCATCATCAACACCTCGACGACGATCATCACCTTCCTGATGGTTTTCCTTATCCAGAATACGCAGAATCGAGATGGGGCAGCGGTACAGGCAAAGCTTGACGAACTGGTGCGCGTGAGTGCGGGCAAGAACAGCTTCATCGGGATAGATCATTTAACGGCGGCCGAGGTCGAAGAGATCCGGTCTACCTGCGAGGCCGCAGTTGCCCGCTCCCAATCCTCGGAACCGGCAGGCAAGAGGGACAAGGAAGAGAAATGTCGCCAACCGCAAGCTCAAAACACCTGAGGGGCACCGAAGAGAAACGGCACTAGAGCCGCTCCCCATTCACGGGTTGAATAAATTCCTGCTGGCGAGCCCGATATCTTTGCAGATCGAGGCGGGCGAACTTGAGCTCGCAGAACATATTCAGGCCGTTCTCCGATCGACAACGTGGACTGGATGATCACCGGCAGGCGGAGGTCAGCTACTGAATGGCTGGTATGCGCCCCTCATCTCAGCCGCACAGATCGGCTTTGCCACTCCTTGGCAGCAGACATCGCCACCGAATACCGGACGCCCTGAAGTCCGGCCAAAATTTTGATGCGGACTCAGGCACTCAAACGCCGTTCCCGGAGCACCTAGCCACACAGCTTTGGGTCTGCCCTTCTTGGAATTCACGCCTGGAATTCAGCTGAAATCGCATGCGTGACCAGCTTTCGGTCAATTCGGCAATCACCCGTTCAGATCTCAACCGAAGTCAAAGATCGAGTAAAACTGAGCCTTGAGCGCGGCTGCAACAGGCCAGGACAAAGCCCGCTGACTTTTCTTCGGACGTAAGTCCGCCAAGATCCTGCATCGCAACTTCGCCCGAGAGCTTGGCAATCCGGCACGCACCGCAAATTCCCTGCTGACAGCCGGTCGGAACATAGACACCACAGTTGCGCGCCGCCTCCAGCAGGGTCTCTCCGGGTGCGCAACGATGCTCCAATCCGGAACGGGCGAAATGGACCGAGGACGAAACCGCAGAGGCCACATCCGGAGCAGCACCGCCCAGGGCGCCCCCGAAGCTCTCCTCATGATAACCCCGGGGGTCAACGCCTGCCTGGCCAAGACCGTCTCGCAGCGCCTTCATGTACTGTTCGGGGCCGCAGGCGTAGACCGTGCGCTCGCGAAGATCGGGGACCAGGCGCAGGAGCAAGGGGCCGTCCATGCGGCCCGTCGGTCCTGCCCAGGAGGGATCTGCCCTGGAACAGACGCATGTCACGCTCAGGTTGCGGAATCGGGCAGCGAGCGCATCGAGTTCCGACCTGAAAATGAGATCTCGCGGCGACCGGGCACTGTAAATGAGGCACAGGTCCAGATCGGAAGCTCTGTCCGTCAGGGTTCGCAGCATAGACATAAGAGGCGTGATCCCGCTGCCGCCCGCAAGAAAGAGAGGCTTTTCGCCTGGCAAGCCGTCAAGTTTGAACGAGCCCCGCGGGCCTTCAATCTTGATTTCGTCGCCCGCCCGCAGATTCTCGTGGATCCAATTGGAAACGAGCCCGCCTGGTGTCCGCTTGACCGTAATGTGCAGGTCGAGCGGACGTGTTGGTGGCGACGAAACGGAATAGGACCGGGCCACCACAACGCCATCGATCGCGAGGTGAAGGACCACGTATTGCCCCGCATTGAAGCAGAACATGCAATCTGAGGCGGCCGAGAACACAAAGGTCTTCACGTCGTGCGTCTCGTCGATGACCGCACGGCAGAGCATTGCCTGTGGCGATGCGTCGGCCCATTGCCGCTGCCGCATCGGTGCGAAAAAATCGGAAGCCGGAAACGAAGTATGTGCGTTCATGTTTGGCTCTCAATGACGCGCCAAACATGGCAGCCGCAGGCTGTCCGGAACAGTGGGTTGAGCCCAGCTTTTTAATCGGGAATTTCGATCTACGTCTCGAGCGACATCACCGCCAGCTGCAGCGCACGAAGCCCTTTGCGGATGATCGGCTCATGCTTGCGCCGGGCGAGCATGGCCGTATGGACGGGCTGGTAGAGCGTCGGTGCGCCGTCGACCAGGAAGGACGGGCACTCGGCGGTAAACCTGCGGGCATCGTCGTTGCGCATGTAACAACTCCCCCCGGTTCGCCGCAGCATGGCTTCGGCCAGGCTCTCGGATCCCATGGAAAGGCGGGAAATTGCCAACGAAGGGATCAGCTCGGAATGGGTTTTCTCAAGGACGACGGTGTAGCCCGGCCGAATGTAGCTGTCGGGATCGACCTCCGACATCGTCCTGGCAAAGGTCGAGACCATCACATACTCCTCGACCATAAGGTGCTCATAAGCAATTTCGGGAAGATAGCGGGGGGCGTAGAGCACGGCTATGTCCAGATTTCCCATGCTGAGATCGGTCACCATCTGGTTGGAGTAGTCGGATTCCACATGGATCGAGGCTTTGGGAAGGGCTTGACAGAGCGCCTCCACCCACCCAGGCAGCACTGAGCGTGTCATGCCAACCTGCGCGGCCACGCGAAGGGTTCCTTCGAACCGGTTGAACGCGCGCACGTCGTGACGCGCCTGCGACCAGGTCGACAGCATCGCCCGCGCGTAGGCTTCGAAACGTCGTCCCGCCGCGGTCGGTTCAGCGCCGGCGCGACCACGATGGAAGAGCTCCGATCCTACCGCGCTTTCGAGGCTCTTGATCCGGCTGCTTACCGTCGACTGCGTAATGTTGAGCCGGTCGGCAGTCCGGTTGAAGTTCCGGGACTCGATGATGTCCAGGAACGTCTCAATGTGGTCCAGCTGCACGGACAAACCCCCCAATCGAAAAACCCGATCATTACCCAGAGATCATTGGCTTGATCCGGCAATTGTCAAGGCGGAAGCTAGGCGAGCTAAACGGCAAGTAAAGCCGCGGTCTGGAGAGGGAGCGAAAGCTAGAGTGTTTATCGTCGACTGCGATTGTCACAACTACTGGTCCAGCGCCACGGTATTGGAACCGTATCTTTCCGGGATCTGGAAGGACATGTTCATCGAGGGCGAGAAGACCGGCCCCAGGGGGTCCTTCCCGCATGGCCATCGCCCCTGGTTCCATCCGCAGGATTTCTCCCGGAAGGATGTGCGACCCGAGACCGAAGCCGACAACTACCGGATCATGAAGGAAAAACACCTCGACAAATACAATGTCGGTGTGGCGATCCTCACCGGGGACGAGCCTATAGAAGCCTCGACTCTCGCAAACCCATATTACGCCAGTGCGCTGGTCAGTGCCTACAATGACTATCAGATCGCCGAGTGGTTGCCGAAAGACAACCGCTTCATGGGTTCCATCATCATTGCGCCTCAGGATCCGAAGCTGGCGGCCGCCGAGATCCGTCGGCTCGGCACTCACCCCCGCATGGTCCAGGTTCTAGCCTCCCAAGGCTCCGTGAAGCCGTATGGTGATCCCTTCTACCACCCGATCTACGAAGCCTGTGCGGAGATGGGATTGCCGTTTGCCATTCACCTGGGCGGCCACGGTGGTGTCAACTGGAACGCCGTCGCGCCTGCCCCCACGACCTTCTTCTGGGAAACGCACGCCATCCTGCACATGTCGGCGATCAGTCACGTCGCCAGCATGATCGCTCACGGGGTCTTCGAGAAATGGCCAGAACTCTACTTCGTCGTAGTCGAATGCGGCGTCGCCTGGGTGCCGACCGTGCTGTGGCGCCTCGACGCCGACTACAAGGCGCTGCGCAAGGAAACACCATGGCTGAAGATGCTGCCATCGGAGTACTGCCGCCGTAACATACGCTTCTCCACACAGCCGCTGGAGCAGCCGGCCAACGTGCAGCATCTCTGGTCCATCCTGGAAGCCATGGACGGCGAGAACACGCTGATGTTTGCGTCGGACTATCCGCATTGGGACTATGACGACGCCAACACGCTGCACATCCCGCCAGCCTGGAGAGCGAAGGTGATGGGTCAGAATGCGCTGGACGTCTACAAGCGCATTCCTGCCATCCTAACCGCGAATGCTGCCTGACGGAGCAGAACATGGCCGAGAAAACCTACATATGCCGCGTCGACGAGATCAAGGCCGGGACACCCGTCATTGCCAAGGTCCGGAGCCTTTCGGTGGGCGTGTTCCGCATCGGAGAGAGCTTCCATGCGCTGCTCAACATCTGTCCGCATCGCGGCGCGCCGCTCTGTGAGGGGCCACAATGCGGGACGACCGCGCCTGTCGAGGAAGCCCGCTTCATCTATCACCGGGAAAACGAGATCGTGCGCTGCGCCTGGCATGGCTGGGAGTTCGACATCAAGACGGGTTCGGCGCTGGTCGATCCCACTGTGCGTGCGCGGACGTTTCCCGTCATGGTGGAGGACGGCAACATCTATGTGACCGCCTGATCTGGCAGACGGGAGGCAAATCGACGAAGGACCAGAACGGCGGAGAAGGAGCACTTACGCATCGCGTGCTTGACGACGGTTGAAAAAAGAACGCGGAAAATCCGCAATGGGAGAACGGCAATGTCGGAATCAGAGTACAAACTGCGCATCGCGAAAGGTCTTATCGGGAGCGGCAAGGTTTCGCGGCGTGACTTCATCCATCTAGGCTTAGCGGCAGGCCTGACCGTCGTCGCCGCAGATCAGCTCTTTGTCACTGCGGCACGAGCAGAACCGCAGCAAGGCGGCTTCGCAAAGCTCGGCATGGCGCATGGAGCGACGACAGATTCTATTGATCCGGCTGGGTATCCCGACACTTTCTCCCAAACCGCCTTTTCAGGCGCTATGTCTAACAGCCTGACGGAGGTGGATGCGAAGGGCGGCATACAGCCGGACCTGGCAGAAAGCTTCGAATCTTCCAATGGCGCCAAGACGTGGGTCTTCAACCTACGCAAGGGCGCGACCTTCCACAATGGCAAGAGCGTGACGGCAGACGACGTCGTGACCTCTATGCGGTATCACATGGGCGCCGACACCAAATCTGCGGCGAAGCCTCTGCTTGCGTCTGTGAAGGACATTAAGGCGGACGGGCCAGAAACGGTTGTATTCACACTCGACAGCGGCAACGCCGATTTCCCCTACATTATGAGCGATTATCATCTCGTGATCATGCCGAGCGTTGACGGGAAAGCGGATTGGGCATCAGGGGCCCGAACCGGCGCATTCGTGCTCGAGAATTTTCAGCCTGGCGTCTCGGCCAAGCTCAAGCGCAATCCGAATTATTTCAAGAACGGCAAGCCTTACCTGGATGAGGTGGAGTTCGTCGCCATTACGGATTTGGCCGCACGCATGGCTGCGCTCTCGACCGGGGAAGTGGATTACATTGGCCGCGCCGACCTGAAAACACTCGGCATGTTGAAGCGCAATCCCAAAATCGACATCATCGAGATCACCGGCTACGGGCATTATACTTTGCCGATGAATGTCACCATGGCGCCTTTCGACAATCCGGATGTGCGCATGGCAATGAAATGGGCCATCAACCGACAAGAGATCGCCGACAAGATCTTCCTTGGACATGCTACCGTTGCCAATGACGATCCAATCGCGCCGGCGATCAAGTTTTACAAGAACCCGGAGCCGCAGCACAGTTTCGATCCCGACAAGGCGCGCCATTATCTGAAGAAGGCGGGGCCGGATAAGCTGAAGGTCGATCTCTCGGTCGCAGATGCGGCTTTCGCAGGTGCAGTAGACGCGGCCGCACTCATTCGCGAGACGGCCGCACAGTGCGGCATCGAGGTCAATGTCGTGCGCGAAGCGGAGGACGCCTATTGGGACAACGTCTGGCTCAAGAAGCCCTGGTGCGCTTCCTATTGGAGCGGTCGCGCCACCGCCGACTGGATGTTCACGCAAGCCTTCGCAGCCGAATCCAGCTGGAACGAGTCGTTCTGGAAGAATCCACGCTTCAACGAATTGCTTGTCCAAGCCCGAGCCGAGACGGATGACGCCAAGCGCGCCGCCATGTATGCCGAAATGCAGCAGCTGACCCATGATGATGGCGGTACTATCGTGCTGGTGTTCAACAACTTTGTCAGCGCCAAATCCAAGAAACTCGCCCATGGCGATGTGGCGCCAAATTGGGAAAATGACGGACTGAAGATGGCCGAGCGCTGGTGGATGGCTGTAGCATAGGGTGTTTGCCAAGCGCGCCGCCCGCACCGCGGACGGCGCGCTCTTGGGACTGCGCGCATGCGTGTGAATCCGGTCGCAAAAACGGTTATGCAACGGTTAGGCCTCGGCCTGATCACGTTGTTCGTCGTTTCCATCATCATCTTTTCGGCGATCGCAATGCTGCCTGGCGACTTCGCCAAGGCGACGCTCGGTCAAGCCGCTACCCCCGAAACAGTCGCGGCCCTTCAACACGAGATCGGCCTCGATCGCCCGCCAATCGAGCGCTACTTCAGCTGGATTGGTAAGATGGCACAGGGTGATTTTGGTTCCTCCTTCGCCAGCCGGACCGGCTACCGGCGAACGGTCGCGGAGATCATCGCACCACGTCTCTACAACACCATGTTCCTGGCGGTAATGACCGCGCTGGTCGCGGTGCCGCTGGCGTTGGGGTTGGGTATTCTTGCGGCCCTCTACCGCAACAGTTGGTTCGATCGGCTTGTAAACACGGTGACACTTACGACAATTTCGTTCCCTGAATTCTTCGTCGCCTACATGCTCGCCTTCCTGATCATCTCGCGCGACACGTTCGCCGGCACCGATCTCGCACAGTCTTTACCCGTCTGGCTCGCAGCTTCGATCGACTGGACCTTGAACGTCGTACCTAAGTTCCCGACCCTGGCGAATATCAGCGACCAGACTCCGTTTTGGGAGCATGTCTGGCGTGCGGCTCTGCCGTCCATCACGCTTACACTCGTCATCGTCGCTCACATGATGCGAATGACGCGCGCGGCGATCATCAACATGCTTTCAAGCCCCTATATCGACATGGCTCGGTTGAAGGGAATGACGCCAATGGTGGTCGTGCTCCGGCACGCTTTGCCAAACGCCTGGGCCCCGATCGTGACGGTTGTCGCCTTCAATCTTGCCTACCTCATCGTCGGCGTCGTGGTCGTAGAGGTAGTGTTCGTCTACCCCGGCGTCGGCCAACTGATGGTCGATGCCGTGAAATCGAGGGACGTACCAGTCGTGCAAGCCTGCGCCCTTGTCTTCGCCGCCACCTACATCCTGCTCAATCTGATCGCCGATATCATTTCGATCGCCACCAATCCGAGGCTTTTGCACCCAAGATGACAAGTGCGGAGCCCCTCATCCAGACCACGAGAGCGCCCAGGGTAAGGCGCACACGCCGATCTCGGATGAGGATAGCGCTGAAGAAGGCGCCGCTCAGTGCCTGGTTCGGCATGGTTGTAACCCTCTGCTACGTTCTGGTCGCTCTATTTGCGCCTCTCATCGCTCCTTATCGAGAGACGCAGGTCTTTAGCGAGGCATTCGCCCCGTGGAGCCACGAGTTTATGTTCGGGACTGACCAGCTCGGTCGCGACATGCTCACTCGACTCATCTACGGGGCTCGCAACACGATCGGCATCGCCGTCACCACAACTATCATATCCTTTGCAGCGGGTGTGACGCTCGGCCTGCTGGCGGCAATGTACCGGGGGTGGCCAGACCAGATATTGTCACGTGCGGTGGACGTGTTGATGTCGATCCCAAGCCTGATTTTTGCGCTGATGCTGCTTTCGATATTCGGCTCTTCGATAACCAGTCTCGTCTTGATCATCGCATTGCTGGATTCCACACGCGTGTTTCGTCTGGCGCGCGCCGTTGGCCTGAACGTAGTGGTTATGGAGTATGTCGAGGTCGCGCAATTGCGCGGCGAAGGTCCCGCATGGATTCTCCGCAAGGAAATCCTGCCCAACATCCTGCCGCCGCTCATCGCGGAATTTGGCCTGCGATTCTGCTTTGTGTTTCTGACCATCGCGGCATTGTCGTTCCTGGGCGTCGGCATACAGCCGCCATCGGCTGACTGGGGGTCGATGGTGCGGGAAAACGCAACACTGATCACCTATGGCGATGTCACGCCGCTGCTGCCGGCCGGCGCCATTGCCCTCCTGACGGTAGCGGTGAACTTCGTCGTGGACTGGTTGCTACATTCAACCAGCGGACTTCGTGATGAAAAGTAGCAGTGCCACGGCGCGCGAAAAGGGAACAGATCTTCTCAAGGTCCGGGACCTCCACGTTGAAGGCTTCTCGGACGAGCGCTGGCACCCGATTGTTCGGGGCGTCGATCTCTCGCTTAAACGCGGAGAAGTGCTTGGCCTGATCGGCGAATCCGGCGCCGGGAAGTCGACCATCGGCCTTGCGGCAATGGGTTATGCCAAGCCGGGGTGCCGTATTAGCCAGGGCTCGGTGCTGTTCGACGGTGCCGATCTTTTGTCAATGAGCGAAGCCCGCCGTCGGCGGCTCCGGGGCTCCCGCATCGCCTATGTGGCGCAAAGCGCAGCCGCCTGGTTCAACCCGGCTCACCGGCTCCTCGATCAAACCGTGGAAACGGCAGTTGCGCACGGGATCGCCAGCAGAGACAAGGCCAATCGCGACGCTATTGAGCTTTATCGACGCCTCCAGCTTCCAGAACCTGAGACCATCGGCTTCCGGTATCCGCATCAGGTGTCCGGTGGTCAGTTGCAGCGAGCCATGACGGCCATGGCCATGGCTTGCCGGCCCGACCTGATCGTGTTCGATGAGCCGACCACTGCGCTCGATGTGACGACGCAAGTGGAGGTCCTGGCCTCGATCCGCAGGATTGTCGAGGAATTCAACACAGCAGCGATCTATGTGACGCACGATCTGGCGGTGGTGGCGCAGATGGCGGACCGGATTATGGTCTTGCAACACGGACAGACTGTTGAGGAAGCCGATACGCGACAGATGCTTACGGCTCCTACCCAAGAATACACTCGGACCCTCTGGGCCGTGCGCAAGCTCGCGAAGCCGGAGATTCGGACCCAGGATCATCTACTGACCATCGACAACGTCACCGCGGCCTACTCTGGAAGGGTTAAGGTGCTCCTTGATGTGTCCATCAAGGTTCCGCGCGGCCGGACGGTAGCAGTCGTGGGCGAATCAGGGTCGGGGAAATCGACGCTCGCGCGCGTCGTTACCGGTTTGCTGCCTGCGATGTCCGGATCGATGTCATTTGATGGCAAGCCGCTTGCCCTCTTCTTGAAAGGACGTTCGAAAGACCTGCTGCGCCGCATCCAAATGGTCTATCAGTCGCCGGACAGCGCCCTTAACCCTCGCCAGACTGTGGAGGAGATAATTTCGCGTCCGCTCGAGTTCTACTTAGGCTTGAAGGGGCAGCAGCGCGACCAGCGGGTCGGCGAGCTCATGCACATGATCGAGATGGACGAAAGCTTCCTCGACAGACTGCCCGGTGAATTGTCCGGTGGCCAGAAGCAGCGGATCTGCATAGCCCGCGCGCTCGCTGCCAATCCGGAGCTCATCATTTGTGACGAGGTCACCTCGGCACTGGATCAGATTGTGCAGGAAGAAATCTTGAAGCTCCTGATGCGCCTGCAGCACGAACTCGGCATCAGCTATATCTTCATTACCCACGATATCGCGACGGTAAGAGCGATTGCTGACGAGGTCGTGGTTATGCACAAAGGGCAGGTGGTGGAGCAGGGTTTGAAAACCGAGATACTGACGCCACCCCACGCAGCCTACACCGAACTGCTTCTCTCCTCGGTGCCGCAGATGGATCCGGACTGGCTCACGGGCCTGCTTGCTCGACGGGACCCAATTTTCAAATAGCAATAGAAGCGGTACCGGCATTCGCCGACTATCTTCCGGTTCTCTGTTAGCCGAAACTCAGGGGCCATCTTCGAGCTAAGGGTTGTCGCGCCAACGGTCCCCTTCGACGCCCTTAGGAACGCGTGGTCCCGTCTTCCGTTGACTGCGATGCCATCCACCTTGATACGCAGAACGGAGTACGATCCGGACAGACGGATCCTCTCTGTATGGCTAATGACCAACGACAAGCGTTATGATTTCGAGGATGTACCGCCCGAAACCTTTGATGCATTTCGATCCGCCTTCGCCAAGGGGCGGTACTTCAACAGCCACATCCGCAACCATTTCCGTTACCGCCGAAGCGACAGCTAACAGGCTTCAAGCGTATCCTATCTAGGGGGCGGCTTGCCACGCCTGCCTTCCATCAGTGACCGTCCGCAAGGCCCCCATGTTCGTCATCAGAGGGGAGGTGGGTCCAACCAGGCCGGAGCCAACAACCTCGCAGGATGTTCGGCAAACGCGAATTGCGAGCCTGCGGTGGGCGGTCAGGGCGGCGCGCTAAATAGCTAATGATCCACTTGCAGTGTCTCTAGCTCGCCAGATCCACCATGCGGGATCATACGAAGGATGTGGGTTGGCTAATCATCCAGTAAGCCATTGGTTTATGCGACCAGCATTCTTCCACTTCGTTGCTGTTGTGGGGAGGCGGCCTCATGTCGGCTTGTCCACCAGGGGTGTGCTCCTCGTAGGGGCCTTATAGGCGTTCACCAGCCTGACGACAGCGGCATCGACCGTGACGGGAGTCCCGAGGTTCACGGTTACACGGTTTTCCTGGATGTGGGTGACGTTGCCGATCAACTCGATGTGCTGTCCCTTCTGCAGCTTCGTTGTTTGGTCCACGACCGAGTGGGGTTGCCCATAGGAGGGTATGGAAACGCTCACCCGGTCCTCAGTGACACGCTTGCGCACTGTCGCGGTGATTACGACCTCGTCGCCGATGTTGATGCCCTTTGCCATTCCCATGATTCTGGGGCGGCCAACGGCTTCGTCAAGCGAGCGGTAATGTGTCACGGCGCAGAGGAACAAACGACCGCGCGGCCATGCCTGGAAGGCATGGCGCCTCCTATCATTTGAATTGCAGCTGAGAACCGAGGATCTGCGTACCGGCATGTATGAAGGCTGCCCACCGCAGCCGATCGGGCTTGGCGCTGCCACGTTCACTGCGCCCTTTTGGGTGGCGGAGTGGGGTGCGAAGTACGGGTGCCAACAACTCCTCCGCCGTCGCTGGAACCTTTTTCAGCGGCGCGGATTCCTCTGCATGACAAAAACCCCTGAAGTTGCCCCACCCCTTCTCGCCGAGACCAGCCCCGACCGACCTGTCAATTGCGAGGTCGCTCTGGAAACTGCCTTCGCGGCCCTTGTCGCCACCTCCACCGCCCAGGGGTGGACTCCGGAAGAGACGGCGGAGACGCTGTACAAGCTCGCTGTTGAGCATCTCGAACAGCTCAAGGCCACAGCGGCCTAATCGCTCCGGCCCCCGTCGGACCTGTCATCCCGGCTCGGCCGCCGAACCTCAACGGTAAGCAAATGCCAGCATTGTCGTGCCCCATCCGATAACAGGCAGGACAGACGAAACAACGTTACGGTACCGGCAAGCCTGTCCGAAAATCGGGTGTCACCGGAAGCGAGCGCTTATGAGCGGTGCTGAAATACGCATCAAGGATACGCCTTCGCGCCGCCTCGTTGATTTCCTTACCTTCGAGGAAATCGTCGATCTGATCATATGTGATCCCATATGCATCTTCGTCAGGACGAAGTGGGACAAGGTTCTCCAAATCTGCGGTCGGCACCTTGTTGACAAGTTCGGACGGAGCGCCCAGATGCGCTGCCAGGGCGCGCACCCTGCGTTTGTTTAGCCCGGAAAGGGGAAGGACGTCAGCGGCGCCGTCGCCGAATTTGGTGAAGAAGCCCATCATTGCCTCGGCCGCATGATCGGTGCCTATGACCAGTCCTCGGCTGCCAGCAGCGAGCGCGAATTGGGCAATCATGCGCTGACGGGCCTTGATGTTGCCCAGCACGAAATCCTCCCGATGGGCATCCCCGAGTTCCACGCCAGCCACCTTGATCGAGTCAAGCATTGCGTCGGCCGCCGGTTTGATGTCGAGTCTGTGCACTTCGTCCGCCCCAATGGTGTCGAGTGCTCGCTGTGCGTCCCTCTCGTCGGCCTGTGTGCCGTACGGCAGCCGGACAGCATGAAACTTGGCATCGTATCCTGAGCTCCGCAGTTCGGTTACCGCTCGTTGAGCCAGAAGTGCGGCCGCGAGCGAATCCACCCCGCCGCTGATGCCCAGCACATACGTGCTGAGGCCGGCTGCACGCAGGTAGGTGCCAAGAAAGTCGCTGCGCCGGCGCGCCTCCAATGCGGCATCGAAATCCGGAGCGACGCCCAAGGCGCTGATGATCGCTTCTTGTTCTGTCATGTCGAGATATGCTCCTGTCCTCCCTTGATTCATGGCAGTCGTTGGTGCCCCCGATTCAGGTTTGGCAACCCGGTCTCGTTCTGCGTGGGAAACCGGAAAATGTTTCAATAACCGAGCCCATGCCGTCAGACCAGGGCGGTCGCTCATCACCTTGGCCGAAGCGGAATTCTGGTCCTTCTAACCGTGTATCGCATCCGACCACTTAAGGGGCATCGCACCGCGTCCACGCCCAACCTCGATCGAGACGCTTGCGTGCTGTGGATCAAGCTCGCGACGGTGAAATGCGAGAGCCCTTCATTCAGGAGACCCACGGGCCTGATTGGCCCGCCATCGTCACGCAAAGCGAGACCAGGCGCTTTGCGTTGGTTGTCGCGATCCGGGCCGAGCGTCCCACAGCAGAGGCGCCGCCCAGTTCGCTTGATCTCCCTTGCATTGCGCCAATCCGGGCGCTAAATACTGAACCACATGGTTCAGTATTTTAGAGTCCCTCTCGATACCTCGTTCGCCGCGCTCTCGGACTCCACCCGACGCGGCGTTCTCGAGCAGCTCGGACGTGCGGACGCTTCGATCACGGAGCTTGCCGAGAAATTCCACATGACCCTAACCGGCATGAAGAAGCATGTGGGCGTGCTGGAGCAGGCGGGGCTGGTTGTCACGAAGAAGGTTGGGCGCGTGCGGACCTGCAAGCTCGGCCTTGGCGGACTGGAGCAGGAGGCGGCATGGATCGAGAGATACCGGCAACTCTGGGACGCACGCTTCGACGCGTTGGACAAGGTGGTCGAGGAATTGAAACGCAAGGAGAAAGTCGATGGACAAAAGAAGAAACAGTGAGCCTACCCCCTCGAACAACCCCACGACGGTGGAACGGACGTCGGAGCGTGAGTTGGTCGTCACACGGAGCTTCAACGGTCCGGCGCGCGTCGTGTTTGAGGCCTGGACCAAACCCGAGCTGTTCAAGCAATGGTGGGTGCCGAAGTCGACGGGCATGGTGCTGCGTTCCTGCGAGATGGACGTTCGTGTAGGGGGCGGGTACCGTTTGGTGTTCGGACATGATGCCTCGAATACTGACGAGTTCTTCGGCAGGTATATCGAGGTGACACCGTACTCTCGCCTTGTTTGGAGCAATGACGAAGGCGGTGACGAGGGATCCCTCACCACGGTAACCTTCGAGGAAAAGGGGGGCAAGACACTGCTAGTCGTCAATGAGCTCTATCCTTCGAAGGAAGCTCTCGACGCCGCCGGCACCGGGGCAGCTGATGCGATGGGCGAGGCATTCGACCAACTGGACAAGCTTCTCGTCACGCTGCACGGCAGCGCCGGCCGTTCATGAAGTCTTAGATCTCGCGCTCGGCCGCATAGCCTGTCACCTGCGGTGTCCCCTAGCTCAGGGAGCGTCGAGGTCGAGCGCTTCACCGGGCATTTGGCTCGGTGCGCCTGGGCGAGGGGGCTGCCAGTTGAGGGCGGCGGCCGAGGACATTGAGGCCGTCGATGACTTACTGAGGCCGAGCCGGCACAGGATGCTCTCGACCTTCAGCGAAGCGGCCAAGCGCAGCCCCCCGCTTGATGCCAAGGCCTGACCGACCTCCACCATTAGGTTGGCGCTAGACATCACTCAAATGAACCGCGGCGACACGAGATTGCATGGAAGACCTACGCGCAAGAACGATGCCTCGGCCAACGTGGACAGAGATCCCGACGAATGGGTGAGCGGTGATGACCCGATGACCGCCAGTGGCAACCGCCATAGCGGTTCGCGTCCCGGGTGAGCGGCGCGTTCGATCACCCGGAGCGTTGCCGGGAAAACTTTCTACGATTCCGCTCGGAGGTGTCGTTGTTGTCCACCACGGGATTGAGCTCAGACGCAAAACTCACTCGCATGTTGCAGATCAGTCCCGATTTAAGGAACTTCAGAGTGACACGTCCTGAGGTGCGGGACGCGAATACACGCTCGAGGAGCTGCGTGCCGAAGCCCTTTCGCTCGACAGGTTCCACAGCCGGACCTCCCCGTTCGCGCCATTCTAGATCCAGCCAGCGATGCTGTTTTTGACCGAGAAGCTTCCACTGAATCGACACCGTGCCTGTATCGTTCGACAGCGCTCCATACTTTAGCGCATTCGTCGTAAGCTCATGAAAAGCAAGAGCGGCTGAAAGAGCGACGTTCGGTGGAAGCCAAACAGACTCGCCACTGATCTTGAAGCGCTCGATCGGAGCGTGTGAGCGGATTGATGTGGCAATCAGATCCTTGACGTCGGCGCCACTCCAGTTCTGCTGCGTCAGCAGGTCGTTAGCCTTGGCCAGCGAGACGAGACGGCTGGAGAGCGTGCGTCCTGCTTCGGGCAAACTTGTGGCGTTGCGGAGTGTCTGGGTGGCAATGGACTGAACCACAGCAAGGATATTCTTCACGCGATGGTTCAGCTCGTTGGTCAACAGTTTCAGGTGCTCCTCACCGCGTTTGCGGTCCGTGATGTCGAGACTGATTTGTACGGCGCCTATAATGTCGCCGGCCGGGTCGCGAATTGGACGTGCGCTGGAAAGTAGAAAGCGCTCGACCCCTGATGGCAGCGTGTAGGCGAACTCTTCATGATCGGTCAGCTGCCCGCGCATGGCGCGGCTAAGTGGGCGGTCTTCGCGGCTCACTATGTGGCCGTCCTTGACGGCCACGGTGTCGATGACGAGCTCGGGCCTGCCGAAGGATTTGTGCGCATCCGTCGGCAGGCCCATGAGTTCGGCCGCGAAGCGGTTGCGGATCACCTGAAGGGCTTTCGGATCATAAGTAAACCAGACCGCCGCCGGCGCTGTCTCCAACACCGCCTCCAACTCATACCGCCGTTCGGCGATCGCACGCTCTGCGTCCACCATCGCCTGGGCGATGGTGGCGAACTCCGTAACGGAAGTCGACAGGGGTTCGACGCTGCGGCCATGACCGAGCGCCTCGGCCCGTGTCGCCAGTTCAGCGGTGGCCTGTGTAAATCTCTTGCCGACGACATATCCGAGAGCAACGGAAACAAGGAGCGACAGGAGACCTATCGCGCAAATCGCCACAAGCGAGCGCCAAAGCGGCGCCTGCGCCGCTGAAAGAGGCACGTTTGCGGTGTAGAACCAATCAGAGTACGGGGATCTGTAGTAGCCGGCCAGCAGCGTCACCCCTTCGAAGTTGTGGGATGTAAAGGAACCGGAGCGCCCAACGATCTTTGCCACGTATTCGGGCAATCCGCGCTTTCCGGTCCATTCGTCGTGCAACTTGGAACGTGCCACGTAGTTTCCGTCGCGATCTCCCACGCCCACAGTCCATCCTTCCGGTACGGCCGGCATCAAAACATCGCGGATCCGGGCAGTCGGTACAGAAAGCGAAAGAAGCAGGTCCTCCCCCTTCGGGGCGGGCACCCGGATGGCAACAGCAACGCGGTATTCGCCTGACCCCTTGCCGGTGAAAACATCGCTGACGAAAACACCTGAGCGGTTGAGTTTCTCGCGGTCAACAGCAGCTATCGGTTCCACGGACGGTAAAGCGGCGCCGTAGCCGATTTCGGTGTTCATCAGCTGATTGCGGCCAAGATCGCGCAGGACAATCGTCCGGTCCGTCCCATGGACAAGATCGAGCGCCTCGCGGTGGAAGGCTCGCAGATCGCCATTCGCGAGCGCGGCGGATTTGGAAAGGCCGTCGAGAATGGTTTGGAGATTTGCGAGCTCGCCTTCTACAACGAGCGACACCTGTCGAGCCGTTTGCACGGCATCCTGTTCAAAACGATATCGTTCATGCAGGGCATACTGGCCTAGTAAATAGCCGGCAAACAGCCAAACCGGGACAACCGCGGCGGCGATCAAACCAAGCAGGTGCGATCGAACTGATCGACGAGGCAAGTCCATATCCCGTGCCGCCTCAGGAACCCTCAACCATAGTCAGCGGGCCAGGAACAGCAAGCGTTAGTTCAAGCGAATATAGTGCCGTTGGACCCCTGGTCCGGCGAAGCGGGCGCTGTCGTCTCGCTTGCCGGCTTGCGCGGGCCCATCAAGGTCGAGCCCGGAACCGGTCCGCCTTTGCTCTTCATTTCCGCAAGCTTTGGATTGCGGCAGCAGGGTTGTCGCTGCCGAAGCAGCCATCGTGCAAACCAGAAGGACGATGGCGTTCAGGTGCGAGCACAATGCTAGGCAGAGACCGCCATGGACATGCAGCCTCTCTTTATCGCGAGACTGTGACGTTGGGCACTTCAGCTACGATCCTTACCCCTTGATCGGACCACTCGCGGTGTAACGACCCCTGAAGCTGTCGCTGTATTGTAGCTTCGGTCATGAGTGTCCCGAAACCCTTTCGCCGAGGCGTGGGTGGGGGCGGTCCGCCGGTCTCCTGCCACTCGAGGATAAAACCATTATTCTGGGGTCTGGCTTGCCATTTTATTTGTAGCTGACCCGTCTCTTTCGAAAGCGAGCCGTGGGAAGCGGCGTTGACTGCTAGTTCATGAATGAACAGCGCCAAGGGCTGAACAGAATGCGCTGCAAGCATGACATCCGGACCATCCAGCAGAGCGCGAGACGCTCCGTACGGCTCAATCTGAGACGAGATTGTTTCCTGCAATGGAATCTCGTGCCAGCCCCGCTGCGACAACAAGCCATGCGCCCTAGCCAGGGCCTGTATGCGCCTTTGGACCGAGGCGGCATATAGCGCGGGGTCGTCAGATCTCGTCAAGCGTACGATGCTGTCGACAAGGGCAAGTACATTGTTGGCTCGATGGTCCACCTCCAAAAGCAACCGATGCTCTGACGCTTCTAGGCTCTCGATCCTGCGAAAATCTGTGCGGTCTATCTGAGATGCGAAATGGTAAACCAGACGGCCATCGTCGTCATGGATTGGACTGATGTGCAGCAGATTCCAGAACGCCGATCCATCTTTCCGGTAGTTCAGCAACTCGACGTTGATCTCACGCTCCTCCTGCAATCCTGCTCGGATCTCGGCGATGGCCGCAGGGGATGTCGCTGCGCCTTGAAGAAACCGGCAATTGCGTCCAAGCACCTCACTTGCCCCATAGCGCGTGAGGTTCAGAAAAGCCTGGTTCGCTAGTACGATAGGAAAATCTTCCTGGGTGGCGTCAGTCACCACCATCGGCATTCTCGTCCGTTGTAGGGCTATCGTAGCCAGTTCCTTTACATCAGGCATAGCCCGATCGGTAACGGCGACCGGTTCATCACCGTGGAGACCGGATGTGCCTTCGCTGTCCATCGATGTTTCCCTGAGCTGACATGAGCTCAACGTCGATGGAACTAAAACGTTTCCCTTGGAAATGGTCAGTACACCTCACCGTCCTTCAAAGCTTCGGTCGCTGTTCGAAGGCAAAAGGTGCAATCAACTGCGGGAGAATGGCGTTTATCACCCGCCGCCATTCGGGAAGGTGTGCAATGAGGTTAGCGCATCGGGGTGGGGTGGCACGGCGCCGGCACGTGGCTATTCCTGCTCCTCTGGAACATTTCAGATGCCGCACACGTTGGTTCTGATCAACCGAGGAGAAGGACCATGCACAAGGACGAAGTCAAGGGCTCAGCAAAGAAGCTGCGCGGCGAGGTAAAGGACAAGGTCGGAAAGGCAACGGGCGACGACAAGCTTCGCGCTGATGGGGCCGCCGACAAGGCCGAAGGCAGCCTGCAAAAGGGGGTTGGCAAGGCAAAGGACGCAATTCGGGACGCCTTGAAGGATTGAACGCCGAGCTTGACGACGCGGCGATGCTGCGAGGGTTCAGGTTGCTGGGCTAACCCAAATAGGAAAGGATGCCGCTTTCAGTCTTCATCAGGCCATTGAACTGCCTGTAGCACCTTTCTGCTAATCTGGACGAACTACAGCCCTCTGTTCAGGCTTGGAGAGTTCACGGAATAAATTTCGATCTATTCATACGGCCGACATCCATCTCGATTCCCGTTACGCTCGCTCGCGCTCAGAAATTCTGAGGTCGCCGAGCTCGTCGGTGATGCCAGCCGACAGGCATTCGCTCCAATAGTGGACCTTTGCCTAGCGGCGCGTGTCGATGCTCTGGTCATTGCCGGAGATCTTTACAATGGCGACCAGACCTCGATTGTTCCCGACCTCATCCACCAGGGGGACAAGATCTAAAAAAGCCCGGCTACAAGATGTGAGACCACCATGCCCTGGAACCGTTACGAACTTACAAAATTCGCGGCCAGCGACGATCTGCATATTTGGTTGGGGTATATTATTGCAGCCACCGACTAAAGCGCGCGCTATTCGCCGGCGCACGCCAGAACCGGCCAGTCAGCTAAGCATGGCCTTTGACGATCCATACGACTTGGCGCGCTTTCGTGCCGCCCAGGAGCCGGTCTTCGAAGCCGCCCTGGCCGAGCTGCGCGCTGGCCGCAAGCATTCCCACTGGATGTGGTTTGTTTTCCCGCAGCTGCGTGGACTCGGACACTCGCCGAACGCGCAGTACTATGGCATCTCGTCCAAGGATGAAGCGCGGGCGTATCTGGCCGATGCCGTTCTTGGCGAACGCCTGCATCATGCGACAGCCGCGGCTCTTGGTGTAAACGGCCGCTCAGCACACGAAATCTTCGGCTCTCCAGACGATGTGAAGTTCTGCTCATCAATGACGCTGTTTGGCGAAACCGCCGGCGTCGACGGCTCAATCTTCCGCGAGGCACTAGACCGCTTCTTCGGCGGCGAGCGCGACCAGCGCACGCTGGACCTGCTCTGAAACAGCTCGACGCATGCGACGGTCACGGCGATTCCTGGCAGGCAGCGTGGTTGCCGGCCAAGGCTGCAATCGTCGATGCCCTGCTGCGAGACGTGCCCGCGAAGACGTTTCGACGGCCGCCGCCTTGGGCCCGGGCTAGAGACCCCTAGCACAGCTCTCCACCCCAGCAACGCCGTTAGGAGCAAGAGAGCCGGCTATTTCTGACGAAGTCGAATCTCTGCCTCTTGTGCTCGGACCGCGCCAGCCGGTGAGGAGCGCCCTTGGGGGTCCTCATAGAGCTTATTGACCGCTTCATCCTGGTGGATTTCCACGCGCCGTGAAAGCCTCCTTTGATTCAGCAGAGCATAGATGATTATCAAGGCGAGGATGACAGGTCCGACGATACTCAGCGTCCAAATGGTGCCCGGTCCACTCATATAAATTCTCCTTCGCGGCCAAACACCGAGCGCGGGAGAAGGTTCCCCGATTGCTGCGGCTAAGCGCACCTCCTGAGTTCGACAACTTGGACACCGAGCCGGAACGCCTGACCATCCGCATATGAGCGGGCGTACTCTTCAGCTTCGAAGGGCAACGTGAGGGAGCTGCCATAGGCGGTCACACGCACCGACCATTTCCTCTCCCGGATGATTTCAACGGCATGCTGCTCGTGCGGAGCCATGCTTTCCTCCCAGAACTTACGTTGAGGCAGCATCTATAGCGTCGCAAAATTCGTTTGAATGCAAATAATCCGACATGTGGCGTGTCGGAATGCCGAACCGTGCCGGAGCGTTTAGGCCGTTGTAGCCTTTAGCTGTTCGAGATGCTCAATAGCGAGCTTGTGGAGCGTCTCGGCCGTCTCTCCAGTGTCCATCCTTGGGCAATGGACGTAGCCACATCAGTCGTTCCTGCGTCTAACAAGTCTTGGCCGCCTCTTGAAGCTGAAGGTCATACTGGGATGGCGAGATGCAGTGCGACCGTCCGCGATCTGGCTGTCGGGTATCCCGCGCTGGCCTGTCTCCTCGATGGCAATCAATCGGGCGTGGGGATTTGCCACGACTGAGACTTCGTCGTTCACCAGGCGCCGCTACCGCAACCTACATAGCAACAAAGGCCTGCGCTTCGTCCGTCAGCGATACCGAGTTGCGAGTTGGGCGCCGCGACCGGCATCGAACAGGGCGCGATTTGCGTCCGCGACAGCGGAGAGCCTGCCCCCTTCCTCCAAGGCCGGAATGCAGACCGTGTCACCCTGCCGGAGGCCAGCCAAGGATGCCTTGACGACGTCGGCCGGCTCCATCACCGGCACATTGGGCCTGAGGACCGGCTTGCCGTCGATGTCATGGAATTCTGTCCTGACGACTGCGGGACAAAGCGCCTGGACGCGAATACCTTTGCCCTGGAGTTCAGCCGCCAGAAGCTCGCTGAAGGTGGTGACGAAGGCTTTCGTTGCGGCATAAACCGAGCGCTTCGGCAGGAACGGGAAGTTCAGGCTTCCGCTGAAGCTGAGCAGGGAAGAGACATTGACGATGGCGCCTTCGCCGCGCGCAATCATCGCAGGAAGTGCCGCATGCGACAAACGCATGACCGCAGTTATCTGCACGGCGACCTCTTCCTCGGCGCGGTCGATCGAGAGGTCGACGAACGGCATGTAGGTCTGGAAACCGGCGTTGTTGACGAGCAGCGATACGTCCCCGGACCGGATCCGCTGTTCCACCTTGTCGAGGCCTTTCGACAGCGCCAGATCGGCGACGATGATTTCCGCGGAGGCGCCGCCGGCCTCAATCTCGCGGGCTACCGACTCGAGCCGGTCGCGCCGCCGGGCGACGAGCACGACGTCGTACCCGTCGCTGGCCAGGCGCTCGGCAAAAGCTTTGCCGATTCCGGAGGATGCGCCGGTAATGACAGCGACGCCCAAAGAACCACCAGTGGAATTGTTCACGTCGTCCTCCCAATGTATCGTGACGAGAATTGATCTCCTGTTGTCCAAGATATCGCCTGCGGCCGGTTTTGTACTCACCAAATCTCGTCCAGCGCCCAGTGCGGTGCTGCTCCTTGGAGGCAAAAAGGCGCTTTCGAGTGCGGCCATGCCGAAAACGGACCGAACGCTTTCGGCCCGTTCTCGCTGACAGCCCAGCAGGTTTGCGCCCATGCCGAGCCATACGGTCGAAGGCATCGCGCACCACCTCCAGGTAGGGGAGCCGCCGCCCTGGTGAAGCTCCCATGGCGTTCCGCCGCCTCGAAGGGGGTACGGTTGGGACACTGTCGGCGAGCGCTCAGGGATGGCTGCGTATCTCCTGGGCGATCACAGCAAGCTTCGCGCTTGTTGCCAAGGGCGGGCCTTGATTGCGGTCACCTCATGGCGGAGGAAGCGCCGACGACTCAGCGAAGGAACTGCTCCAGTTTCTCGCAAGAGCCGAAGCATAATCACCGTTTCCCTTTAGCCTCGGTCCAAATCCCTGGCTACAAATGTCTACGGAAAACTCGGCTTCAGTTTGCGCCAGCGTTGGGTGCCGGCTCCTCAGTGAAGATTGCGTCGGTTGTCCGTCCAATGGAGATCAACTCTTAGTATCCCCGGCGCGTCCTGTCGGGTCGACAGCCTCTGCCACTGCTTCTTTCTTGGCTCTTGGAAGCACGGTCATCAGGAGGATGAATGCAGAGAGGATGAGGCAGACCGCATTGGTGATGATGATGGGCCATTCGTCTTTCATCAGGCCAAAGGTCAGCCATAGCGCAAAACCCAAGACAGTCAGCACGTACATCGGCGCCGAGATACTGTTAGTGTCGCGCGTTCTGATGATTTTCCAGGCCTGCGGCGTAAAGCTGGTCATCGAACATATGGCTGCGAGATATCCGACGATCGTGACAATTTCCATCGAAAGTCCAATCTTAGGAACGTCCGGCTCAGAGCTTATTCGCCTGCGCGAGACTCGAAACGCGGACGACGCCGTGCTGGCTTCCCAACGTGAGCGTGGAATCCGTGCTCTGCGCTTGAGACACACCCGAAATCTGTTGGTCGCTGGTGTCGTATGTCGTGGTCGTCGATGACTGGGGACGTTTTAGGGAAACACCGCGTAGCGCAGACCATTCTGAGATCCGTCAGATGAAGGATCACCAAGCTCCTGGAGCCACCATGACCCGGCGTGGCGCGATCATCAGCCCGGTCCTGCGGGGGTGCTCGCAGGTGCCTCGACAGTTCACCCGCAATGGCATTGAGCTTTGCTTTAAGGCTGTCGTTGAACATGTCGCCGACCATGGTCATGCCGGAAGACCATTGCGACGTCCCGCCGAAGTCGGCATGGCTGAAGTGGGCCATGGTTCCGCCACCGCGGCGCAAGGCTTGAAAGACCGCCCTCACGTCGGAAACGCCGTGTTCGCGTGCAAGCCTGGCGGTTAAATCAGCGTCTTCCCCGGCGCTTGCGATCGAATGTTCACCTCAGTTTTGTCCCCGACAAAACTGCACTCGGCGGTCTTGGTTCCAGAGGGTGGGGTGGCCGCTCTCGAAAGGGCGGCAATACTCCGGCGCAGTCTTTCCCAAAAGAGGAACTGGGCCGCTGTCACAAGGAACTTAAGGGTGAGGCCGGCATTGAGAGTGTTCTGAAGTCAGGTTTCTCAAACAGGAAATATTAGCATGGCCAAGACCGCTAGACAGTCGTCGGGCAAGCCCGCGACGATCCATGATCAAAAGCTGACGCGCGGTAATGGAGGGGAGCTTCACCAGGTCGCGGAAGGGGATACCGATACCCCCATCCTGACTACCGCGCAAGGCGGTCCCGTGGCTGATGACCAGAACACATTGAAGATCGGCGAGCGCGGACCGGCGCTCATCGAAGACTTCCATTTCCGGGAGAAAATCTTCCACTTCGACCACGAGCGAATTCCCGAGCGCGTCGTCCATGCGAGAGGCTATGGCGCCCACGGCTTTTTCGAGACCTACGAGTCGCTGTCCGCCTACACGCGCGCCGACATCTTTCAGCGCGCCGGAGAAAAGACGCCGGTTTTCGTGCGCTTCTCGACTGTCGCCGGATCGAAAGGTTCGTTCGATCTCGCGCGCGACGTTCGCGGGTTCGCGGTCAAATTCTATACGCAGGAGGGCAATTGGGATTTGGTCGGCAACAACATTCCGGTGTTCTTCATCCAAGACGCTATCAAGTTTCCGGATGTCATCCATTCCGTGAAGCCGGAGCCCGATCGCGCCTTTCCGCAGGCCCAGTCGGCCCATGACAATTTCTGGGACTTCATAAGCCTCACGCCGGAATCGATGCACATGATCATGTGGGTCATGTCCGATCGTGCCATCCCGCGCTCCTTCCGGTTCATGCAGGGCTTTGGGGTCCACACCTTCAGGTTGGTCAATGCGAAGGACGAATCCACCTTCGTCAAATTTATCTGGAAGCCAAAGCTCGGCATGCAGTCGGTGGTTTGGAACGAAGCCGTCAAGATCAACGGCGCCGACCCGGATTTCCACCGGCGCGACCTGTGGAATGCGATCCAGTCCGGTGATTTCCCGGAATGGGAGCTCAACCTTCAGCTATTCGACCAGGAGTTTGCCGACAGTTTTGACTTTGACGTTCTCGACCCGACCAAGATCATTCCGGAGGAAATCCTGCGTCCGATTCCGGTCGGTCGCCTAGTGCTCGACCGTATGCCTGATAACTTCTTCGCTGAGACCGAGCAGGTCGCGTTCATGACGCAGAACGTGCCGCCGGGCATCGACTTCTCCAACGACCCCCTACTACAGGGCCGCAACTTCTCCTATCTCGACACACAGCTCAAGCGGCTGGGCAGTCCGAACTTCACGCACATCCCGATCAACGCGCCCAAATGCCCGTTCCATCATTTCCAGCAGGACGGCCACATGGCCATGCGCAACCCGGTTGGACGCGTGAACTACCAGCCGAATTCGTTTGGCGAAGGACCGCGCGAATCTCGCGAGCGCGGGTTCAGGTCGTTCGCCGACGCGGAACAGGGCCAGAAAGTCCGACTACGCGCCGAGAGCTTCGCGGACCACTACAGCCAGGCGCGCCAGTTCTTCAACAGCCAGACCGCCCCGGAGCAGCGTCATGTCGCCATGGCCCTCACCTTCGAGCTCAGCAAGGTCGAGACGGTCGCTATCCGCGAGCGCATGGTCGCGCATCTTCTAAATATCGATGAGGGACTTGCCGAAACCGTTGCCGATAAACTCGGCATGAAGGACCTTCCTCAGCCTGCGGACGCCGCTGTTGCGCCCCGCGATCTCGAACCGTCGCCGGCGCTCAGCATCATCGAGAACGGGCCGGAGAGTTTCGCTGGCCGCAAGGTCGGAGTGCTCGTCGGTCCCGGCGCCGATGCCTCGCTGCTGAAGAAGTTGCAGTCGGCGATCGAGAAAGAAGGCGCCGTCATGGAGGTTGTCGCGCCAAAGGTCGGCGGCGTCGAAGCCGCCGACGGAAGCTGGATAGCGGCGAAGCACATGATCGACGGCGGGCCTTCAGTCCTGTTCGACGCGGTTGCGCTCCTCCTCTCTGAAGAGGGAGCTGAGCGCTTGACTGGTGAGGCTGCTGCGCGGGATTTCGTTGCCGACGCTTTCGCCCACTGCAAGTTCATCGCTTTCACTTCGGGGAGCATTCCGTTGTTGCAGAGGGCCGGCGTCGATCCGGAAGCCGACGAGGGCCTGATTGGGCTCTATGATCCGAAGGCTGTCGCCAAGTTCATCGCATCCTGCCGCAAGCTTCGGCTCTGGAGCCGCGAAATGGCGGTCAAGCTATAGCAGGCTCGACACATCCAAAAAGGAGTTCC
The DNA here is from genome assembly GCF_006440535.1 of Mesorhizobium sp. B2-5-13. NCBI lineage: Bacteria > Pseudomonadati > Pseudomonadota > Alphaproteobacteria > Hyphomicrobiales > Phyllobacteriaceae > Mesorhizobium > Mesorhizobium sp. B2-5-13. Next base: position 230,437 of record NZ_VFUI01000005.1, on the reverse strand, counting down.
GCAGTGCAAATTGTTCGAACCGATGTCTCGCGCGCGACCTCGCCAACCGGAGAGCCCATCCTGCGTGTTGTCTTTTGGGGTGAAGGCGGAGACTGTGTCACGGTCGACATGGCGAGTATCGAAGCTGGCAACGACGACGCGGCTCTCGATCGGGCGCGGGCTATCTTGGTGCAGACAGCCACTTTCGGCATTGCGGCTAAAGGACTAGGACGCAGCGGCAACTTCGATGACGTTGCCTTTACCGCGGCCGGCAATGGCCACGGCGATGTCTACATCTTCGAGTGCCGTGACGGTGATGGCAGTCGGCAGGTTCCGCCGTCGAGAATGCCGAGCTACGGGGCCGCCGCCTAGCGTTTCCCAAGCGAGTGCTTTGGATCTAAGCCAACCTCTGCTTCACGCTTGTTGTACGAGCGCGCGCAAAAAGCGGTGTGGCGGCCGCGAAAACATTCTTTCGGCACAATGGCCTGAGATCGCTTTGGTAGCACTGTTCCGATTTGGCGCGTGGGGCATGATCTGGTCGGGTCATACCAGCCTACAATGAAGAGCACGGCCTCGGCGCGGCGAACCAGGCGCCTCGCCACGGCGGGGAGGTACAGTCTCTTGTCAGCTACCTTATGGATGCCAACCTCTGGTTTGAATCTTTCCAACTACAGCGGTAATGGTCCTCTCGTCGATTTTTCTACGGCACAAAGGCTCGCCGGAATCGAAGCCTGCTGGCGCGGCAAACGCCGAGCCGGGGGCGGGAGCGTCGCCTCACCGGAAATCGTTAATCGTCCGAGATCAGCCGATAGTGAAAACGGTCCCGGATATTGTCATTGAAGAATCGGCCTTGGCGAAGGCGTTTCGGAATGCGGTGTAGACCTCCACAGGAACCCTCGTAGTCATGGCGCTTGCCACTCGCAGCGAACCACACGGAGAAAACCTCGCTCTCGGGATCGTATTCGCTCTTGCGGATCGACGTCGAAGGCCGGGCGTCGACCTAGACGAGCGCCATCGGCATGTAGCGGATGATAACCTTGTCCTGCCGAAATCTTCGTTCGAGTTCCGCGCGGCGGTCGTGCCAGTCCGCCAGATCGATTTCTTCCGTCATCACCTCGAAGATAACGATGTCGTCTCTTTCAGATTCCGCGCCTTGCCGCCACAGGCCCTCCGCAGGCGCCTGAAGAAAAGCCGTAACGCCTTTAAATCGGCTCGCCAGTTCCTCCTTGACCCGATCGAAATCTTCCCGCGGAAAAGGCTGGCCGCCGTTGTCGGCTCGGGGAAGCAAGATCTGGATAAGGTGCATGCGGCCACTCGCTGAATGGCAGTCAACGCTTACGAAGTCGACGCGTTCCTTTGTGCAAGAGGTAGGCTAGGACTTGGGCGCTACGCCTAGTTCATCAGGCCCGGCGCGCGCAGGGCGACTCCATTCGGCTCCGCGCCAGATTCTCTAACGTCGCCGCGCCAGCCGGGGTGCGTCTCGACCCACAATGGCGCAGCTGGACGCTTGTTGGTGGCCACGCAAATCAGTCGAACTTCGACCTCTCGCCGGAAATATTCCCGTTTGAGCAAAAGGGAGGCCCCCGCTCTCGATAAGATACGCGAGAGGCAGTGCCAGTTCGCCTCGAGGAATGCCCCAGAGCAAAGCCGCCATCTGCAGGCCCCGCGCCGCCCACCAGGCTTTGTCGATATCGAAGAAGGGCGCCCAAGCCGAAATCGATCTCGTTACGGCGCGATTGAAGGCGGCTGAGGCGCACTATCGCGAAAACTATGGGAAAGGAACAAGGTATGACTGAAAACATCACCGCCGAAGTAAGCAGCGGCAATGTGTTTGCGGATTTGGGCTTTGACAATCCCGAAGAGGAATTGCTCAAGGCCAAGCTGGCTCGTGAGATCCGCGCCATTATCAAGCGTCGGCGCCTGACCCAGGCGAAATCGGCTCAATTGCTTGGCATGAAACAGCCAGACGTATCAGCGATCGTCACCGGCCGTACGGGGAAGTTTTCAATCGATCGCCTTGTTCGGTGCCTGGGCCGGCTCGATTACAAAGTTGATGTGGTCGTTCGACACAAGCCGCGTAAATCCGTACGAACGGCAGCAGAAGCGGCCTAACTATCGGCAGAAACTTGGAGTCCGGCTCTCGATAAGATCTCCCTCGTCAGAGATTTCCATTTCCTCTTCCTCCAGGCCTATTTCGGTGGAGACGAATCCGGCACCTTGGGCGGCCCCATCGCGACCAAAACGAATTAGCCGTTCGCGACCGAGAGCTGCGAGGTTACACTTCCCCAGATGTCTTAAAGGAGACTTGGTCGGCGTCTCGCCGCGATCGACCTGGCGCTCTGTTTCCGTCGCCCAGCACCGTGCGTCGTCGCGGCGCAGGAAGGTCTCGCTGACGTAGCGATCTTTGCGACGGACTTGGACACGCCAGGAGCCGGACGAGAGTTTTGTGTAGGTGGCCATTTTTTGTGTGCGCTCCATGTGCACTGAGAGATCGAAACGTGGCGAAAAGGGTCGTATTCTGGCGTAAATTCGTGTGCACTCGGCAGGTTCTGGCCGCGGCTATTCGCGTAACGTTAGCGAGATTGCGAGGATCAGGAGCGTGTTCGACGGCAGGATTTCGATACCCGCCATGCCCGGCCGGCACCAGTCCACGGGAGGCGCCAGAGTGGCACAATGTGTCATGACGGGCTTCGCCAGCCCGCTGCGCCCCCAACAGGGCACAGTGGAAAACCTGTGAGCGTCGGGTTGTGTCGGGCCAAGAGCCTACACCAGGCCGAGCTTGCAGGGCGGTGCAAATCGCTTTATAGAGCGCGCGGCCGATTGAGGGCGGCCACCCGTTTTCAAAGGTCGCCCCATGTCCGATAACTTCTCGCGTCTAACCGCCTTTCTCGCCGTTGTGCTAGCCCTCCTTTGTGCTGGTTTCCAGTTCCACAACGGCCACGCCATTCCCACGCTCTACTTCATGGTCGGCGCAATCCTGGTGACGGCGTTCACTCACCTGAACGTTCGCAGAGGACTGATTTAGCGATCATGCGATAATTTCGCGCCAGTTGCCTTTTCAGTGAAAACGCTTTGAGCGTAACATCCAACGGGATCGGTGCGCTGGCTGGTAGGCGATGCAGGGATTGACCCTGCGACCACTGCATAAGAAGCGTGGTCCTGGCTTTGTCCTGGCCCGTTGCAGCCGCGCGCAAGGCGCTGTTTCACTCGATCTTTGGCAACCGATGCTGAAGGCCCGTCTACGCTAGGGCCTTTTCTGCAAGGATCGCCGCAGCGGTTTGCTCGTCCGTGATCAAAACATCGACGACACCGAGACGCAGCACCGCGCGCAGCACCGGAACCTTGTCGAGGCCACCGGAGGGCAAGATGACGGTGTCGATGTCGCGCAGGCTTTCAGGAGCGAGGCCTATCACACGATGGTTGAGCGGGTGATTGACGAGCTGTCCATCGGCATCGATCCAGTGGCCGCAAATATCGCCGACGGCGCCTGCCTGGTGCAGCGATATGAGATCGTCCTCGCCTATCAGCCCGATCCGAAATGGTGGCGTCCTTGTGCACCGCACCGACCGAGACGAAAGCGGCATCGACGTCGCGGGCATGGCTGAAGGCGTCCTCCAGGATCGACTGGCGCATCAGCAGATCGCGCGTGGCCTCGGTATCGGTGAACACCGGTGCGGCGATGTAGAAACAGTCCGCGTCGTAAAGCGCAGCGAGCCGCGACGCCATCTCATAGATGCTGATCGCCGACCCGCGCGTCAGTCCGCCGAGCAAGGAAACGACGGACATCCCTTTGACCGGACGTACGGTCACCGACCGGAGGCTGAGTTGGAGCGTGCGACCCCATCCCACGCCCACCGATATCCCGTCGCGGATCCTGAGCGACAGGGCTTGCCCGGCGGCGGCTGCGATGACTTGGGGTAGCAGAGCAGGATCGGGCGGTGTCGGAACCACGATTGGATCCGAGACGCCGTAGCTATGACGCAACCGGTTCTCCAGCTCAATGCAGTTCGCCACCTTCGAATTGATGCGGATCTGAACTATCCCCCGCTCGCGGGCCTGCGCCAGCATTCGGTTGACGCGAAGGCGAGTTAGGCCAAGGGACTTGGCGATTTGGGCTTGCGTGAGGTCTCCGACATAAGCCAGCCAGGCGGCGCGGACGAGGAGCCCTTCCTCACGATCGGTCGAGACGGAGCTGGTTACGGCGTGGCGGCCATCACGTTTTAGACTTGCCGCGGGGCTACCCAGCGACCCCGCCTCGTACTACCATTGCGCTTTCGCTGGACATTAGGGGCCGCACCCATTTCATTGCGGTTGCACGTGAGGATGAATTGGACATCTTCGAGCGGCTTGAGGCTTTGATAGACATGCCCAACACGGCAGCGGTGAAGCAGGCGCGCGAACTGCTAAGACAGCTAGAGGAAAGGTCAGACGGTGCAACCGACACGATCGACCAATTTCTGCTTGATCTAATGACGTTGGACTTTGTCGTTGAGTCTTGCCACCCGCGTTTCGATGCTCCCGCGCGGAAACTGGCGCGAATTAGGCTGACAATGCTCAAGATGTTATGCGGAGCTCCCGCCTAACAGAGCCCCGCTGCGTCTCCGGCGTTCCCGACGGGGTCGGCCGCGTCCGGATCAATTCATTGGTGGCACGCGCAGCAGCCCGCCACCTCGAGCATTGGGCTTTGGCTCACGGCGCGAGATCATCAGGCCACGCTGACGCAGTCCCGCAGCGCTGCGTATCGCATCTCACAATCCCGAATCTCGCCTTGAACAGGCGTTAGTGCTGAAGAAAAGGCACCGCGTGGAGTCAGCTTCACTGCCCCCGACGAGGACTACTGTTGTGCGAGGACTGTCCGCCTCCCCGTTGGCTGCCGTGTTCCAGGGAATACGCATGAGTGAACTCGGCCCCGAGAAGAAATATCAATGACGCGTAGTAGATCCACAGCAGCACGACGATCAGCGCACTGGCCGCACCGAACGAAGACGCCACGCCACTGCTCCCAATGTAAAGGCCGATTAAGCTCTTGCCGATGGTGAACAGTGCAGAGGTGACAAATGCCCCGAACCATACATCGCGCCACTGCAACTCCCTATCCGGTAGGACTTTGTAGATCGCTGCGAATAACAGCGCGATAAGGAAGAAGGAGAACAGGATGTTCAGCCCTTCAACGATGACTGATCCGAAGGGCAGCAGCTGGTTGATCCAGCCACTGAGGGCGCTAATTGCTGCGCTCGCCGCCAGCGAGACGAGCAACAAAAAGCCGAGTGCAATGACCAATCCCAAGCTGGCCGTCCGCGCCCGGATCAGCCGAGCAATCGAGCTTCCTCCGGTTTGGCCTCCAAATTATGTTCAATGCCGATTGCATTTCGCCAAATACACCGGATGCCGCAAGAAGCAACGTGCACAGGCCAACTAAGGTCGCGATCATTCCCGACTTCGGATTTGAGGCGCTTTGCAGCGCACTTTGTAGCACCTCGGCGCTTTGGGGTCCCATCAATCCAGAAAGCTGACCGGCTATTGCAGTGCGTGCGGCGTCGTGTCCAAACACCAGGCCCGCTACGGCCACGACCAGCAACAAAACAGGTCCAAGTGACGTGACCGCAAAGAACGCCATGGCTGCACCGTGACTGAGAGCGCCGTCGGCAATGAAGCCCGCCACGCTGGCCTTCGCAATGCGCCACGCCTCAAGCATGGATTTCCTCGACGGAAGGTATCAACTTTCCCGGACAAAGTTCATGCCTGATGTCCCGAAGGGGCAAACTTGCGACAAAGGGAAGCGTTCCACACCAGTGAGAAAGTCCCGCGCGGGGTTCGGTCCCAAGCTCCATCGCGACACGGGTTTTTTCCGGGTCTATGTCTAATCGCTCAAGGCCGCCTAGGCTTTTTTGGCTTGCCGGCGCGAGGCTTCTGGCCAGCACCTTCTTCCCGAGACTGCTTAGAGTTGGCGAGCCGTTGGCGGACCGCATTTTCCGTACTTTCGGCCGCGGACCTGACGACCTCGCGGACCTTGTCGGTCAGCGTGCCTTCGCGCGACGCCTGCCGCGCAGCTTCGGTGACCGCCTGATAGCCTTCGGCTGCGATCCTCTTAACCTCAGCAGTGCCCTCTTCGAGCTTAGCTGCGGCAACGTCCCGAAGCTTGTCGGGGTAGCCACCCAACTCCCGCCCTCGATTGACCTATGCTGGTTGGTCCAAGCACTCCGGAAGTGCCCCGGGTCCCAACCGATGGCCTCTTTGTTGGGCTGCTGGAACATGTGTCAGAGACCAATGTTCGGGAGCCGGCCCGCTTTATTCCCGGGCGGTCGTCCCATGTGACTGCCCGCTGGCTATGGCCGGCGGGCATATGGGAACTTGATATTCGTCGGCAGGTTCGAAAAGCGGCAGCTCCCGTGCTGCCGGTCAGGTCCCCGAGACCTGGCCGGGCCGCTTCCCTCGCCAGTGAGGCGGGCCCTGTGCGATCGGCAAAGGCGGCGGCCCTGGAACCTGAACGACTGTCGCTGGTTGGTAGATTGGTGGCAGTGGCTCTCCAGGGCTCGCCGCCGGTTGAGGTCCGGGCCTCAACTGCCCGCGCTTCTGCCGAGGGGCGCGGGCGACCATTTTAGGGGACCGATATGCCGCGCAAGGTTGACAAGCTAAGGCACGAACGGGCTGACCGCGTATCTCGCGTCGTCATCGATGCGGAGCGCAAAGCCCGTGAAGCCAAGACAGCTCGTCTGAGGGCCGATCGGCTGGGACAGCGTTCCGTCAAGCCTGCCAATGTCGACCCGACGAAGTCACGCTAGGTGGAGGTGGAGGCGGCCGACGCAGTGCCTGAGTCTACCGCGCCGGCCATGGCGGCTCGGAGGTCCGCCGCGCGCTGACAAGATAGGACGAGGGTCACACGGTCAAGTAGAGCCCATGGATTAGGCGTGGCTGTCTTGGGAGGCGACGCAGATGAGCCGCGCTCGGCCTCGACACTGTCGCGCTTGTTCCTAAGAAGGGCAGGGCAAAACAGAACAAGGCCGACTGCGATGCCTATTTTGCCTTCGCGCCGCCCTTGTGGACTATGGCAAGCTTCGGAACCTGGGCTTCGTGGATGATTCTAAGAGCTTCGTCTCTGGTGATGCCGACCTTGCGGGCGTAGTACTCGGCTTCTCGCGCCCGCTCGCGATCGACTGGACGTTCCGTCGCCTGGTTGTTCGCCTTCTGCTTTGCCTTCTGTCCCATGAGGCGAATTATAGCACACCATGGACCCAGGCTAAACCGCGCGGCGGCCCGTTCGCTTGCCTAGCAGGAGTAGCGCTTAGACGCCACTGTCTGGCAGGTACCTGGTTCATCCGTTCGAATGACGCCCGTCGGCAGTCACAACGCTGGTTGGCCCAATCTGGCGGCAGGAAAGACTGGCAAGGTGGCTCCTGATGTGAGCGGACCGCGTCATCGGCAACAGGCTGGCGATCACGCACGATTCCTTTCGATAATGCTTGGGATGAGGCGCCCGGGTGTGACGCTGGCATTCCAGGTGCTCAAGGGGCAGGGACTGATTCAAGCCCGGCGGGGAGAGGTCACAAATACGGGATCGAGCGGGGCTGTTGGCGATAGCGGGCGTGGTTACGGTCACGAAGCCGCCGACCGGTCACTGAGATAGCTCCCGCCTGAAATCCGGTCCGGACCAAAGCGCTGGGGCTTTTCCGAGCCTAAGGGTTCATTTGCGCCTGGCTTGGCTGCTAGCCGATCCAGCAGCTTGCGGGACTCTTCGATAACGCGGCGAGTGTCTTCAATGTTCAAGCGAAGATCGTCAATCTGTGCCGCCGCCCATCGCTGGTACATACGAGCGCTTACATTGCGTAAGGCTTCAGGTTCCCACGGCTCCATCACTATCAGACCCGTTGCGTAATAGTTCGAACGTGACTTTTACCACAAAGAGCGGTTTGCTGGTACCCTCATGTACATGCAAGGCGACCTCTCGGAAGGTGCCGTCCGGCATTTTGTCCTTTGCTATTTCCAGCAGCGCCCTTGCTGCCTCATCTTCAGCGGATACCAGGCTCGGAAGGTCGGTGCCTTCGGTGTCCGGGTAGGCGGTTCCGTTATCGGTTAGATCGAAATAATAAAGCACCATTGGAGTCGAACAAAAAGGCGTACCCTTTGTTCCTTCGACCCTAAGCTCCACCGCGCGGTGGTTAGCGCCTTACTTCCTGATGATCCAATCCAACCAACGCAGGCTCGACACGCTCGGACCCGGTAAACTCGTGAACCAGGTACTGAGCGACGGCGCGCCATTGAGACCTTGGCGTCTTCACTTCCACGACCAAATCCTCAAAGACCTTGCGGACGATGTCTGCATCCCACGCGGATACCCGGTGGTGCTCAGCGTCTCTGAGTGCCTCCCCTATCTTGCGCTGGCGAAGCCGCTTTAGAAGCTCGCGTGATGCCGCGATTGCGCGCCGGGTTTGGGCTATGTCACCGCGAAGTGAGGTAATGTCGGCCATAGAACGGTGCTGAGACAGGAAGCTGGCGTCAATCATCGCCTGCGCCATGTCTATATAGCTTACGATCATAGCTACCTCCCAATAGCTAAGACTCTAGCTGTGTAAGCTAATGCAGCCCGTAAAGGATTCAAATGTCGGTTTGATACCAAGGGAATAGGGTGTGGCCCAGCTCAGTGTGGCTTCCCTGTACTCGTCGACGGAAATTCGAGGATTGTCGCAGGTCACTCCGGCTGCAGAGGCTCATGGCTAGGCACTTTACGCCAGAAGACTTGACGCAAATCCCGCCGATCGACCGGCTGACCGCATCCGGGACAATTCTAGGAAACGGGCACCTCGTGGAGGACGATCTTAGAGTGCAGCAGCCCCTGAGCTGCGCATCAAAATTCATGGAGCAAGTTAGCCAAAACCGATCACCCTCCCGGTCAGCGCCTCGTTGCTGACGTCAAAAGCGGCCGTTGATCCGTTCCAACACCGAAGTAGAATTCGAGGCGATGGTATGCGACTTTTCGGGCGAGCGACGCGCAGCCCAGGCTGCCAGCCGCTCTCAATCGCCATCGCTCATATTTCAGCCTTTGAGCGGCACCCTGCGGTCGCGGCGGGATTTTGCTTTTTGCAGCAAGCATGTCTAGCTTCCCGGTTGGGGGAAAGGCTATGCGCGACTTGCCCAAGGACGTTGACGCCGACGCGGTGATTGAGATCGGCCGCTACCTGGATGATCGAGGCAAGGGCGCGCGCATCTCCGTTCACGAGGCCATCAGGATCGTTCGGAAAAAAACGAGGACCAAATTGACTGATGCTGGCCTCCAAGAACTGATTGTGGAATGTGCGGCAGCACGGCACCTGGCGATTGTTCTGGATTCGTGACTGATCGTAATGCTTATCCAGAAAGCCCGCCAAGCGTACTGAGAGCTGGCGCTATCCGCGCAGTCTAGGTCTGGATCCCAACGAACTTTCCGTGGGGTTTGCGGCCAATCTGGCGGTTCGCCGATCCTTAAGCCAAAGCGCCTTCTTTCTTCGTGCCAGTAACTCGACGTAGTCGCCACCATCAGCAAGCGCACCGCCGCGCTTCGCAGCAATCGCATAGTCAGCCCTGTTCGTTCGATAGTCTTCTTTTTGCACGGACATCGCTTTCTCCCACTTCGCGGCCTCTCTCCCTTTTTGGCCTGACGGACGAATTAGCTGCCGGTGTATCGCACAAGTCCACCAATTGAGGATTGTATTAAAATGATACACCCGCGTACCGACAACCGGGGGCACGCGCGGAGCTGCCCGACGTAGGTCGCGTGGCGCGGTTCTCCTCCCTTCAGACTGGCTCCGCAAGCCCGTTATATGCATTTTTGCTAAAGTTCTCGGAACTGATTGCCGTCGCACGGTTTGACTCCCGGTTCCGGGAGTCGCGAGCACATGAGCAGGACCGAAGACCGGCTGTCGTTCATCGAGTTTCAATCGCCGACGCTGGTGGAGAAAGCTCCTGATGGCGGCAACTGGCTTCACGAGATCAAGTACGACGGCTACCGGACTCAACTTATCCTCGAAGGTGGAAAAGCGCGAGCCTTCACCCGGCGAGGCTACGACTGGTCGCATCGGTACAAGAGAATTGTTCAGACGGCGGCGAGCCTGCCGGTGAAATCCGCGATCATCGATGGTGAGGCTGTGGTCTTAGGCGATACTGGGCTGCCGGACTATCAAGCCTTGGAACGGGAGCTAGGCAGTCCGAACTCGTCGAGGCTCATGTTCTACGCGTTCGACCTGCTTCATCTCAACGGGCGCGATTTCCGGCAGCAGCCGCTTTCGGAACGCAAGGCTGCGTTGGAGAAGCTGCTCAAAGATACAGCTCCGACCCTGACCTATGCCGAGCATCTGGAGGTAAGCGGGAAGGACATGTTCGCCCACGCCTGCAAGATGGGGTTGGAGGGCATCGTCTCCAAGCGCGCCGATTCCCCCTATCGCTCCGGCGTCCAGACAAGCTGGGTCAAGATCAAATGCATCAAGAGCGACACCTTTCCCATCGTGGCTTTTGTCGAGAAGCTTGGCGCTCACCCGCGTCGCATCGCCTCGCTCTACATCGGCAGGCCTGAAGGCGACCGGCTGGTTTATGCCGGGAAGGCGCAGAGCGGCTACAGCTTGATCACCGCGCGGCAGGTCCACGAGCGGCTCGACCCGCTGATTATCGACAAGTCGCCATTGTCGGAGCCGATCGACAAGCCCAAGGCCACATGGGTTAGGCCGGACGTTTTGGCCGAGGTGCAGTTCAGCGGCGTGACCGACCGCGGCATCTTGCGGGAAGCGGTATTCAAGGGCCTTCGTGAAGACCTCGTCACGATCCCCGCAAAGCCGCCCGCCCCATCTAAGCGGCGGCACGAGGCCAACGAACGCGGTGTGCCTCGTGAGAACATCCTGCAGCTGCTGCCAGACGCGGTGTCGCCTTCCAAGCATGAGCTTAGGGGCTACTGGGAGCAGGTTGCCGACCAAGCTCTGGTTCATCTCAGCCACAGACCGTTGAAACTGGTCCGGCATGCCCATGGGGCGACTTTCTATCACAAGGGCCCCTTGCCCGACATTCCGAGGGCCGTGCATCAGTTACGCGTCCAGAAGCGCGAGGGAGGCGAAGGAGTGCGCGTGTGGGTCGACGATCTTGCTGGTCTGCTCGGGCTGGTCGAAATGGATGCGGTGGAGCTTCATCCTTGGAACGCCACCATTGATGACATCGATCGCGCCGATCGCGTGGTTCTCGACCTCGACCCAGGCGAGGGCGTCGAATGGAAGCAGGTGATCGAAGCGGCCCTGGCGCTTCGCGACATCATGGAGGCTGCAGGTCTGAAGAGTTGGCCTAAGGTCACCGGCGGCAAGGGCATCCATTTGATGGCGCCTATTGAACCAAAGATGACCCACGACAGCGCCCGGCAACTAGCCAAGTCGCTTGCCCGAAGTCTTATCAACGTTCAGCCCGACCGTTACCTTTTGTCCGCTGCACCGGCAGCACGGATGGGACGCATTTTCATCGACTACCTTCGCAACGGGAGAGGCAACACGGCCGTAGGTGCGTTCTCCCCACGAGCCCGCCCCGGGTTTCCAATCGCGCATCCAGTGACATGGGCTCAGGTTGAGCGGTCCATTCGGCCCGACGCCTTCACCATGGATCATCCGTTCAGGGCAGCCACTAGGAAGGCAGCCTGATCCGGCGAGGACCGGAGCAGCGAACCTGGATCAGAAGTGGGAGCTGCCGTCAGCAAATTGCAGCGAACCTCAAAGTTCCGCACGAGCTAACAAACCACGGGTTCGTATCGTAGCCGAGACGCGGTTTTCGTTTTCGGTTGGAGGCAATGCGGCTCTCCCGACGAGTTGGCGGGCTTGGGGATCGGTCCAGCCGCGATTCTCACCGCGTTCTTTGGCGGGTTATTCTGCCTGAGCGCATTTCTGGCTTTGGGATTGCTCCTCAGGGTGCAGGGTTCTCACCGACAGCACTGGCTGGGATCGTTTCCGCCAGCATTGCTGGCGGGTTGATCGGATCAATGGCAAGTAGACAGGGCGCGGAACCTTTCGAGGGGATCGTCTTAGTGACGGCGCGCATCAACGGCGCTAGCGACGGTGTTTTGGCTCTCTACTCTGATGGACGCAGCGAGCTATCGAGAGTGGGTCACCAACGTTGGAAGGCGCGACGCCTATGCTCGGACGGCGCACATTGTGTGCGAACTCATCGTCAGCTCGGTGTTACCCTCAAGTTCCGCTCACCAATGCTTGCCAGGTTCTACCCGTTTGGTTGAGGCGCGAGAGGTGGCGTATTCGGGTCCGGGCAACCAAAGGTCGACAATTGACCACATCGAGAGGGCCGATCGCCAACGCTGCCATAACGTTCCACGAGTTTTGCGAATCCGTAGGCGAACGCGAAAAGAAGCGCCAAGAAAACCACTATTCGGACGGCCATAAGGGATTGTAGCAGATCGGCACTGGCGCAGCAGTCCGCAAAAAAGCCTGCAACAGGAAGTGGGGCGACCGACGCCGGTTGGCGGGGGGCGGGATAGACGCCGGTCGCCTTCAAGGATGGGGACCATGGATTCAGCAAACTGCGTCGCGATTGGTCCTCGGACAAGAAGAGGCGATTCGCACAAGAATAGCAATTGGCCCGAAGTGCCTCTGTCCGGTCTTAAATCTCTGGGACAGATGGCTTGGCGAACGTCCGACGGAAGGAATAGCCTGAAGGGTAATGCCATAGGCTAGCTTGACGGTGATGTGCGGCCACTGGCTTTGCAAGCCGCTCGCGCTTTTTTAGCAGGCGCGATCGCCGAAAAGCGCCGGGAACATTAGTGCCCCATGCAAGTTCGGCATCTAAATCAATCCGGTCACTGAATTTGGCACATGTCCCTTCCCCGAACATTATGATCCGCAAGCTCCAGAACATCTCTGATCTCACGCAGTCAGACATCGCCGTTTTGGAAAGCATCCAATTCCAGACACGGGACTATCATGCCGATCAGGACATTGTGCGCGAGGGTGATCGTCCCACCAATTCATTCGTTGTCTTGGACGGTCTGGTAGGGTCCACCAAGCTTACAGGCGAGGGCAAGCGGCAGGTCACTTCGTTCTTTGTTCCGGGAGACATTCCCGATCTCCATGGATTGCATCTCTCGGTTTTGGATTGCACGTTCTCACCTCTCACGCGCGTCCGCGTGGGCCTCATGCGGCACGATGCCTTGCGGGCCATTTGCGACCAACATTCTTCCATAGCCACGGTGTTTTGGCGCTCGACTCTGATCGACGCAGCGATCTATCGAGAGTGGGTCACCAACGTTGGAAGGCGCGACGCCTATGCTCGGACGGCGCACATCCTGTGCGAACTCATCGTCCGCCTTCGCTCCGTGGGGCTCATCAGCGACCATGTAGCGGAGCTTCCGATCACGCAGGCGGAACTTGCCGATGCGGTAGGCTTATCCACCGTGCACGTGAACCGAACGCTTCAGGAACTTCGACGCAACGGGTTGATTGTCACCGAGGGCTCGCGATTTCACGCCGTTGATTGGGCCGGGCTCATTCGAGCAGGAGATTTCGACACCACCTACCTGCACCAAAAGAACGCGAGAACGTTGTGAGGGCGGGCTCGATGGCGAGATATTTCTTTGACGCCGGAGACAGCAATGCGGTCATCAAAGGTGAGGTAGGCATCGAATGTGATGGGATCGTGGCAGCACGTCGTGAGGCCATGGAAGGCCTGATCTTCGGCTTGCTGCGGCATGTGCAGTCCGGCCAGGCAATTGGAGATCGCGAGGCTGATGATTGCCATGGACCGGGTCACATTCACATACGTGAAGATGCTCGTCGCCCTTACGCCACAGGGGATGCTGGCCGAGGGTTTTAATCCGGCGATGATTGCCAACGTGTCTGAAGATTAACTGGGAGCGCTGACGCCGGAGCTTGGCAGGCTAAGCCATGAGTTTCTGGGCGCTGTGGAAGGACGTGGCTCTGTGAGCCTGGAACTGTTAGCGACCGGCCGCTACTTTGACCGGCTGATGGATAATTCCAAGGTGGTACGATATTTGGCTCATAATTTCCCGGCCAATTTGACGAGTTTTACAGCCTGTCGACGCCCGGCTTCAAGTCACCAGTTCTCTTCCTGGCGTAATGCTGCTGACCTTTGCCCACTGCCCTCACTCCCAACCGGAGAATGCTTCCATTCAACGTCCGAGTCCGTGCATGTAAGCAATCGCTTGTAGGGAAGGCCACGCGCGAAAGCGAGCTTATAGCGCGGCCACGCAAGGGGTGGACGTCGTGGACAAAGGTCTGGGGGATCACGACATCGAAAGGTTCTGGTGGGAGGCCGCGTGCTGCGTTTCCTGAAACTCAACGTCTCATGCTAGTTCGACGGCTCGGAACTGGTCAGCATCTGGCATTGGGATATCCGCAGGAAAAGTGGACTATGAGATCGGGCCGACCGACTGGCAGCCTTTGCCGCAGTCAACAGGCTGGCACGTGAGACAGAGAGGCAGGCGAACTCGACCTATACCAGGAGCGGGTCCGAGCAGCGGTCCCTGGAGGCCGCAGCGAGGCGCTCCCAACCACGCGTGGGAATGCTGCGTTCGGCCGGCTCGCGCAAATACTGCGGGCAGGCAGTGCCCCGTTGACGGTTGTTCTCAGATAAGCTATTGAACAGGACCATACAGGTTCACTGAACAGGTATCGATATGGCTCGTCGCGCGATGCAACTCACTCCCGGCACGGGCAAGCCCGAGCAGATCGCCACGGTTCTGGAGCATGAGATACGCTCCGGCCTGCTTGGGTTCGGCGACCGCCTGCAGAGCGAAAACGAGCTCGTCCAGCGCTTCTCCGTCAGTCGCAACACAGTCCGCAAGGGGCTCGAAGAATTGTCGAGCCGGGGGCTCATCACAACCAAGGTCGGCATCGGATCCTTTGTCACCTTCGACGGCATGCCGGTCGATGACGCGATCGGCTGGTCGCGCGCGCTTGCCAATGCGGGCGCCAATGCCGAGACCCGCACATTGCGGCTCGAGATTATCGAGGACGCGGAACTTGCGGCCAGGCTCGGGGTCGGGAGTTGGTCCTTCATCGCCGTCGATCGCGCCCGCACCAATGCCGATGACGGCCACGCCATCTCGATTGAGCGCAGCCGCCTGCCGCTGTCGCCCGAATTGGAAGACATACCGCTGCGCGGGTTGCGCGAAGGCTCTCTGCACCAGACGCTGCGCGGGGCAGGACTTGTTCCCGATCATGGCGAGGAATGGGTCGACGTCGAAATGCTGAGCGCTGCCGACGCCGCGATACTCGGTTGTGCGCCCGGCACGCCCTTCCTGCGTACACGCCGCCTGACGCGCGCCGCTGACGGACGCGCCATCGAATTCGTCACCAGCCTGCTCAATCCGGCGCATTTCGCGCTCCATCTGGAGTTCTGAGCATGGCGGACGCTGCCTTGATGGATCGGGCAATGGGGGCGCTGATCGGCGGGGCGCTTGGCGATGCGCTGGGCATGCCGACACAACTTCTGTCGCCGTCTCGCATCGCCGAGCTCTACGGCCATGTCGAGGATTTCGTCGCGCCTGCCGCCGATCACCCGGTGTCGAAAGGGCTGCCCGCCGGCACGGTTACCGACGACACCGAACAGGCGCTGCTGCTTGGCCGCATCCTTGTCGAGTCCGGCGAGCGCTTCGACCATGCGCGCTGGGTCAACGCGCTGCTCGACTGGGAGCGCGACGTCAAGGCGCGTGGCAGCTACGACCTGCTTGGTCCGTCGACCAAGCGCGCCATCGACGCCATCAACAGCGGTGTGCCCGCCGACGATGCCGGCCGCGGCGGCGACACCAACGGCGCGGCGATGCGCATCGCGCCGGTCGGCATCATGATGCCGCCGGAGCCGCTCGATGCCCTCGTCACCAAGGTCGCCCAAACCTGCCGGGCCACGCACAACACCTCGATCGCCATTTCATCGGCTGCCGCGGTCGCTGCCGCTGTCAGTCTCGGTATTTCGGGTGGCGACTGGCGCGCCGCTTGCGGCCACGGGGTCGCAGCGGCAAGACTTGGCGCCGCGCTCGGCCATTGGGTCACCGGCGGCGACATCGCTGCGCGCATCCTCTGGGCACAGGACCTTGTTCGCGGCAAGGGTGAGAAGGAAGCGATCAAGCTGATCGTCGACCTGGTCGGCACGGGCGTCGCAAGTCAGGAATCAGTGCCGACGGCATTCGCGGTGCTGGAGGTCGCGCAAGGCGATGCATGGCGGGCTGCGGTCATCGCAGCCAATCTCGGCGGCGACACCGACACGATCGGGGCGATTGCCGCCGGCATGGCCGGCGCCTGCGCCGGTCTGTCGAAGCTGCCGCAGGATCGCATCTGCGAACTGCATGGTATCGACGTCGCTGACGTCCGCACGTTGGCTCTCGATCTGGTCGCCGCGCGTCATTCCAAGACTGGCCCAGGCAAGGAGGACGCCGCATGAGGGGACGGCTCGTCCATGTCGGCAGCGCCGTGGTCGACTACGTCTACCGCATCGATGCCTTGCCGGCGGCGGGCACGGAAAAGACCGCGACGAGCTACGCACGGGTTGCCGGCGGCGGCTTCAACATGATGGTCGCGGCAAGTCGCACCGGCATGAAGGTGGTATTCGGCGGCCAACTCGGCACCGGTCCGGACGGCGACTTCCTGCGGGCCGCTTTCGCGGCCGAAGGCATCGAGACGCTGACGCCGCCGTCGCCCTCGATGGACAGCGGCAATTGCGTCGCCATGATTAGCGGCGACGCCGAACGCACCTTCGTCTCGTGGCCAGGGGCCGAGAGCCAGCTCACGCCGGCCATGATGGCGCCTGTCACGATCATGGCGGGGGACTGGGTTTTCACCTCGGGCTACACGCTGAGCTATCCCGGCAGCCGCGATGTGCTCGCCGACTGGATCGAGGCGCTACCGGCCGGCATTCCTTTGGTCTTCGACCCGACGCCGGTGATCGCCGACATTCCGCGGCCAATCCTGAACAGGGTGTTGGTGCGGACGACCTGGCTGAGCTGCAACACCAACGAGGCCGCCGAAATCGCCGGCACCGGCGATGCCCAGACCGTCGCGATCCGATTGCTCGCCGAGCACTGCCCCAGGGCCGAAGGCGTCGTCATCCGCGCCGGTGCGCATGGCTGCCTCGTGCGCATAGCCGATGGCGGCACTCGCGCGGTGCCCGGTTTCGAGGTGGGGGCCGTCGATACCAATGGCGCCGGCGACACGCATATCGGCCTTCGTCAGTGCCTTGTCGCGCGGCATCCCGCCCTGCGAGGCGGCCCGCTACGCCAACGCTGCGGCAGCCCTTTCAGTCACCCGCCATGGCGGGTCCTCGGCACCCACGCATGAAGAAACCCAGGAATTCCTGACCCAGCACGCCCAAGCAACGACGGCGCATGGCCGGGAGGAAGCGACTGCAACTTAACAAGTCCATCAACCGGGCAAACAATGAGAGGAAGAAAACATGCGCATGCCCAGACTGACCGCTTTTCTGACGGCGACCGCCGTCTTCGTCTCAGCATTCATGGTTTATGCATTCCCTTTGGCTGCACAAGCGGCCGAGGAAGTGCATGTGCTCAACTGGAAAGGCTATGGCGCCGACGAGCCGTGGGCGGTCGCCAATTTCGAGAAGGCGACCGGCTTCAAGGTGGTCAACGACTTCTTCAACTCCGAACAGGAGATGCTGACCAAGATCCGGACCAATCCCGGCCTCTACGACGTCGTCATGATCAACGCCGCCTTCAACGACCAGGCGATGGCCGGCAAGCTGATCCAGCCGATCGATGTCTCAAAACTCTCCAACTATGCCGACATCGCCAAGGACAAGGCCGGTTCGCCGATGCTTGACCATGACGGCAAAGTCTATGGTGTGCCCTGGGTGTGGGGCCTGACAGCGCTGGCCATCAATGACAAGTCGTTCGACAAGCCGCCGACGAGCATCGCCGAGATGTGGAACCCAGCCCATAAGGGGCGCGTCATCATCCGCGACGACGCCGTCGAGGCGGTGCAGTTCGGTGCGCTGGCTTCGGGACAGAACATCAACGACATCAAGGATATGCAAGCGGTCAAAGCGAAGCTCACCTCGCTGATGCCGCAGATCAAGACCTTCTGGAGCTCGGAGAACGACTGGAACCAGATGGTCGCCTCCAACCAGATCGACATCGGCACCTATTGGAGCGGCTCGGCCGATCGCGCCAAGACGCATTTCAAGTTGCCGGTCTCGCTGGTCATCCCGCAGGAAGGCTCGGTTGCCTGGCTCGACGCCTTCTCGATCCCGGTCGGCTCCAAGAATGTCGCCGGCGCCGCGGCCTTCATCAACTACATGATCGATCCGAAGTTCTACGTCGAATGGGTCACCAAGGTCGGCGCTCCTGTTTCCGCCAACACCAAGGCGGTCGAGGCACTGCCCGGGGATGCCTTCAACCGCAAGGTGATGGGTGATCCGGAGGTCGCCAAGCGCATCCAGTTCCAGGCGCCGATCACCGACGAGCAGCGCGAGAAGTACCTGGCGCTATGGCAGGAGCTGAAGGTCAACGTGAAGTAACGGGCCTCTTTCGGAGGAGAGGCAAAATGGCTGACCAGCTTGCGATCGGTTCGCGCCGTGGATTGAGGCCCGCCCTGCCGCTTCTCCTGCCCGCCTATCTGTGGCTGACGGTGGCGATCTTCTTGCCGCTGTCGGCCATGGTGTTCTTCTCCTTCATGACCGACCTGCCCCTGGCCGGGAAGGAGTGGTCGTTCACGCTCGGCAACTACACGGCCTTCTTTTCGCAAAGCCTCTATTCGAAACTGCTGCTCGCGTCGCTGCGTCTCGGGCTCGAGGTCACATTGTGGTGCGTCGTCATCGGCTACCCGGCAGCCTATGTGCTGGCCAAGGTGCTGAAGGGCCGCAGCCGCGAGGCGATCTTCCTGCTCGTCATCCTGCCCTTCTGGTCGAACGGGCTGGTGCGCATCTTCTCGTGGGCCATGGTGCTGCGCGAAGGCGGCATTCTCGATACGGCGCTCAACGCGGTGCTACCGTTCAAGATCAACATCGATCTGATGTATTCCTATCCCGCCGTCATCATCGGCCTTGTGCACTCCTACGTGCCCTACATGGTTCTGACCTGTTACCTGACGCTGCAGGCCATCGACGACTCGCTGATCGAAGCCGGCCGGTCGCTCGGCGCCACGCGGCGGCAGGTGCTGTGGCGGGTGATCATCCCGCTGTCGATGCCTGGCCTGATCGCCGGTTCAGCGCTGATCTTCGTGCCGGTGGTAGGCTCCTTCATGGAGCCACGCATCCTCGGCGGTCGCACCGGCACCTTCTACGGCACAGTCATCGAGGACCAGTTCGTCGCCGTCTTCAACTGGCCGCTGGGTGCTGCGCTGTCCTTCATCCTGCTGGCGGTCGTGCTGATCATCCTGGCGCTGGCCGCTCCAGTTTTGCGGAGGGCAGGCTGATGGCGACGACGCGCATCCTCGAATGGCTCGGGCGCTTCTACATCGTACTGCTGCTCGCCTTCCTCTATCTGCCGATCATCATCATGGCGCTGATGTCGTTCAACACGTCGCCCTTTTACCAATTGCCGTTCGAGTGGACGACGGACTGGTACGCTTCGCTCTGGCAGAACGACCAGCTGATCGCGGCGACCTGGAACAGCATCGAGATCGCCGTCATCACCACGATCATCTCAACGGTGCTGGGCGTGATGGCTTCCCTCGCGCTCTACCGCTACGAATTCCGCGGCAAGAAATTCCTGCAGGCGCTGCTCTTCCCGCCTATCGCCATTCCGTGGCTGATCACCGGCACGGCGATGCTGATCTTCTTCTTCGGCGTCGGCATCGGTCGCGGGCTCGTCGCCATCCTGCTCGGCCATGTGGCGCTGGCGCTGCCTTATGTGATCGTCGTCGTCTCTGCCCGGCTGCAGACCTTCGCGCCGGAACTCGAAGAGGCGGCGCGTTCGCTCGGTGCCAACCAGTGGCAGGTGACCATGCGCGTCACGCTGCCCTGGATCATGCCTGGTGTGATCGCCGGCGGGCTGTTTGCATTCGCCGTGTCGTTCGACCAGTTCGTGGTCTCGTATTTCCTGTCGACGCCCGGCCAAACGACGCTGCCGGTCGAGATCTATGCCGCGATCCGCAAAGGCTTCACGCCCGAGATCAATGCGGTCTCGACGATCATCATTGTCGTATCCATGGCGCTGATGCTGCTGACGGCACGCTTCTTCAAATTCGGCGGAGAGAAATAATGGCCGGCGTCGAGGTAGCTAACCTCTCCCGCAGTTTCGGCGCGCACAAGGCGCTGGACGATGTCTCGATCGATTTTGCCGATGGCGGCTTTTACGCGCTGCTCGGCCCCTCGGGCAGCGGCAAGACGACCCTGCTGCGCCAAATCGCCGGCTTCGACTTTCCGGATACCGGCCGCATCGCCATCGGCGGTGAAAGCGTCGAGCGCGTGCCGGTCGAAAAGCGGCGCATCGGCATGGTGTTCCAGAACTATGCGCTGTTTCCCAATATGAGCGTCGCCGACAACGTCGCCTTTGGCCTTTCAGTGCGCGGGGAAGCGAAGGCGACGATCGCCACGGAAGTGCAGCGCGCGCTCGACCTCGTCCAGCTCGGCAAGCTCGGCGGCCGCCGGCCGCATCAACTCTCCGGCGGCCAGAGGCAGCGCGTGGCGCTGGCACGCTCCATCGTCACCAAGCCGCGCGTGCTTCTGCTCGACGAGCCGCTCGGCGCGCTCGACAAGGCGCTGCGCGTCGACATGCAGATCGAATTGAAACGCATCCAGCGCGAGATCGGCATCACCACCATCTTCGTCACCCACGACCAGGAAGAGGCGCTGACGATGAGCGACCGCATCGGCATATTGCGCGACGGCCGGCTGGTACAGGAGGGGCCGCCCGAAGAAATCTACGACCGGCCGCAAAGCGAATTCGCCGCGACCTTCCTCGGCGACGCCAACATCTTGCGCGGCGATGCGACCGGCAACGGCATAAAGCTACCGGACGGCACAGCGATCGCTGCCTCTGTCGGCGCGTCCGTGCCCACGGGTGCAAAGGCGAGCTGCGCCGTGCGGCCGGAGCGCATCCAGATCTCGACTGGCGCGGGGAAGTCTGATCACGCCAATGCCAACACGCTCAAGGGCCAGATTTCGAAGCGCATCTTCGCCGGCAACAACAGCACCTATTTCGTCGAGCGCGGTGCCCAGACGCTAAAGGTGATCGTGCAGAATACAGGTGCCGAAAGGCTGGCCGAGGGCCAGGAAGTTGTGCTGAACTGGTCGCCGGAGAGCACGGTACTGATCGCTGCCTGAACTCGCCGATCGCGTGGCATCAGGAGAGGCCTAAATCTCTGGAATGCTCTCGCGGAAATCTCCTGAAGCCGCGGCTGGCGGAGTTCGTATAGCTGTACCACTGACAGAGCAGGGCTCTCCTGGGAGCGTCATGCATAGGTGAAGCTCATCTGATTTGGAGAGGATCGGAGCCCGAGAACGTCCGCACGTGTGACTTGGCGTCACCCGCATGGCAGCCGCGGCCCTGGCCTCCCCGTCACCGCATATTGCTCGGATATCTGGCGCGTGCTGCTGGGAGGGTGAATTTGGAAGGGCGTATGACTGTTCCTCGATAGAGCCATCACAGTTCGTGTCGAGCGGCGCATTGCGCGGGCTGCGACCATCTTGCCGTCATCAAGTTCGGCGCACGAACGGGCCGCGTACCCATCGCAACGGTGCGGTCCAGCGCCAGCTGGTTGTCGTACCGATGTTTGTCCACGTCCCGAACGCCCCAAAGGCAGAATGCGTCCGCCGCGGGGGAGAGTTCAAAACTGCAAACCGAAGCGGAACATCAGAGCTCTCTAACGGTTCTATCTTGGTCGATTTCCAAGGTAGAGGGGCGGCCGTGTCAGCGTTTGAATTCGTGTATTTTTCTGGTTTGACGGCGAGTGATCTCCTAGGCGGCGTTGTCTCCTTGTTGGCCTGTTGTGTGCTCTACAACGTTATCGCGGAGGATCGTCCGCACCGGTAGCGCGGGAGCCGAGCGCCTGGCCCGCTGGCTTCGCAGCACGTCCCGCGCGAGCGGTGTGCCTATCGACCTGCGCGCAAGAGCGCTCAACGCTTCGAACGCCTCGCTCACCCGCTTCTGCGGTGCTTCCAGGGAAGGATAGGCCCGGTCGAGTTCTACTCCGGAGGTCGCCAAGGCTGCATCGCGATCCAAGAGATTACGCTCGCTGACATCGACCGACTGGGCGATGAAGGTCCCCAGTTGACGTCCGTAGTCCCGGTTGACCTCCGTAAGTGTCGACGAGCCTATTCAGCAACTCGGCATCCCTTGCCGCCATAATGTCGGCGCAAGGTGCATAGAACGGACGGGCCTTGCGGACCCGACTTGGATTCCGCGCGAGCCAGCCAACAGTTGCCGGCAACGGAGGTGTGATCAGGCCCTGCACACGCGCGGCACGCGGATAGGCACTTTCGAAGCGCGCAAACGTCTCGAAAATCTCCCGCACCGCGGCTGGCGCCAGTGAGCCGGCCTTCGCCTGGAAGCGCTCGAGCAATCGCCCCTCGGCGCCTGAGGCGCGAAGAACCGTGTTTCCAGATCGTCCAGGCCTTCAAATATCATCTGCTCAAAGGCGGGGTTGGCCAGCCAGGCCGGGAAGCCGCGCAAGACCATCCCAAAGTTGATAGTCGAAGCCAACCTGGGCAATCTCGCCGCCTATGCTCGGGTATCGGTCAGAGCATCGCTTCCCTGCAGCGGGCCCGCGACTTCAACGAGAAGATCGCGGCCGTCACTGCCTCGCGGCCTTCACCGGCGGCCTTGCGAAAGAGGTTCTCGGCAACCTGTCGTTGGCCTTGGTCTGAGGTGATGAAGTTCCTATCGATGTCCTTGCGCAGAGTCTTGGGATCGATGCCGATCAAACCGGCAATGTCGGGTTCCGGCACGCGGTAGCCGGGCCAAAGCCTCGACCTGACGGCGATGAAACCATCGGGTGTATGCCGCGGCCTGGCCATCAGGCAGCCTCCTGAGCCCGCTCGGCGGCAGCCACAGACGCAATCAGGCCGCTGCTCATGAACGATGCTGGCGGCGAGGTTCATCCTCTACAATGGTGCCCACTTGCTCGTATCGGCCTTACGAGGGGTGGAACCCGCATCAATTTCAATAGTTCTTGGCAGGTCAAAGGGGACCAAAGTGCGGCCTAAAAGTTTCGGTGCATTGTCGGCTTCCAGAAATGCCGTCCCGACCGGACGGAGGTTCGCCCGTTGCCTCGACGCTCTCAAGTATGTCGCGGTGGCAATTGCCACGTGTTTCTTCACCCTGGTGGCCATAAACCTCACAGCCGAACCGCGTGTCCTGCGATCCATCGTGCCGCATCGTTTTGACGCGACCGATCCACAATTCGCGCGAAGCATGGCCGCTTATTCGCAAGGACAGGTATTCGAGGCAAACGCTGTGCAAACGCTGGTCAATGGAGATGAGATCTTCCCAGCGATGCTGCAGGCCATCCATGCGGCTCGGTCGACCATCGACATGGAAACTTACATCTACTGGTCCGGAACGGTCGGCTACGAGTTCGCCAATGCCTTGGCCGCGAAAGCGCGGAAGGGCGTCGAGGTTCGTGTGCTGGTGGACTGGGTCGGCAGTCTGCCATTCGACGAGGATCTCATCCACATCATGACAAGCGCCGGCGTGCGGTTTCAGCGCTACCGGCCTATCTACTGGTACACGCTTGACCGGGTGAATAACCGGACGCATCGGAAGCTGCTGATCGTTGACGGACGGTTCGCCTTTACCGGCGGGGTGGGTATCGCAGACAACTGGCTGGGGGACGCCCGCAACCCTGATGAATGGCGCGACACCCACTACCAGATCGAGGGCCCTGCTGTCTCCGCCTTCCAGGCAGCCTTCGCTGAGAACTGGCTCGAGACCGCGGGCGAGACTTTGCAGGGAGAGAAGTTCTACCCGCCACCGGAAGCAGCGGGAGCACTGAATGCTCAGCTGGTGCTATCTTCGCAGCCAAATGGCTCCGAAGGCATGGAGCTGATGATGTTGGCTGCGATAGCCGCCGCCAAAGAACACCTTCGGATAGGGATGGCCTATTTCGTCCCCGATAACATTGCCTTGCAGCAAATATTGGACGCCAGAAAAAGAGGGGTGGCGGTTGACGTCATCTGTCCCAACGGCCTGACAGATGTTCCCATCGTTCGAAAAGGCTCTCGCTATTTCTGGGGTGATTTGCTCAAGGCCGGAGTTCGGATTTATGAGTTCCAGCCCACCATGTACCACCCCAAACTCCTGATCGTTGACGATGTATGGACGAGCTTTGGTTCAACCAATCTGGACGAACGGTCTTTGCGGCTGAACGACGAAGCTTCTCTGAACGTCTTCGGCCGGGATTTTGCGCGCACGCAAATCGACTTGTTCAACGAAGACCTCAAGCGATCAAGGGAGATCAGTTTGGACGAATGGCAATCGCGTCCATTGAGCGAGAAGGTCACGGACTGGATGGCCAGCAGGCTGCATTCACAACTTTAGATGTTTAGTCCTGATCGGCACTTGCTAAAGCTAATTGAATTTGGAGCGTCTCGGTTGTGATGCCACGCCTTGCATATGAACTCGTAGGGTTAGTTTGCCGCTCATGCTGGAGACATGATGGCTCCGAGTAAATGATCTCACAGCACATGGGCTGAAGGCTCGCGGAGGACTTTTGCGGTTGTGGGTCCGACACTGGTCGAACTCGCACGTTATCGACCCGCGCACGGTCAGGCCCGACTTCATCGAAGAGCTGCCGCTGGACGGCCTTTCAAGCAGGATATGCTGGTCGCGACGGAGATGGCCCCAGGCCCCATCACCCCGCGCTGGCGATGGATACTCGGCTCAGAGGAAAGCGGCATGGCGTCGACGCGGCCCCCCGCCCAATGGCGCAGTATGCGGACCTCGCCCAGCTGGGGGAACATATCCAGGCAGATGTTGGCCATGTTAGCCATCACCGGAAAATCGACCTTGAGCGACATACGTGGCCGTTCGGGCACTTCCGTGCCACTGACCACCTCGCCGCGCGAGGTCTGGTGGAAATACGCCAGGCTATCTATGAGCGCGATCGCCGGCTTTATGAAGGTGCTCCAGTGCCATCGCTTCGATGCGCATCCCGAATCCGTTCAACGGCACATCCGCCAGAGATGCGATATCGCGGTTGTTGGGGCCGGCGCAGGCAACGACGCATTCCGCTTCGATCCGACGCTCCCCAACCAGCACGGCGGTCACCCTCGAGGCAGTTCGCACGATCCCCGTGATTTTTGTGCGATATCGCATCTCGATCTGATTGCGATGGCAGAAAGCGAGGAGTCCCTTCATTACGGCATGGTGCGGCGCCACCCCCTCCGCGTCTGGTGCTGTACTGCCCTGACGCGGGATTTGTTGATTGCCGGGAGGAGCTCGTCGATTTCGCGACGGGACAGCCATCGGGCTCTTCACCCCGAAGCTCTGCTGAACCTTCAGCCTTCCAGGAGCATCGCTTCGCTTTCTCCCGCCCGGAGATGCAAGCGATAGGAAGCCCGGTCGGATGAGAATGAACCGGTCGGAGCCCTTCATCATGCCATTTGCCGGCTTTCGCCCGGGCATATCCGTTCTTGACGCTCGCCCGCTATTGTCACAGGTAGCGATGTCGGGGTCCAAGATATACCGTCGTTCGTGTGCTTGGACCTTTTCCGGTCACCTGCCTATTTCAGCTTGCTCGGTCGCCTCTTACTCCCTCGCGTGAGTTAAAATGCGGAATACCGGCCAATGGGCAATCGCTTCGCGCAATTTGCTGAAAAGCTTGCCTTCTTTGTTGATGGCAGACCGAACTTGAACGGCAGCCCATCCGGCTTTCATCCTCCCGCCGACATGGCAATGGCAGACAATAGCGTGCAACTGCCAATCCGTAAGCTCGAAAAAGCGCTTCGCTTCGCCATACGTATCGTTCTTCAGCCCTTCAGTCCGCAAAGTTGGATCGGCGAAAGCGATGCTCAGCGCGGAGCCGAGGGACTGGGTTTTGTCGCGCACGTCCAAGGTCATGTATTCCGTCCCGGGGAAGGCGGCGAGGCACCGCTCGGGATTTCGCTCGAGCAGCATGGCCCAGTGTTCCAAACGCTGGCGCCGCGTCATACCCGGAAACGATGCTTCGACTTCCGCGACCCCATGCAGTTCCGCAAGTGTCTGATGTTTCATGGCCGTCTCCTGTTGGCGAGGCGCTCCGCCTGCAACAGGCCGAAGTAGCCTCAGTCGTCCCTATGCAGGCGAACCTGCAGTCCGTCGGGAAGTTCCACTGGCGAGAAAATTTGACAATGCGGCTGCTCCGATTTCCCGCTGTCTCGGTACGTTAGACCATCCCATGCAACGAGTTACTTCGATGCTTGGACCAAACGCCGGAGCAACGGGTAATCCTTCAGATCCTTATAAGGCGTGAGATCTAAATCCCCAGGCAGCGAAGCTGTTCGTCATCGATCGCTTTCTCATGGATCTTGATAACGCTTTGGTAGTGCCGCCAGGTCAGGCCAGCCCCTTTGACCGCGTCTCTTCGCGCGCGAAGCGATTTAATAGACGTGCAGATGATGAAGGCGCAACTCGTCCAAGAGCTTTTCAACAATTTCGTGGCACACCGGAAACGGTTCCAGGCGCACGTCCTCGCCTCTCCATCTGATGGTACGCCGGCAGGTGTCGGTCGATGTAAATTTTCATTCCATCGCTGCTTTATCCAGCAAAAACTGGTGGCTGACCTTAGCTCGTCGATGAAGCGCGGGTGCGACATCAGACAGAACGAGGTCGCTGATATCTTCAGAGCTATGACGGACCTCGTCGGCTAGTTTCACGTCCGCTCCTGCTATTTGGCTGCCGAAGCGCCCGCCCCAAGGCGAACGCTTCGAGATGACTTTTTTACTTATTGACGATGATACGCTGCTTGTCGCGGTTTTGTGCGTAAGTTGCCTTGTCGTAGGCAGTCTGCGCCTCCAGCTGGTCCTTGGTGAAGTTCGTATAGAGGTAACGGTTGCCGTTTTTGTCGGTCATGAACTTGAGGTTCTCCATACCGACGGCGACCTCCTTTTCGCCGATGCCCAGAAAGCCGCCTACATCAACGATTATCGAGTCGACCTTCTTGTCACCGGTCAGGATAACGTCGCCGATCTCGCCGACCTTCGCATCATCTGCGCCATAGACGTTGGTTCCGATCAAATTCGCGGCACTGATTTTGTCTGACGGCATTTCGGTCAAGGTCGACTTGTCGATCGAGGCCGTCGCAGTCGTATCGGTTTTGCCATTAGCCGCTTGGCTGTCGGCCATGCTGTTGGTCGGCTGGGCCGTTGGGATTGCCGCCGTATTGTAAGCCTTCGTATCGAAATTAGGCTGAGCTTTAAGCTCATCCTTGGTCGTCTTTGCGACCAACCAGCGATCGCCCTTCTTGTTGATCCATTCAAGCTTGTTGAAGTCGTAGGCCACATTTTTTTCGCCCACG
The DNA here is from genome assembly GCF_006440535.1 of Mesorhizobium sp. B2-5-13. Taxonomy (NCBI): domain Bacteria; kingdom Pseudomonadati; phylum Pseudomonadota; class Alphaproteobacteria; order Hyphomicrobiales; family Phyllobacteriaceae; genus Mesorhizobium; species Mesorhizobium sp. B2-5-13. Next base: position 203,048 of record NZ_VFUI01000005.1, on the reverse strand, counting down.
CCAAGGAAACCGCCGACGCCAATGACGACGAGTTTGGCGTTCCCGTCCTTGTCCAGGACGATGTCATTAACATCGCCGATCTTCGTCGCGTCATCGGCGCTGCTGTCATAGACCGCGGCTCCCATGATCTTCGAGACGAGTTTGCCATCAATGACCGGGGCAACAGCCTCCGTCTGGGTAGCGGGCTTGCTGGTATTTGCGGCCTGTGCACCGGCCGTGCAGAACGCTGTCGACATGAGAGCAGCCGTCGCTATCGTAGTTAGGATCTTCCGCATCATTGTGAAATTCCTCCTGTTGCCTGGTTGGCGGCGTCGGTAGCTGCCAACGCCATTTCGACCAACGAAAACAAGGCCCCTAGGTTCCGGGAGTAGGTCTATGGTCCTAACGATATAGACTGAAGGCTCATGCAGAACCTGATGCTACGTTGGCGATAGGGGCGCCATCCCTGGGCCCGCAGGCGGCATAGCATCCCAGGCGGCGTTTCGCGCGGCGCCCGGTCCCCAAGCTGGCTCTCTCATATTTTGGATCCGAACGGGACTCCGAGTTGGCCAGTTCGCCAGCACCTTCACCCCGCGACGGTCGCTCGCGCTGCGCTACGCCAACGGCTCCGCGCCAGCGCCCGTCGCTCCACCCGCCCAGCAGGGCATACCCAACGCCGGAAACGAACTCAGAATTGGATAGAAACTGGGGGCAACGTAACGTTCAGCTCATATCCGGAACGCCAGGACCTCCGGTTGGATTTGGAGCCGGTGCATAGCTCCGCCTGTAGCGATGAAGTACAGCCGAACCGCATCGACCTGATTGACAAGCCCGGCCATGACAGGCCCACGACTTTGCCAGACGATTCCGAACCTGGTCCACTGGTTCCTCGCATCCAAAACGTAAAACGCCGGTCTAACGCCGAAAAGCAGAGCGCTTCTGCATGCTCTCGCTTAAGCTGCGAGGGGCATGTTGACCGCCACAAGAAAGAGAGCGTTATGAGGTTCTTTCATCGCGTTGCCAGCGCTCCGAGGGATCACACCAGGCAGCGACTGGTAGAACCGTTGCCTGTTTGCAGCCGCTAGAGCTCGGGCCTCATGCGACAGCTTTCCGCCCAGGCGAGCGGCGCTTGCCGTCGGCCTTTGACGCGGACTTGCGCTTTGAAAGGTGCGCAAGCAGAGCTGCCAAACCCAGCGCATTGAGAACCCGCGTCCTGGGCACTCCTCCCTTGCGGGCCATCTCGACACCCCAATGCATGTGGTCGAGTTCACGGATTGAATGAGCGTCCGGATTGATGCTGAAGATGCAGCCGTAGTCGAGCGCCCTTTGATGCCACCGCCAGTCGAGATCGAGCCGCCACGGATGCGCGTTGATTTCGACAGCGACGTCATATTTTGCGCACGCTCTGAGGACCTTGGCGACGTCCAGCTCATAGCCGGGACGACGCAACAACTGGCGACCGGTCATGTGCCCGATAATTGTCGTGAGGGGATTCGCGATTGCCTCAATGATACGCTCCGTCTGCTCTTTCTTAGGCAACTTGAAGCGGCTGTGCACGCTCGCGACAACGAAATCAAACTGCTTCAAGACGTGGTCCGGACAGTCAAGCGAGCCGTCGGCCAGGATGTCTGCCTCGATGCCCTTCAGGACACGGAATTTACCACCGTACTTCGTGTTCAGCCGATCCGCGTCGCGGTGCTGTTCAGTGATCTCCTGCAGTGTGAGCCCGCCCGCGTAGTGGGCAGACTGCGAATGGTCGGCGACACCAAAGTATTCAAACCCGCGCTTACGTGTCGCTTCAGCCATTGCCTCAAGCGTTTCGGTGCCATCGGATGCGGTCGTGTGAGAATGCAGGATGCCATGCAGATCTCCGTCCCGGACGAGGGGTGGTAACTGCTGGCTCGCTGCCCGCTCAATCTCGTCCCTGCCTTCGCGCAGTTCCGGTTCGATGAACTGCAGGTCCAACGCGTCGTAGATTTCCTCCTCTGTCGCTGCTGCGATCAGCTTTCTCGCGCGATAGAGCCCGTCGGGTTTGAGGGCGAACCCTCTCTCGGTCGCGTACATCTTCAACTGCTCAAGATGGGCGGCCGAACCGGTTGCTTTGAGAAGGCTCGCGCCAAAGTGCTTCTTGTCTGTGACCACAAGTGTGAGGGTGGACTGCTCGATCGCGGTCCGCTTCTTCCCCATTGCGACCAGTGCGAGGTCGATGACCAGTTCGCAACCGCGCCGGAAATCACCGGCAATTTCCACGCGCGAAAACTCGGGATGCTCTTGCTTCACCAACACGACAGCATGTTCGAGAAGAGCGGCGGCCTTGTGCAGGTGAAGTTGTGTTTCGCCGCTTCGCGCGATGGCCAGATTGTGCAGGATCTTTGTCTGAAGCGAAGCACCGAGGCCTTTGACTGGCCGGATTCGATCTGCCTTTGCGGCGGCTTCGAGCTCAGCCAACGAGTTCACGCCGAGGGCCTGATGAAGCTTCAGGATCTTGTCGGGCCGAAGCCCTGGTATGGCAAACAACTCCATCACACCCGCCGGGACCTCTTCCCGCAGCTTCTCAAGGCGTGGATGTGTGCCCGTTTCATAGAGCTTGCGCACAATATCTGCGATCGCGTTACCGATCCCCGGGATCCTGATGAGGGCGCCCGCGGCGATGATCCGGTCGAGCGGCTGCGACAACGCAGCCAGACTGTCTGCAGCGCGCAGATATGCTTTGGTGCGATAGGGGTTGTCCCCGCGCAGCGCCGTGCGATGTCCGTATTCCCTTAGGAGGCTGGCGACTGTCCGCGAATCGGTTTTTGCCATGGTCGAGGCAAACGGGGCCAATCTTCGCAGGTTCCAATCAGGCCAAGGCAACGAAGCCCTTATCCAGCCTTACTGCCTTCGCGGAGTGGGGCTACAAATTTGGCAATGATTGGTCGGCTCGCCCCCATCCCGCCAGAGATTTGCTGATTGCGCGTTTCTTCAATTCAGAAGCGTCGCCGACGTGGAAATGCGAGGGCGCATCAATCGTCTTCATTTCCGCCCAGGTGATCGGCGCCGCGACCGGAGCGCCCGATCGGGACCTTGCGCTGTAGGGCATGATCGCGGTCGCCCCACGCTGGTTGCGCAAATAGTCCACAAAGATGCGACCCTTCCGGCGCTTCTTCGACAACGCGGCCGTAAAGTGAGAGGGATCGCTTTGAGCGACCGCTTGCGCGAGGCGATGCGCGAAGTCTTTCACTTGCGGCCACTCGGCCTGAGGGGTGAGCGGCGCGATCACATGCACTCCTTTGCCTCCGGTCAGCATCGGGAATGTCGTAAGCCCCAATGACTTCAAAATATCACGAAACTGGAAAGCTGCGGCGCGGACAGCTTCAAAATCGAGACCCTCATCGGGGTCGAGATCGAAAACGAGGCGGTCGGCCTTTTCGATATCCTCGATCCGAGCTCCCCACCCATGCAGCTCGATCGTTCCCATCTGTACGCAGGTCATCAGCCCATCGGCATCGTCGACATAAAGGTATGGCTCCTCCTGGCCGTCCTTTTCAGTGATACCGACGTGGTGGACTTTGTCGCCAAAGCTCCCGGCATCATGCTTCTGGAAGAAGCACTTCTTGGCCCGGCCTTGGGGACACCGAACCAGACTGATCGGTCGACTCCCAACCCAAGGAAGCATGATCTCAGCGACGGCCGCGTAGTGGTCGGCGAGCTGACCCTTGGTGATATTCGACTCCGGATAGATCACGCGGTCACGATTGCTGATGGCGATGGTCTTCCGCGGCGACGTGGTCAGCTTGGCTGTGCGACGTTCCGTCTCCAGCATGACCGCCTCCGGCTTCTTGTCTTCGCGCAGACCGAGGTAGCTCGGATGTCTCAACGTTCCTTCGTTAGTCATCTCGGCGAAGGCAATCTCCGCGACCAGCTTGGGGCGAAGCCAGTGTGCTCCGCGAACTTCGGCTCGCGGCGCCGCGACGGTCGCGGCCTTCTGCTCGAGCGGTGCCATGATCTCCATGAGACGGAAAAGTTCAGCTGTATCGAAGCCGGTACCGACTTTTCCGGCATAACGCAGCTTGCCGCCATCATGCACTCCAAGGATCAATGACCGAAACGCGCGGACCTTTTCGGACGGCGTCCAACCGACAATCACGAACTCCTGCCGCTTGATGCACTTGATCTTGAGCCAGTTTCCGCCGCGGGCCGCCACATAATGCGAATCGGCGAGCTTGGAAACCACCCCCTCGAGCCCGGCTGCGCAAAAGCGGCCGAGCAGCTCTTCTCCGCGCCCCAGAATATGATCAGAATAACGAAGCACCGGGTTCTTCGCGGGCAAAATTCTCTGGAGCTTTTCCTTGCGTTCAAGGAGAGGATGCTTCGTGAGATCTTCGCCGTCGAGTTGAAGGAGGTCGAAGGCATAAAAGTCGATAGTGGCTGGCGCACCCTTTAATGCGTTCTGAAGCGCCTGGAAGTTTGATCGTCCGTCGGCATCGACAACGACGGCCTCTCCGTCAATCAGGGCAGAGCGGACCTGGAGCTTGCGGGCCTCCGAAAGAATGGACGGAAAACGGTGAGACCAGTCCAGGCCAGATCGCGTGTAGGCACGCGCTTCGCCGCTGCCGACCGCAACAAGAATGCGATAGCCGTCGTATTTCATTTCGTGGATCCAGCGGTCGCCGGCAGGGACGACGTCCACGAGCGTTGCGAGCTGGACGGGCCGAAAAGTGGGCAGTGCCAAATTGGCTTGCTCACGCGTTGGCGACGTCGCTTGATGAGCGGTTGACCCCTGCATTGCCTTACGCGACGTTGGCATGACCACTCACCGCCCCATACCCAAGACGAAATGGCTTAATCGCGTCCAACGCGCGACTGCTTCTTAAGTTTCGCCGAGAAGCTTGGAGCTTGTTGCCATCATTGTCGCGCCTTATCAGCGCCTCGGCCTGCTCTCAGCTGAATCCGTACTGCCTGCCTCCGTCCACCATCTTCTCAGTTTACCCGCACAATGTCGCCGGGCCGGGCAAGAGCCAGAGTAGTCGCGGAGATCGCTTGAAGCGTCGCGGTGTCACGGGCCTATCGGCCTTCCGCACCAATTGGTGAAGGAAACTCCGGGTAATCGGTCCGCACCCACTCCTCAATGAGCCAGCCTTCATCGTCGAAACGAAAAATGTTGGACAAATCCCAGGTCACACGCCGGCGGTTCGGAGGCAAGGGGGGCCGACGGGCGACTGTGTGAATTCGCGGGCAAAGCGTCCCTCGACCCAGGTTTGGCAGGCGACATAGTCACCTTCGACGATGATGATGCCTCGAGGGATCTAGCGATCGTCGAATGCTATGGACTTGAAGTAGTTGGTAAGCCCGGCGTAGTCCACCTCGAAGCCATCCGGGCCGTGGAAACGGAACTTCTCCGTGTCGAAGCACCCGGCATCGATCGCCGCGCCTGTATGGTTGGCGATGTGGCAGCGTTATAAGACCTCTGCAATTGTCTTATAACGTCACTTGCGTCGCTTCAGCTCATGCCGCTATAAGAGAAACGCATTTTTCTTATAACGGAGCCGACGCATGAAGACGGTCGATCTCGTTTATCGCACGATGTATGCGGAACTCGTTCAGCGCTGCCTTGATGCATCGTTCGTAACCGACTTCTCCACGGCGGGAAATTTCGTCCGGGTTCCGGTGAAGGGGCGGGGCTATTGGTATTTTGAGGAAACCCAACCCAAGAAAACGCGGAAGTATGTCGGCCCGTCCGACGATCCCGAGATCGCGAAACGCGTTGAAGCCTTCCAAGAAATCAAGGAAGACCTCCGTAGTCGACGGAAACTCGTCTCCACGCTGACTCGCGAAGCAGGGCTGACCGCACCGGACCGGTTCACTGGCGATGTCGTTGAAGCCATCGGAGCAGCAGGAATCTTCCGCTTAAGAGGCGTGCTCGTCGGTACGGTTGCCTTCCAGACGTATGCGGGACATCTCGGCGTAAGATTGCCTGGTGCTTCATTGCAAACCGGCGATGCCGATTTCGCGCAGCATTACTCGACTTCGTCGTCAGTCGAAGACACCCTGCCGCCGATCCTGGAAATCTTGAGAGAGATTGATCCAACCTTCAGGGAGATCCCCCATAGATCGGATCCCGGACACACGACCCAATTCGAGAATGCAACGAGATACAAGGTCGAGTTCCTTACCCCGAACCGGGGATCGGATGACTACACCGACCGCGCCAGTCCGATGCCAGCACTGGGCGGAGCTTCGGCGCAGCCCTTGCGTTTCCTCGATTTCCTGATCCACGAGCCCATCCGGACCGTGATGCTGCATCGGTCAGGGGTGCCTGTAACCGTGCCGTCGCCGGAACGGTATGCAGTTCACAAGCTCATCGTCGCCTCTCGCAGGAAATCAGATGCAAACGGCGTCGCCAAGCGCGAAAAAGACGTCCATCAGGCCAGCCTCCTCGTCGAGGCACTGGAGGCGACCCGTCGCAAGGATGACCTTGCAACAGCGTTCTCGGAAGCGTGGGGGAGGGGGCAGCACTGGCGCGAGGCGATGCTGAAGGGGCTGGGCCTGATGCCGCCGAAGAAACGACAGGAAGTTGAGGACACAGTCAGAAAGGCCCTTGTCGAGATCGGCGAGGAGCTGGACGGCTTCGACTCGGCCGTGAACTCGAAGTCGTAGTCAAAAGGGCGAGGCTCGAAAGCCGCCCTTGTCGGTTGGATTGAAGAGGACCAGCGTTGATCAGGATTGCTTACGAGGGAGTATAACCTAGCTGTTGAGGTCTGTTCGCCGTGTGTTCGTCCAAAAAAGCGCATAAAGGCAGTCTGGAATTTGCAGAGAATTTCCAGAAGCCGCCATCTCTTCGCGGCCTCAGATTTGCCAGCATGGCAAAAGCTGCGAACGGATTCAATGGATTGGGTGACGCTGTCAGAGCCGTTTCGACATCCAGGCTGTGCATTGTTCGAGGCGTTCCAGCGTAGCTTTTGGCCAACAAGCTGGTGACCCGCATTAAGCAAATTGGATTGCCTTTGGAACCAGCCGCATTGATCAATTCGGATTCAAGCAGGACTATCCGATCTCCCATCTGCTGAGCCTCCGTCAATCGTATTTCTCTAATCAGCCCAAGCTGCGCATATTCGACGTCACCATCCATGCAGCGTGGAGTAGCGCACGAAAACTAAACACCGGCAGATTTGAAAAACTCGCAAGAAGATGTCGCGCATCCCGGCTGATCACCCGCTGGTCATCCCCGCGAGGAACACCACCTGCTACCCGGGAATACGGCTGATCTGTGCCGTCTGGCACATCCTCAGCCTAGTTGCAGAAGAAACTTAATTGACTTTGTAACGACCGTTTCAGAGCCTTTATCTAAAGAAGCCGTGCCAATCTCCAACGAAACGACATGACGCCTCGCAGATGCCGGTCAGATTAATGTGCTCCCGGAGCGCTGTGCATCCGGCGGCTGCCCGCCCTTCCGCGCGGGTGCGGACGAGGATTTGCCGGAGAACGCCAAACCCAATGCGCTGCGTTTATCGCTCGCCGGTGTGCAGTTCGAACTCCAAAAGACTCTACATTTCCGACCAAGACGCCTGCTCACATCATTTGTTAAAGACTCAAGGGGCACGCGGAGTCATGTTGCAGCGTTCAATGCACATCTGCGGGACGGAGGAGCCATGTTGTTTCCGGGTCAAGTCGTCATGTCCGACGAACTGGAAATGCTCACCCGAGTCTGTCGGACCGCCTGCAACGAGCGGGATATTCCGCTCGACAGCCCGCAGGCACAGACACTCGCGTCCCATGTCCTGAAGCTTTTCCTGAACGGGCTTATGGGCGAGGAAGAGCTGCTAAGCGCCGAGCGGAACCGTATGAAAAGGCAAGCTCACATCGCCGCCTTGAATCAGCCGCCTGCTCCAGCACGCTAAATCCCGGACCCCGCAGCGACTCCTATTGGCGGCGCAGGCGTACCCGATGGTCAGCGCACCAGGAGGAACATTCCTGTCAGCCCGGCGTTAGGGGGGGTCCGCCACACCGGTGCGCTCGTGCTGATCTCGAATCCTCCACGTGAGTGGCTCACCCGAGCCGATTGGCCCGTTATATCGCGGCGCGCGGTTCTTGCAGCGCTTTCCTCCTTGATCGTGGCCGGTCCCACTGCAGCCGCGTCTGGGCAATCCCTCCCTGTCCGGTTTGGCGTGCTCGGATTTGGCACGGCCGCCTGGGAAGTCGACGTGGTCCAACGATATGGGCTGGACATTTCGCACGGCGTCTCTCTCGAGGTGCGGCGTCTTGCCAGCACGGAAGCCGGCAAGACCGCGTTGCTGGCCGGCAGCGTCGACGTCATCGTATCGGATTGGGTGTGGGTGACGCGCCAGCGCGCGGAAGGCGCCGATCTTGTTTTTGTTCCCTATTCGCGCGTGGTCGGCGCACTTGAGCTACCCGCCGGTTCCCCCGTCCGCAGGCTAGCGGATTTCGATGGCAAACGGCTCGGGGTCGCGGGCGGCCCGCTCGACAAGAGCTGGATCTTGCTGCGTGCGCTTAACCTTCGACAGTCGGGACGCGACCTCGCCGCGAGCGTGCAGCCTGTATTCGGAGCGCCGCCTTTGCTCGAACAGGAATTCCTTGCAGGCCGGCTCGACGGGTTGCTGACATTCTGGAACTTCGCGGCCCAGCTCGAAGCCGCCGGAGCCCAGCGGTTGCTGAACGTTGGACAGATTCTGGAGGGGCTGGGCGTTTCCGGCGAGCTGCCGATGCTCGGCTATGTCTTCCATGAAGACTGGGCGCGTGCTGATCCTGCGGTTCTTAGCGGTTTCCTGAAAACGGTCATGGCCGCCAAGTCGCTTCTTGCCACTTCCGACAGCGAATGGCACGCGCTGGCGCCGCAACTGGGAACAGATGATGTCCGGCTTCAGGCCGCCTTGCGCGACGCCTATCGGGATGGAATCCCCCGCCGCTTCGGCAGGAAGGAGCGCGACGACGCGGCGCGCCTGTTTTCAATTTTGGCCGATCTGAGCGGTGAAGCTCTGGTCGGCAAGGCGAAAGGCTTCGATCCCGGCATCTTTTGGAGCATACCCGCTTGAGACCGCATCCATGAGCAACAGCTTGGCCGCTTCCGCCAATGCCCAGCGATGGCAGAGCGTCGCGGCGCTGCTTGGTATGCTTCTGATCTGGCAGGCGGCGGCATCGGTGGTGGCCAGCCGGCTGTTGCCGAGCCCTTTGGAGGTCACCATCGTCCTCTTGCAAGAGGCGCTGCAGGGCGAACTCGCTTTTCACCTCGGCGTCTCGCTAACGCGAGTGATTGTGAGCCTTTCCGTCGCGATCGTGGTCGGCTCCGCGCTTGGCTATGCCGCCGGCCGCTCGCGTGATGCTGATCTTTGGTTGAAGCCATGGATCGTTCTGCTGCTCAACGTGCCGGCGCTGGTGACCGTCATCCTCATCTATGTCTGGCTCGGTCTGGTCGAGACCGCGCTCGTGTTCGCGGTCGCGCTCAACAAGATCCCCAATGTGGTAGTGACCATTCGCGAGGGCGCCAGCCGGCTGGACAAGGACCTCACGGAAATGGCCGAGGTCTATCGTTTCACCGGAACGAGGTCGCTGCGCTACATCGTGCTCCCGCAATTGGCACCGTTTTTCCTCGTCACCCTGCGCAGCGGACTGGCATTGACCTGGAAGATCGTGCTGCTCGCCGAATTGCTTGGCCGCTCCAACGGGGTTGGATTCCAGCTGCAGATCTATTTCCAGAACTTCGACGTGTCCCACATCCTGGCCTATGCCATAAGCTTCGGAGTGGTGATGCTGGCCATCGAGTACGGCCTGCTCGGGCCTCTGGAAGGCCGACTTGGCGTGTGGCGGCGTTGATGCTGACCATCAGGATAGAGATGAAGACCTTCGCTATTCCCGGCCAGGGCCAGGGTAGGACCGTGTTCCGGGACTTCGCTCTCGATGTGCCGCACGGCCAGGTTTGTGTGATCGCTGGGCCCTCGGGAGTTGGCAAATCGACGCTGCTCTCGATCGTCGCAGGCACCGACCGCGAATTCCGCGGCGTGGTGGAGGGACGCGCGCTTCCTGTCGGGATGATGTTCCAGACACCGCGTCTGCTCCCTTGGCTGACCGTCTTGCGCAATGTCGAACTCGTGATCCCCGGGCGGGAGCAGGAGGCATCGAGGTGGGTTGCCGCCGTAGGCCTTGAGGATCACGCAAACGAATATCCGCAGCGTCTCTCCGGAGGCATGGCCCGGCGCGTGGCGCTCGCCCGCGCGCTTGCCGTCGAGCCCGCGCTGTTGCTGCTCGACGAACCTTTCGCTTCGCTCGACGAGGCGACGGCGAACACGATGAGCCTCCTGCTGCGTGAAGTTTTCAATACCAGGCCGCCCATCGCGCTTATTGTCACGCACAATTTGGCCCAGGTCTCGTCGCTGGCCGACCGCTTCGTCGTTCTGGAAGGCTCGCCGGCAGCTATCGTGCGCGATGTCGGGATTGCCCGGGGTGGCGGACCGGCTTCACCGCGTGGCCCGGCCAGCTTGCAGGCAGGCGGAGCGGAATGAGACTGGTGCTGTCGATCGTGCTGCTCCTGTTGGCCGCTGCCCCCGGCTCCGCCGCACCGCAGACCATGGTGGTCGGCTATATCGGCCAGGAGCGCACGCCACCCCTGCCTTTAGGACCGCTTGACCAGCCCGTCAGCGATGACGGCCTGCAGGGGGCCCGGCTGGGCATCGCCGATGACGGCGGCACCGGCCGCTTCCTCGGCCAGTATTTCCAGCTCGAAGAACGCGTGCTGAAGCCAGGCGAAGCGCCCACCGAAGCAATCGCCAGCCTTGCCGCGAGCGGCGTCACTTTCGTCGTGGCCGACCTCGATGCGGCCACGCTGAACCAGGCTCTCGCAGCACCCGGAGCAGACAAGATGCTGTTGTTCAACAGCCGTGCGCCGGACGATGCGCTCCGCCAGCAGCACTGCCGCAAGAACCTCCTGCATACCGTTCCAAGTCGCGCCATGCTCGCCGACGGCCTCGCGCAATATCTCATCTGGAAGCGTTGGCAGCACTGGTTTCTGCTGGTCGGCCCGCATCCTGCTGACGAGGCGCTGGCTGCAGCGTTGCGCCGCGCGGCGACACACTTCGGCGCCGAGATCGTCGTCGACAAGCCTTGGACGTTCCGGCCTGCCAATGGTCGTGCGGACACGGGACATGTCACGCTTCAGACCGAGATACCGGCCGCCACCCAGGTCGGCGATTACGACGTGCTGGTCGTCGCCGACGAGGCGGACGAGTTCGGCGCCTATCTCGAGGGCCGAACCGCGCTACCACGGCCGGTCGCCGGGACGCAGGGGATCGTGGCGACCGGCTGGAGCGCGGTCAACGAGGAATGGGGCGCAACGCAACTTCAAGACCGCTTCCGCAAGCAGGCCGGGCGCTGGATGACGGCTTACGACTACGCCGGTTGGCTCGCCGTGCGCAGCGTCGGAGAAGCGGCAACACGCCTGCGCAGCCTCGATGCTTCGGCGATCACGGCATATTTGCGCAGTGACGACTTCCTTCTCGCCGGCTTCAAGGGGCAGGGGCTCAGCTTCCGGTCATGGGACGGCCAGATGCGGCAGCCCATCCTGATAGCGGGGCCGCGGCTGCTCGTCTCCAGCTCACCGCAACCGGGTTTCCTGCATCAGCGCACGCCCCTCGACACGCTGGGCGTCGACCTCGAGGAGAGCGCATGCAGGTCGTGATCCCAATCCTGCTGTCGGTGTTGATTGTCGCCGGACCTGCCGCAGCGGAGACGATCTACGTATCGAACGAGCAGGACAACACAGTGGCGGTGGTGGAGGGCGCCGGCATGAGCCTCTCCACGGCCATCAACGTCGGAAGGCGCCCACGCGGCATGGCGCTTTCGGTCGACAAGAAGCTGCTCTTCGTGGCTGTGGGCGACGACAACCGGATCGACATTGTCGATCTCGCCAAACGGCAGGTGACCGGCCAGCTCCCCTCAGGAGTCGATCCGGAATTTTTTGTCGTGCATCCTGACGGCAAACGCCTGTTCGTCGCCAATGAGAATGACAATCTGGTCTCAGTCGTCGATATCGCGTCCGCCAGGGTGATCGGTACCGTTGACGTCGGGGTCGAACCCGAGGGTATGGCGGTCAGTGCCGACGGCCATTACGTTGCCTGCACCTCGGAGACCACCAGCATGGTGCACCTCATCGACGCCGGCACGCTCGACATCGTAGACAACCTCCTGGTCGACACCCGTCCCCGCGCGGCGTCGTTCTCGCCGGATGGGAAGCAGCTTTGGGTGTCTTCCGAAATACGCGGAACCGTGACCGTCTTCGACACTACGTCTCGTGCTGAGGCCGGCAAGGTCCAGTTCGAGGTTCCCGGTATCCGCCGCGACGGCGTCCAGGCGGTAGGCATCGAAATGACCCGCGACGGCGCCACTGCCTATGTGGCGCTTGGTCCGGCCAACCGGATTGCCGAAGTCGATACCAGGACGCTGGCCGTGCGCCGCCTCTACCTCGTCGGCCAGCGCCCGTGGCATGTGGCGCTGTCGGATGACCAGAAGCGCCTGGTAAGCGCCAATGGCAATTCCGGGGACATCTCGTTCATCGATCTTGAAGACGAGGAGGTGGTGAAGTCGGTGCCGGTGGGACGCGGCCCCTGGGGAGTGGTGATCGGCCCATGAAGGCGCTGTCACTCGAAGGTCTGGGACACAGCTTCGGACAGCGGCGGGTTCTCGAAGCCGTGTCGTTCTCGGTCGCGGAAGGCAGAATGTGCATACTGCTCGGACGCAACGGCGCCGGCAAGACGACGTTGTTCTCGCTGGTCACCGGCCTCTATCATGCCCGATCCGGCCAGATCGATGTGTTCGGCCACTCCATGCGGGCCGATCCGGCCGCCGCACTTGCCCAGATGGGTGTTGTCTTCCAGCAGCAGACGCTCGACCTCGATCTCACCGCCGCCGAAAATCTGCGCTATCACGGCGCCCTGCACGGGCTGGCGGCCGGCGTCTGCGAAACAAGGTTGCGCGAAGAACTCGAACGGCTGGAGGTCCCTGACCGGTGCGACGAGCCGGTCCGTTCACTGTCGGGCGGTCAGCGGCGACGTGTCGAAATCGCGCGCGCCCTGATGCATCGGCCCCGCATCCTGCTGCTCGACGAGCCGACGACCGGGCTCGACGTGCCTGGGCGCCGGGCGATCGAGCAGCATGTGCGCGCGCTCTGCCGGGAACGAGGTATTGCCGTTCTCTGGGCAACGCATTTCCTGGAAGAGGTGTCGGCCGACGACGACCTGGTGGTGCTGCATAAGGGCAGGCTGCGTTGGGCTGGCGGGGCCGGCCGCGTCGCGGCGGATCTTGCGGTCGCCAGCATGGCCGATGCGTTCGATGTGCTGACGGAGGCGGCATGAAAAGGCGTCACGCGCTGCGGGCCATTACAGGCATACTGCGCCGGGAGATGCTGCGAACGCTGCGGCAGCGTGGCCGGCTGCTCTCGGCGATCATACGGCCGTTGGTCTGGCTCGCCATCTTCGCCGCCGGGTTCCGCTCGGTGCTTGGCCTGTCGATCACGCCGCCCTACCAGACCTACGTGCTCTACGAAGTCTATGTCGTCCCCGGACTGGCGGCCATGATGCTGCTCTTCCATGCCATGGCAAGTTCGCTGGCCATGGTCTACGACCGCGAGATGGGCAGCATGCGCCTGTTGCTGACGGCACCGCTTCCGCGCTGGTACCTGCTTGCCGCGCGGCTGCTTGCGAGCGTCATCGTCAGTCTGCCGCTGGTCTATCTGTTCCTGCTGATCGCGCGCTATTGGGACGTGCGCCCCCCAGTTCTAGGCTATCTGGCCGTGTTTCCGGCGCTCGTCCTGTCCGGCCTGATGCTCGGCGCATTTGGGTTGCTGGTTTCGTCGATCTCGACGCAGATGGAGAACTTCGCCGGCGTGATGAACTTCGTCATCTTCCCGACCTTCTTCGCCTCGACGGCTCTCTATCCGATATGGCGACTCGCCGAGGCGGGGCCGGTGCTGGCAATGATCGCCGCATGGAACCCGTTCAGTTCGGCGGTCGAGCTGATACGCTTCGCCCTCTATCTGCGCTTCGATCCCGTTTCGGCTCTCGTCGTTCTCGCTTGCCTCGTCGGGTTTTTCCTTGCGGCAGTGGTCGGCTATGACCCCGGTCGTGGCTTGTGGTCCCGCCGCGGCGGCGAAGGCTAATCATCTGAGGGCATAGAGATAGGCGGCGATATCGCGCGCCTGCTGCTGCGTAATCCTTGTCGATGGCATCGCCGTGTGCGGATTGATCTCCCTGGCCTCTCGTACCCAGCGGATCAGGTTCTCGGGATTGTTAGCCAGCACCCCGCCGATAAAGACCCGGTCGGCAAGGCTGGAATCGAGGCGCGGACCAACCTGGCCTTGTGCCCCTGGCACGCCGGGGATTGTATGGCACCCCGAGCAGCCATTCGCGGTCATGATCGGAATGGCGCGCGCGCCCACGCCACCGGTCGCAACATCCGATTCGTGGCGAACACGATCACGCCGGTCCGACCACAAGGTCGCCCCGGCGACGGCGGCGGTCAGCAGCAGGATGGCGGCGAGCGCGCCGCCGGTCATCCTAGCCAGGCCGGAGCCCATGGGTGGCCTCCCTGATTCCGCTCTTGCTTATCCAAAGGCCGGCGAGCAGCAAGGCGGCTCCGCCATAGATCAGGCCAGCCGGAACCCACATCACCAAGCCGGCGAGCTGCTGGTCCTCGATCGGGGTCAGTCCCCACAGCGCCGCGCCAGCGGCATTCTGCGGATACCAGAGTTTGGGCGACAACAGCAGCAGCACGCCAAGTAGACCCGTGTGCAGCGAGGTGAAGAAGAGATGCATGACCGCGCTGCCATAGGCCTGCTGGCGGCCGGAACGCGGCAGAATCACCCACCAGAACAGCAGGGCTGTGCCGAGGAAGCTCGCATGCTGGGCATAGTGCAGGACGCCCTGCTGAAGCGCTGCCTCGAACAGTACGGGGACGTGCCACATCCAGATCGCGATACCGTGGATGGCGGTTGCGTTGAGGGGACGGCTGGCAACGGCCCAGATCGCCTGGAGAAACTTGCCGTGCGTGAGCATTCCCGTTCCGCGGCGGAATGCGGCCGGCAATGCCCATATCAAGGCTGCGCCGGGGCAGGCGGCGACAAGGAGCGGCGCCGCCACCGCCATCAGCAGTTCATGCTCGATCATGTGGGCGGCAAACACCCGTTCGCCAAGCGCATGGATCGGGCTGACCAGCGCTCCCGTCAGTAGGCCCCAGCCGGCGGCGAACAACAGAGCTTGTCGCGTCCGCTCGGGGCGGCCCCGGCTGCTGCGGCGCCACAGCCGGCTCGCTCCGATCGCATAGATGAGCGCGATTGTGACCAGAGGGAGCGTGATGGGAAACGCAAGTGTCCATCCCCCTTCGGGCGCGCCGGCGCCATAGCAGATCGATGTTGAGAGGAAAGCCTCGAAGCTCATCGCAGGCACTCGTCAAGGATGAGCGCGGCGCTCCCCTGCATGACGATGACGAGGGCAAAAAGCAAAGCCGCAAGAATGCCGAGATCGGCGACGAATTGTTCGGTGCTGCGCGTGCGCTCCGGCTTGAAAGCCGCGCCCCCCTGCCGCTTTGCCCGCCAAGAAAGCATGCCGCCGAGAAGCGAAAGCAAGGCAAGCAGCAGTGCGATTGGAAGCACGACCGGCACCTGGCGATTGCATTGCCAGGGAACAAGCGCGTAATTCAGCTGCGTCGAAATTGCCCAAGCCGAGGGCCCCGACAGAAGGCCACCCCAGGACGTTCCCAATTGCAGCGCGCGCATCAGCCTAGCCTCGGTACCCAGTAGATGAGCAGATAGATCGGGATCCAGGTGAGCACCACGAAATCCCAGTAGAAGACATTATCGCCTACGTCGCCGAAGCGCCGGCCGCTGTAGCCATGGCGTGTGAACATCAGCACCGTCAGCACGATCGTGTCGCCGACATCGGTGATCAGGTGGGTGGTGTGCAGTCCAAGCAGCACCCAAAGCATAGAGCCGTACGCGTTCGTGTCCCAATAGATATTCAGCGCCGGGAACTCGAACCAGCGCACCACGAGCGGGGCGAGACCGAACAGCGACATCACCACCATGCCGATCCGCACCGGTACAATGGCGCAACGCTCGGCGTAGCGATTGAGAATGTGGTTCGGCACCAGGCTGGCGATCAGCAGGAGGGTGACGATCGTTCCCGGCCAATGGTTAGGCTCCGGGGCGCTCAGACGCCAGTTGGGCCACGACATTGCCAGGTAGAGATAGGCGCCGGCCGCCAGCGCGAAGCCCGTCCCCTCCAGCGCCATGAAGCCGAGCGTGCCCCACCAGGTCGGGCTGCGCGGACCATGTCCAAAGGTGGGAAGCCCGGAAAGGTCGGCGACGGGTCGCTGGTTCATTCCTCGTCCTCCGGATCGCCTTTGGGCCAGAACCAGCCGACCAGCGTGACCGCGATCGGCACGGCGCCCCACACGACCGCCCACGGCGTGAAGATCGAGTAGAGGAAAGTGCCGCCCACGGCGATCGCCGCAAGCAGGGGCCAGATTGACGGCGTCGCCGATTTCTCGCGGATGTCGGGATGGGCTTCCGCCACCGTCGAGATGAGCAACTCGCGCACGTCGACGCGCAGGCCGGTTGCGACGGGAAGCGCGTCTCGTTCGGCCCACAGCGGCTCAACGTTTGTCACGATCGGGATGCGTGTGAAATTATAGCTTGGAGGCGGCGAGGACGTTGCCCATTCCAGGGTGCCTGCATCCCAGGGATTGTCCCCGGCCGGTACGCCTTTCAATACGCCGTGCACGAGGTTGAAAGTGAACAGCACGAAGCTCAAGAAGAACAGCACCGCGCCGGCGCTGATGAGCAGGTTGATGTTGCCCCAGCCAAGCTCCGCCGGATAGGTGTAGACCCGGCGCGGCATTCCCCACAGGCCGACCAGATGCATCGGGAAGAAAGCCACGTTGAAGCCGATGAAGGCCAGCCAGAAATGCCAGCGTCCGAGACGTTCGCTCATCATGCGGCCGGTGATCTTGGGGAACCAGAAATAGGCCGCGCCCAGCAGCGGGAATACCGATCCGCCGATCAGCACGTAATGGAAGTGGGCGACGACGAAATAGGTGTCGTGCACCTGCAGGTCGAGCGGCACCGAGGCGAGCATGACGCCGCTGAGCCCGCCGATGACGAAGATGAAGAAGAAGCCGAAGACGAACAGCAGCGGCGTGCGGATCACCGGTCTGCCATCCCACAAAGTCGCCAGCCAGCAGAAGATCTGCAGGCCATTGGGTATGGCGATCAGCATGCTGGACGCCGTGAAGAAGCTCGCCCCCAACTTCGGCAATCCCGTCGCAAACATATGGTGCACCCAGAGGCCGAACGACAGGAAACCGACCGCGATCAACGAAAGGACCAGCCCGAGATGGCCGAACGTCGGTCGCCGGGCAAAAGCGGGAATGATCGAGGAGACCATGCCTGTCGCCGGCAGGAAGATGATGTAGACCTCGGGATGGCCGAAGAACCAGAACAGATGTTGGAACAGCAGGGCGTCGCCGCCCTCCGCCGGATTGAAAATGTGGGTTCCGACAAGCCGGTCGAGAATGAGGAAGGTCGAGGTGATCATGACTGCCGGCATCGCGAAGACCACGACGAACGAAGTGACCAGCAGTGCCCACACATAAAGCGGTATCTTGTCCAGCGACATGCCGGGTGCGCGTTGCTTGAACACGGTCACGATGGTGGCGACGGCGACCGCAAGCGAGGACACTTCGGTATAGGTGATCATTTGCGCCCAGACATCGGCGCGCTTGCCGGGAGAGAATTCGGGACCGGACAAAGGCACATAGGCGAACCAGCCGACGTCCGGTGCCATGTTGAGGAGGAATGAAACCCAGGCAAAGACGCCGCCCGAAAGATACACCCAATAGCCGAATGCATTGAGCCGCGGGAAGGCGATGTTGCGGGTGCCGACCATCAGCGGCACCAGATAGATCCCCGTTGCCTGCACGATAGGCACGGCGAACAGGAACATCATGGTGACGCCGTGCATCGTGAACAGCTGGTTGTACAGGTCCGGCCCGATCAGCCCACGCTGCGGCCCTGAGAGTTGGATTCGCATGGCGACCGCGTTCAGTCCGCCAAGGCATAGGAAGATGAAGGCCGTGATCAGATAGCGCCTTGCGATCACCTTGTGGTCGACGCTCGACAGAGCGCCGATGATGCCGGGCGGCGTGCACCATGCCCGCGCCAGCCAGCGGTGCAGGCTGGCGTCGTCCATGCCGGCATCACGCGGTCCGTCATGCTCGGGAGCAACGTCGCCTTGGGTGGCGGTCCCCCGTTGCGGCAGGTCGCGTTCGCTCGTTAGATCCGCGCTGCTCATTTCAGGCCCTCGAGATAGGCGACGATGGCGTTGAGTTCGTCGCCGTTGAGCTCCACCACCGGCATGTGGGAGCCGGGCTTCACGCCTTGCGGATCCGCTATCCAGGCCGCCAGATTGCCGCGGCTCATCATCAAGGTACCGGCAGCGATGGTTTGCCGGCTGGCCACATGCGTGAGATCAGGCGCGACGGTTCCTCCCGCTGGAGTGCCGCCGATCCTGTGGCACATCACGCAGGGGCGCTTGAGGAACAGGTCCGCGCCATTTTTGGCCTCCCCATTCGTCGGGGGCCCAGCCGGCTGCAACTGGTCGTTCCACCAGGCGTCGAACTTTGCCCGCGGCTCGGCGATGATGAAGGTGCCCATATTAGCATGCTGCGCACCGCAGAACTCGGCGCACTGGCCGCGATAGACGCCGGGCTTGTCGGCCCTGATATCAAGTACATTGATATGACCGCGGATGAGGTCGAGCTTGCCGGCCAAACTCGGGATCCAGAACGAGTGGATAACATCGGTCGAGGTCAGCAGAAGCCGCACGGGCTCCCCGGCGGGAATGTGGATCTCGTTAGCCGTGGTCAGGATGCGGCTCGGCGTGGCATCTTCGTAGCGCACCTCCCACCACCATTGGTGGCCGGTAACGCGAATGGTGAGCGCAGCGTCCGAGCCGATCGCCGCTAGCGTCCTGTTGGCGAAGAAGCTCAGCAAGGTCAGCCCGACCACGATCGCGGCAGTCAGCCCGACGGCGATCACGACGACCCGCAACTTGCGATGGTCGGCGCCTGCGTCGAGCGCGAGCGGCTCGGAACGTGTGCGAGGCCGCATCAACAGCGGCGCGGCAAGCGCGATCATCACCAGGACCCAGATCACTGCGCAAAGCGCGGTGAAAAACCAAATGAGCCATGCCAGCTCACTGGCAGCGGGACCTTTCGGATCGAGCGCTGATTGCCATCCCGAGCATCCCTGCAGAAACAAGACGCAGGTCGTGCCGAACCCGGTCGACGCAAGGCGTTTCACGGTGATTTCCCCAGTGTGGCGGCGTCCGGCAGGCGGTTTTCCGACGGATGTGGCATCATGTCGTCATTGCGCTGCGGGGCGGCGGACGAGGGCGCATTGCCGCTCAGCGAGCGGACAAAGGCGGCAAGCTCCCAAATCTGGTCATCGGGGATCTTGTCGCGGAAGCTCGGCATGCCTTTTGGCCGACCATCGCGGATCGTAGCGTGGATGCTTTCGATCGAGCTGCCGTAAAGCCACTTCTGGTCCATCAAAGCCGGCCCCATGCCGCCGCCGCCATTGGCATGACAGCCTGAACAGTTGAACCAGCTGAACAGCCGCTTGCCTTCGCTGAGGTGGAAGGCGTTGGCCTCGAAACTCGCCGCCTTGTTATCGCTGGCGGAAGCCCGCTGTCCGCCGGGTTCCAATGTCGTCACAGGCGCCGGCTGCTCGCCCGATCCGAGCGAATTTTGCGGGCGCGTGTCCCGCTCCTCGCGCTGGCATGCCGCAAGCGTCAGGAGCGCAAACAGGAGCATGGCGGCGCCCGGCCTCATCGCACTGGACTCCCCGAGCCGTCGAGCCGCGGCACGCCATATTGCGACAGCAATGCGTCGATCTCGGCCTTGTGCCTGGCCAGCGCGCTATTCACATCGCCACGTAGCACATCGTCCTCGCGCCTAACGCCCATCGAGATGTCGTAGATCATGGGCAACTGCGGTCCGTCGATGCGAGGGGTGACCGGCGTGATGCGCAGCGGCACTTTCTGCTTCTGGGCGAAGTAGCCGGCGAGCGGGCCCCAGACGACGGCAAGATCGATCTCGCCGGTCGCCACCGCTTCAACGATGCGCGCTGGGGGGTTGGGTGCGGAGTAGTCGCCATAGACCGGGTAGCCGACGAGGTGCCCGACGATGCCACGGCGGCCAAGCGCCTGAACGGGGGGCGAATTGGCCCCGTCGTCGCCGATGAGTTGCACGCCGATCCGCATAGCGCGCAGTTGCGGATCGTTGAAGGACGCCACATCCGGACCGTCCTGGCGGGTGACGAAAACATAGGATGAGCGATAATAGGGTGTGGTGGTGCGCAGCATTTCGAGGTTGGCAGGCGTGCCTGGTACGAGATCGCAAAGGCCGGCTTTCAGCGTGTTGCGCACGAAGCCGCGGCGCTGCGCCCACCAGGTGTAGGTCAGCTTGGCACCGAGATCGGCGGCCACGATCTCAACAATCCTGTTCTCGAAACCCTGACCGGCCGCGTTGGAAAATGGCATGTTGTTCGGATCAGCGCAGACCCTCAGTTCACGGGCATTGGCTCCCACCGGCAAGAACAGCAAGGCGAGCGCGGCCATGCCGAGCGCCATGCGCGCGGCCCAGTGTTCAGGGCAGCCGGAACACATAAAGCGTGCCTCCCGCCGTTGTGGCCTCCTTGAGGTCCTTCATCGCGTTGACGAAACCGAGCGCGGCGGTGGCGTCGCGCGGATCGAGATCGCCCGATACGATCGCGCCGGCCCAGCCGCCGACACCCGACAGGATCGCTACATATTGACGTCCGTCGGGACCGCGATATGTGATGGGCTGGCCAATGATGCCGGACGCAGTCTTGAACTGCCAAAGCAGATCGCCAGTCTTGGCGCTGACCGCCTTGAACCAACCTTCCATTGTCCCGTAGAAGACGACATCGCCGGCCGTCACGACCGCGCCGCTCCACACCGGGAAGTTCTCCTTGAGGCTCCAGGCGGGCTTCTGCGCAGCGATGTCCCAGGCGGTGAAGGCGCCCCGGTTGCCACCGGGCCCAGGGATCATGCGCACGTTCATGCCGACATAGGGGGTGCCGGCGATGTAGTTCACCTCGACGCCTTCTTCGTCCATGCACAGATTGTTATGCGGAATATAGAGCAGCCCGGTCTTCGGCGAGAAGGCGGAAGGCTGCCAGTCCTTGAGCCCCGACGCGGTTGGGCAGATGTCGCGGACGACTTTGCCGGTCCCGGTCTTCTTGTCCGGGTTTTCGATCAGACGTCCGCTCTTGAGATCGACACCCTTGCTGGAATTGACAGGGCCGAAAGGTTTCGCGGACAGCACTTCGCCCGTGGTCCGGTCGAGGATGTAGAGGTAGCCGTTGCGTTCAGGCCGGACCAGCACCTTGCGCGGCTTGCCCTGCCAGTTCATGTCGAGCAGGACCTGCTCGTTGATCCCATCATAGTCGTGGAGGTCGTGCGGGCTCCACTGATAGAACCATTTCGCCGCGCCGGTATCGGGATCGCGGGCGAAGATGCCTGACGTCCATTTGTTGTCACCGGGCCGCAGATCGGGGTTCCACGGTCCAGGATTGCCGGTGCCGTGGAAGATCAGGTTGAGATCCGGATCGTAGGAAATCCAGCCCCACATGTTGCCGCCGCCGATCTTCCAGGCTTCCGGCGGCCATGTTGTGACGCCAAGGTCCTTGCCCTTGTCCATGTCGTAGTGCGGCTTGAAGTCCGGGCCGATAAGCACTTCCTTGTCCGGCCCGGTGCCGTAGGCCGTCCAGACGACGTGACCGTCGCCGGCGTCGAGCGCCTTGACCCAGCCGCGGACGCCCATCTCGCCGCCTGAATTGCCGACCAGCACTTTGCCTTTCACCACCAAGGGCGCCATGGTGATGGTCTCGCCGATGTTGATGTTGCCGATATGGGCGTTCCAGATCGGCTGACCGGTGTTCGCGTCGAGCGCGATGGTGTGCCCGTCCAGTGTGTTGAAGAAGATGCGTCCGTTCGCGAAAGCGGCGCCGCGATTGACCACATCGCAACAGGCAACCCCTTGCGCCGCCGGCTCGGGATTGGGTTCGAACTTCCATTTCATCGGCGCACCCGGCTTGGTGAGATCAAGCGCGTAGACGATGTTGGGGAAGGGGCTCACGATGTACATCGTGCCGCCGACGACCAACGGCGCCGCTTCCTGGCCCTTATTGACGCCGGTCGAGAAGGTGAAGGCCACCTGCAGGTCCTTGGCGTTGCCTTCGTTGATTTCCGTGAGCTCGCTGTAGCGGGTCGACGCGTAGTTCTTGGCGGGCATCGTCCACTGCCCGTCGTCAGGTGGCGCAGCGGAAGGCGGCGGCGAGATCGCCGGCGTTGGCGGAGCTTCCGAAGCGGCCATCAGTAAGGGAGTGGAAGCCAGCAGCAGCATCGCAAAGATGCTCGCAAGACATTTTCTGGGTGCCGCCGAGCGGTTGGCGCATACCGCGACAACGCAGGGCGCGACAGGTTGGGCTGTTCGCTTCATTTCGGCGTCGAGCCTCCGACGCCAGAACCAAGTTCGGCCGCGACATCGGCCTCATGCCCGGCACAAAGCGGGTGGCCCCACCCGGAGGCGCTTTTGCCACCGGGATCGAGATCATAGATAATGGCATCCTTGCGATTGGGATTGACGCCCGCCGGAACTTTGTCGAGGCCGAGCGCCGCGCGAACGCGCCAGGCGACATTGTGGTCGGCGCAGGAGGAATCGCCACTGACGCCAAGTGCACCGACGACCGTTTTGCCGTCGTATAGAGCCAGGCCTCCGCCAAACACGACAATGCCGCCGATCGGCTTGCCTAGCAGCGGATCTTGGGCGCTACCGAAAGTCTTGGCATCCCCGGCATAGGCTGCCGCCTGGTTGACGGGATTGGTGGCCTGCAGACCGAACAGCGGCCCACCCGGCTGCACCCCTGCATAGAGGTTGGCGGTCGAGAGCGCCATGTTCGCCAAGCTGAGCCCATTGGCTGTATTCGCCTTCTCGGCGGCGATGAGCCGGCTGCCCGGCCATTGCGCATCGACGGCAGGTCCACTGAAGGCGACGGCGCAGACCGTCCCGTCGCGGGCGACAACGGCCGCCCATTCATTGGTCTCGAAGCCGCCATTCGCCGGGCCCCCGCTTGCCTTGACATTGGTCTTCAAGGCTGCGAGCAGCTTCTCGTGGTCGGCTGGGCACGGCGCTTGGGCTCGCGCAGGGTTTTGTGCCAGCCCGACAATCGTCAGGATCAAGAGGCACAGAGATGGTAAGGGAAACTGGCGACGGTCCATGGCTCCTCGAAACACCTTCTGCATGGGAGCTGATCCGCTCTTGGGCACCGAACGAACAAGGAGCTGCTTTGTTCCTGATGCGTGGAGCGACAGTGTTGCAGGCATTAGGCGCGCGAAGCAGCCGGGGCTGGCCTGCCCTTGAGTGGTCTGCCAATGCAGGTGCCCTCAGCGCTCTTGGTGAGAGCATATCTTTCCTCTTCTGCAGCCCGCCAGTGAACGGAAGAGCCGGCTTGACCGCCGGACTCTGATGATCGCAGCCAGGGAACAAGCAGAACTGCCCTGCGTTGGACAGCCAATGGAGCAGCTTCGATCAGATTTGGCCGCGATGGCTCAGCCTGGTTACTGGTTGGCCGTCGTGCTTTTGTTGATCCCTTACGCAGTGGGCGTTTTCTTGCTGGTCAGGACGTGCCATTGCCTTTGACTTGACCCGCCGGCCTTGAATTGTGAGCGCCAGGGCAACAGGTACAGCCCCGCTATTGACGGAATTCGGCGCAGTTTCGTGTTGGTGTTCGCGTGACGAGCTGTGTGGGGCCTTCGTGACGCGCTATCGGCACCTGATCCGAAGAGCCACCTCCAGTCTCTTGAGGAGTCTCTGTCACATCGTGCGGATTTGTCGAGGTAAGCTGCGTCCTGCTGGCGCTATGCCGCCTGTGCAGGCTCATTGAGGTCGAAATCGACAATCTGGCCTCGGCTGACCGCAGCTCTTGCAATGAGCGTGGCCAGTTCATAATCAGAAGCGAGGCAACCCCGGAAAACTGTGCGTATCGCGACGACGGCCGCCGATACCGAAAGCGGCCAAGGTTTGCCTCTCCTGCACTCAATATAGTGCTGGATAAGATAGTCCAGATCGCGGTGCTTTTGGCTCATCTCAGCCTCCTTTCCTCGCGAATGTACGGGAACAGAACTAGCCCGCACTTAGATTTGTTAATGGCTATAAATTTTTGCCCAGCCAAGGTGCTCGGCCACGGGCAAGCTCGATCCTCTGGTCGGAACCTCACATCTCTGCTGGCTTCCGGGTTGTGCCTTCAGCGCGACGTAATCGCCCCACTATTCAAGGAACGGCTGCCCTGCTCCAACAGACGTCGTCACCAGACGCGCCAGCCCCGACGGCAACTTTCGGACTGCACCGTGGGAACACAGCGTCGCTCTGCTGGTTTGGTCGCGAACGATGCCAGTGATCCGAAAGAGAATGTCAATGCCTTCTGCCACGGCTGCAACTGCTTGGAGCGCCTCTTCCAGCATCGGCTCCTATCTATGACCGATGGGCTCGCATCACTGGCAAAAGCGATCGGCCGCGGTAGTGCGATCCTGTTTGTCGGAGCGGGTGTGTCGATCAGCGTTGGGCTTCCATCCTGGGAAAAGCTGATCGAGCAGATGGCAAAAGAACTTGGGATCGATGAGGAATTTTCGATGCGGCGCGACCGTTTTCAAACTCTGGCCGAGTACTATCGGATTAGGCATGGCAGCATCGGACCACTGCGCAGCTGGATGGACAGGAACTGGTCGGTCGCCAGGGACCGCATTGAGACATCGGAGTTGCATCGCCTCATTGTGATGCTCAATTTCCCCATTATCTATACCACGAACTACGACCGGAACCTGGAACTGGCTTTCGAAATATACGGTCAGCGATACGTCAAAGTGGCCAATGCACGCGATGTAGCGCAAGCCCGGCAGGGGGTCACCCACATCGTGAAATTCCATGGCGACTTCGACGATGATTCGTCGCTTGTCCTGACCGAAACGGACTACCTCGATCGGCTTTCCTTTAATTCCCCACTCGATGTGCGGTTTCGTGCGGATGCCCTTGGTAGCACCATCCTCTTCATAGGCTATAGCCTTTCCGACCCGAATATCCGGTTGCTGTTGCACCGCCTTTGGCAAACCTGGCATCGATCCGGCTATGAAAAAGATCGCCCTCCCTCGTTCATCTTCATGGCCAGCCGAAACCCCGTGGAGGAGGCGGTGCTTGGACACTGGGGCATTTCGGCGGTCGTCGGCGAGGTCAATGATCCGCAGGCTGCCCTGGTGAACTTTCTCAGGCAGCTGGTGGAGGCGGTCGGGGAGGAGGCGAAATTTGGACGGGCGGACCCCGGTGGAACGATGTCCGCCCGGCAGACGAATGGAGCCACCGGCTCGGGGGGAAGTTAGGCGGGCCTCTTGAACGAGCCGCGAGAGGCAGAGAATTCCGTCTGAAATTTCAACATCAATTTCGGTCCGCAGCATCCACTAGGAGACACTCGGATATAGGTGCGGGCGTGATGTGCGCGGTGAATTGGTTCAGCCGCTTGCCAAGCTCAATATCGAAGGCTCTATGCTGTCTCGAGTGATGTCGACCGCCGCAAGGGTGACAGGCAGCTTAAACCGTCGTGGGCCAGCGCTGCCCGGATTCAAATAAAGCACGCCATCCACTGTCTCCATCCTCGGCACATGCGAGTGACCGGACACGATCAAGTCGATGCCTTGGGCAACCGGGTCGATCTGCAGCGTCTTGAGATCATGAAGCACGTAGATTGCTCGCCCGGCGAGGCGTACGAGCTCGGTTTCCGCGTATGGCAGCGCCCAGCCACCGGTGTCTACGTTTCCTCTGATCGCGGTAACCGGGGCGATACAGCGAAGCGCCGTGATGATCTCAGGGCGACCGATGTCTCCTCCATGAATGATGTGGTCGACTCCGGCCAGGCAACGCGCCGCCTCCGGCCTCAGCAAGCCGTGCGTGTCCGAGATGACGCCAATTCTGAATGTCATGGCCCTGCCACTAGTTCGACGGCGAAAGCATCAAACCGGCATTTCGTATCTGGCACTGGTTTTGCAGGATCAGGAGAGCTCCGAGGTCAAAGCCAGGCAACATTCAAACCATAATTGTCAAAAAGGTACGGCTCTCGTACACCCAGAAACTTGCGATTTTCGAACTAGGGCTTTGGTGGTGCGAAACGGCTATCCCACCGTCTTGCCGCCCTCCACCCGACCGGACCTGCGCGCCCCCAAATGTTAGCTGGCCAATTGCGGAACCTTTGGCAGCGCGCGACCTTTTCCATAGTCGAGACCAGAGGAGGAACGAGTGGCAAATCTTGGAAGACTTGCGATCGCTATGCTGGGAGTCCTGGCTTATCAAAACCGCGACAAGATCGCAGAGATGATCCGTGGGGCGGGAGAGCGCGATCCAAACAATCTGCAAGGTGGGATTTTGGACCAGGTGTCCAAGGGGGGTTCCGGTACAGCGCTCGGCGATCTTCTCGACCGTTTTAGAAATGCAGGCAGGCGCGAAAGTGGACTCTTGGGTTGGCACCCGGCCGAACGAGCCGATCGAGCCTCACGAGGTGGAAAGGGCCATTGACGTGCAGACGCTGGAAGCTCTTTCGAGGCAGACTGGCCTTTCGCGCGAGGAGCTGATTGCGAGGATCACCAGGGATCTGCCGGATGCCATTAACCAGATGACCCCAAACGGCAACCTGCCAGCTGATCACCAAACGAATGCCTCGGGCGAGCCGACGCTGCTCGATGACGTGCCTTTCCGGCCGACGCAAAGCTAATCAGAGATGGTGGAGGCGGACTTGAAAGGGCAGTGCGCTATCGAGGAGATCGGATCGAGCGAGCAAGGCCAGCCGCCAAGCTATGGACAAGCGAGCAGCCTATTGTGGATCGTCAGACTGCGAATGCAATTGCTGAGCTCGACTTGTTGGCCGTTCTGCTTGATTCACGATGGCGCCTCCCGGCAACGCCAATTCGGTTTGGATTGGATGCCTTAGTGGGCCTAGTGCCAGTACTAGGGGATGCAGCAACCGGTCGGAACCGACCTCATCGTTGATTGTTGATCCCTCAAACACAGTGAGGTTATACGATGTTCAGCAATAATGAGACGCGCATTCTTGAGATTGGACTGTTCGCGGCTGTACCGATCTGTGTTGCTATCGCTGCGCTGGTCGCCCTCTTCACCTTGGCGCAACCGTGAAGGAGTACGCGACAGGAACCCCCTCATGAATCACATCCTCTTTCTGACGGCCGACTTCCTTTCGCGCCCACCTGGCTTTTATGTCATGGTTGTAGCGAGGTGCTGTGTACCGCGCTGGTGCCATTCGGCCTGACGAATGCAGTTACCTATGCCCGTCGGTAGCGGCCATCGTGATCACCGGAGTTGTGCTCATTCAAGGCTATCGGGACACCGCCGCCCTTCATGCCAAGCTCGATGAGATCGTCGTTTCGTTGAAAGAGACCAGAAACGATGTTGTCGGGTTAGAGCACGCCGAACCCGAGGAGATCCGGGCAAAGCGAGTGATGCTCGAAGAGGAAGCGACTCAATCGAACGTGCTGCCCCTATCCCGGGACGCGTCCAAGAAGGATCGAACTCGTTCATAGCAGCGTCGCGGTACATGGGCTAATGGCCTTCTCCGCTTTCGCGGGGCAGTCGCAATCGTCAGCGCCGTCAAAGTGACACGCTGCGCCGTCTCCAGCATTGAACGGCTAGCGCGGGAGGTTCGGTTAGAGTTTCAGCTTGGCCCTTAACGCATCGATGCGCTTGGATGCCTCGGCCTTACTAAGCCCTTGTTCGAAGCTCGCGGCGTCATCGGCCTGCTCACTCAGGGTCTTCAAGTATGAGGCTTGCGATGGCGTCATTGGATCGTCTCCACTAACCCATTCATCAGGGTCCTTGTCGATATTGGCTGAAACATCAGCATTGTCGTTTAGGTTCTGCATTTGAGGTCTCCTGTCTGAGCAGGAGAGAATGTCTCTGATCTCCTTTTGTTCCGTAAGGGAATTGTCACGAGCCGCGGTTCATCGACCCCCGTCGACAAGATTGCCAGCCCTGAGGGGCGCGCTGGATGGGCGGCGATCAATCCATGCATTCATAGACGGCCTCGGCAATTCCTACCCGCGCTTCCGCAAGCCTCATTGGCAGAGGGGTGCTCGGCCTGATTGGGGCCACGGAGACTTGCGATTTCACGCAACCAAGTCAGTTTGCCGGCATTAATATCAGGAACGCGCCGGAGGAGGTCTATGCTACACTATAGCGTGCCCCGGGAATTTGAGATCGGTGACGAGGTCACCTTGACGGGTACGGTTAGCACGATGCTGCCTAGCGGACGCGCCAAAGTAAACATTCCATCGTATGACCGACCCTATTCGGTTGACCCTCCACCTAAAACCCGCGCTGGAGATAAGGTCGTTCTTGTTGGAGACATCATCCGCATCGATCGCAAAGCCGACAAGTTGACGGTGCGGACTGACTGCGGCGGCGTGATCACCGTCGGACGCTCGGCGATTACCAGGCTGAGAAAGCACCGGTCTTCACCCCCCTGACGCTCACCGCCGGAGCGCGCCCACAATGGTCTGCGGCGCAACTCGACAGGTGGTTAACAGTGAGCGGCGCTTCTGCCGAACCGGTGAACGCGTGGTCGGCATGCCGTGAAGGCGGGATATCGGAATGGGGAGGAAGTTGACAGCATTTGCGGTCATGGTCGATGCTGTCGCCAACCTCGTCTATGCGAGACGCTCACTAAGATCGCCATTTCTGAATCGGTACAGCCCGTCGCCCCAATCAGCGACGGGCCTACCCGCACTTTGGTCAGTTATAGACCTTGATGATCTTGCGGGTGCCCGGGTCCACGAGAACTGTCCGGTTGTGGACCACGACATAGCGGTACTTGACGTTGGGAACTTCGCGAAGCTCGACGGTGTCGGGAAGCGCGGCGCCGACGCTGAGTTCGACCCCGGGGACTTCCACGGACGCGAGGGGCTGCTTGTGCACGTACTCCTGAATGACCGTGTCCTGTTCAGGCGCGATAACGACGTCCTGGGCTGCAGCGATGCCGACACCGGCAAGGAGCAGAAACGAAGCAGCGGCGGCGGTGAAATGCATTCTCATGTGACAGCCTTCCTGTGAGCTCGGGCATAATCGCCCTGGACCGAACGTGTCCGAATCCGAAACGTTCCGAGCCCGTACCTAGGTCCGATTTGCATCCCGGACTTTGGGCTTGGAATGATGCTGAAAAGGTCTGCGTTCAGCAAAATCGAGGAACCGTCACATGACCGGCGCCGTTGACCGCCGCAAATTTGAAGAAAGCGTCATGGAAAAAAGTATTGGCCAGGCACGCTGGTTGCTGGCACCGGTCTTCGCGATGGCGATTACTCTCCTGGCAATCGGCGTAGCTCTTGGATGACGAGGGCGGCCAACGGGATCCGCGCAGCTATGTCCCTTCCTGCGCCGGATAGGGCTCGCCCGCTGCTCGCAAGTGTGGCGTACGAGCCCTCTAACCAGCACTCATCGAGGCGACCAACACGATTTCTGGAGGGTGGCTTACTTCGACCCGGAAACCGCTCCGTGCGGTTGAGCGCGGCATCGGATGAGCACGGGCCTGACTCTTTGTACGCGAACTTCGCTTGGTACATCATAGGTTAGCGACACATCGTGCGCTGTGCCGCATAAAACGCGAGGGCAGCGGGCAATGCTCCGCTGCTTGGGAGACCATCGCACTCTCGCTCGTTTGGAGACGCTTGATGCTTGACCGACCCATTCGCACGGACACCTTCTACCCCAATGATCTGGATACGCTCCGTGCGGTCTTCGACGCGATGTGCCAGGAGTTTGACGTTCTCCCGGACACCGCGGCAGCACATTTTATCGCGAGAGAGCTGATCAGGCTTTTCCAGACCGGGATGACGGAACCGGCCATGCTGATGATTGCCGTGCGCGCGCGTTGGCAGGGCGATTGGAAAACGGAAGACAGCAACGCTGCCTGACGTTGACGGTCAGGTGCGCACAATCGCTCTGAAGCCCGGATTTCTCAATAGCCGGGCCGCCAGTCAAGTTCGATCCAGGCTGGCGCGTGATCGCTTGGCTTGTCGTGTCGTGCTGGAACATCGAACAATCCAGATAGTTCACCACTAATGGAACAATCCAGGCATGACAGCCACGCCAGTCACCCGAACGCCGAGGCCGAAGATGTGCTGATCGTCGGAGGCGGGCCCGGGGGACTGACCGCGGCCCAGTATCTTGCCCGCTTCCGCCATCGCGTGCTGGTGGTCGATGCCGGCGATCCCCGTGCCGCCCTGATCCCGAGGAGCCATAATTGTCCGGGCTTTCCAGAAGGGATAAGTGGCCCCGATCTTCTGGATCGGCTCCGACGTCACGCGAGCTTGTACGGAGCAACCGTGATGCAGGGGCAAGTCTTTTCGCTGGCCTCTGGCGACGGAGGCTTTGACGCTGAGACCTCGATCGGCACAATCCGGGCGCGTAAGGTCTTCCTGTCGACCGGAATTATCGACACGACACCCGTCTTGCCTCGCATGGCGGAGGCAATTGCCGCAGGTGTCGTTCGGCTTTGCCCGGTGTGCGACGCATACGAGGTTATCGACCGGAAGATAGCGGTCGTCGGGCAGGGCGACAGAGCCTTGCACGAGGCCATTTTCCTTAGCCGATTCACGCCACACGTAACGATGCTGGGGACCCACGCATCGGACTTTTCAACCAGCACGCGCCGCGCGGCCGGCGAAAGAGGGATACTCATCCGTCACACTCTCGACAAGCTCAGCCAGGCTGCTGACGGGTGTGCGGCGATTTTGCAAGACGGAACGACATGCCGCTTCGATGCAGTCTATGCGGCATTGGGCTGCAAGGTGCGCTCCCAACTCGCCCTGGGCCTCGGCGCGAGATGTTGCGCGGAGGGCTACATCACGGTCGATGAGCACCAGCAGTCGTCCGTCGACGGCATGTACGCGATCGGTGACGTTGTAAAAGCGTTGAACCAGATAGCCGTCGCGTTTGGACAGGCTGCCATTGCCGCGTCTCATGCCCACAGAGAGCTTACCGCCTGAGCCGTTTTCAGCCGGCTACAAAGCATTGTCTTTGTCTGGCGGAACAAGCTGTCGTCCCGAAGGTTCGACACGGCGGGCAACCGAGCAAGACACTTCCTGGCAGGCATTGGCATGGCGTTCGACAGAGATGGACCGAAGCTCTCGACCGTGCTGCTTGTCGCCGCGTTGGCGGCACTTGCCGGATACAACCACGTCCGCGCCAAGCGTGCGCTTGCCGGCCGGGCGCAGGGGCGTGTGCTGGAGATTGACGGTATACGCTTGCATTTTCTCGAAGCCGGCACTGGCATGCCGCTCATTCTGTTGCATGGAAACGGATCCATGGCGCAGGATTTCAAGTCGAGTGGCATCTTCGATCAGGCGGCAAAGACCTATCGGGTGCTCGCATTTGATCGACCGGGCTTCGGGCGAAGCACACGGGCGCGGGGCCGGCGGTGGTCTGCCCGCGACCAAGCCGATCTCATACATGCCGCCGCCGGCAGGCTGGGCATCGACAAATATCTGGTGCTTGGGCATTCGTGGGGCGCTTGGATAGCCCTCGAACTGGCGCGCAGGCATTCTCCTTCGATTGCCGGTATCGTGCTGGTTTCCGGCTATTATTATCCGCCCCCGCGGCTTGATCTTGCACTGGCCGCACTTCCGGCTTTGCCGGTCGCCGGCACAGCGTTTCGCCACACCTTGCTGCCGCCGCTTGTGAGGCTTGCCTGGCCGTGGGCGATGCAGAAGATCTTTCACCCGGCGGTTGTCGCTGCCGACTTCGCCGCTCGCGCAAAAGAGGTCGCCAGCCGCCCCTCCCAACTGCGCGCCGTGTGCTCGGAGTCGGCATCGATGCTGGCCGCGGCCCTGCTGACGAAGGCCAGCTACAGGGATATTGCCGTGCCGACCGGCATCGTGGCCGCCTCTGGAGACCGGTTGTTCGACGCGGAGCAGGAAGCACGACGCCTGCATGCGGAGGTCAGCGGGTCCCTCCTCAACGTCGTTGCGGGCGCCGGCCATATGGTTCACCAGAGCGCCCCTCAGGCGGTGGTGGCCATGGTCCACGCGATTGCAGGACTGCACTCCTCGTTTCAAGGGGCCGTCGGCCGCGACCTAGGCCAGCCGACAAGTTCGGTCTCGCCCGAGGTACCAGCCGGCGATGAGGGCCAGCAGATGATATCCCCGCCAAACCGGGCTTTAAAGAAATGAACGATCAACATCCCGCCGACATACAGTCGGTCCTTCACCAGAACATCCAGGCCCTGATCGACCACAGGCGACAGCAGGAGGAGGACCAAAGCCTTCAGGCGCGAATTGCTGGCGCCGTTTCGCGCTTCGCGGGAAGTATGGCCTTTGTCTATTTGCATCTCGCAATTCTCGTCGCCTGGATTCTTGCCAACCTTGACGCGATACCCGCCATCCCAGCATGGGACCCAACTTTTGTGATCCTGGCCATGGTCGCCTCGGTCGAGGCAATCTTCCTGTCCACTTTCGTGCTGATCAACCAAAACAGAATGGCCGAACACAGCGAGCGCCGAGCGGAACTGGACCTCCAGATCAGCCTTCTCAACGAGCACGAAACCACGCGGCTCATCGAAATGGTGGCCGCCTTGACAGGCCGTCTGAATGTCTCGACGCCGGCCGATGAGGAGCTGCCGCAACTGGCCGAGAATGTCGATCCCCGGCAGGTGATGACGCAAATTCAGCAAGCTTCCGCAGATCAGGAGAAATCTTGAGCAAACAAGATGCACACGTCGAACGGGCCGCCGCCGAGACTGAAGGAGCTTACCCCGAGGAACATTTACCGCTGCTCAATGTTTGGTTGCAGGCCTACAATCCTCCCTCATTGTCTTGGCCTCAAGGCTGTCAAAGCAGCTTCGGCCCGTCTCGGTTTTGTCCGAGGCGGGCCTTCATCACTACGCTTGGATGTCGCGGTGGCGTAACGCTTCGGAGTCACCCACCGCCGATGGGTATCAGACGGAACCAAGTTGACGCCGAGGTAGCGGTGGGCGACCTGGGGATATTCCGGTGAACGATGGCGCCGTTCTGATCGTCGAAGATGAGCCGATGATACTGCTCGACCTCGAGTCAGGGTTGGAGGAGGCTTGGTTCTAGTTCGTCGGCGGTCGAAATGCTGCCCCGGCGCTGGCGGCCTTCGACCCGATCCCAAGGCCGCGTTCACCGACATCGCCTGGGGCCGGGACAATCGGAGGTCGCTCGGCTTGCGGAGGTCCAACCCGACCATTCCAGTTGTATATGTAAGTGGCGACAGTCTTCTTTCTACCCGGATCACAACCGCCGTTTCTCAACTTTAAAATGCACAGCAAACCCCGTCGTTTTTCGTTTTTCCTCCTTCCATGAAACCTCCAGAACATTCTTTCCCGTTCAGCGTTAGGCCGCGCCGGAGAATGCTTGTTTACGATTTCTTGTTTCTTCGGCGTCGGAGCTGGCACACCAGCTTGAGGCCACGTCGGCCCTTCCGGAGGCGGGCCACGCGGGAGTTGAGATGCGATGCATAGGGACGCCTATACCCCATCAGAACTTGCCGTACTGAGCCGCGTCCTGGCCCGCAGCAATATCAAAAACGAAACCGAAACCGAGAGAGAACGGCGCGCATCGCGCATTCTTGCTTATTATCAAGCCGGGATTACGGACGAGAACGAACGTGAACAGTTTTCTCGGCAGCCGCTGGGAAGGTGACGACTAATCTTCCGTCTTCAGAGCTTCCGCCTCGTCTCTGAGCTTCGGCCAATCGGCCCCATGCCTGCGAAGAAGCCTTCGCGCCTGCTTGGGATCGATCTCCGTGAGCTCAACCAGGTGTTCAACCTCAAGTTCCTGGCCTTTTGCCGCTCGGCCCGCTTCTTTTGCTGCTCGTTGCATTGCACTATCCGCTGCTGAGATAAACTAGCGATTACTGCAAGTTGCAGTTCCGGGGGCTCCGAGAAAAATACTCCCCCGCGACCGGGTGCCTGTCGGAATTTCCCTCGTGCGAGCAAGCATGCACTCATTCATCGACCCTGCGGTCAAGTTCTCGAGCAATGACCGATGTTCGCGGGGCATATCCGCATCTGTCGGCAGATCCAGCAACTGCCGAAGCTGGCGACGGCTGGCGTCCGAGGAAATCCATTGACGTATGAGACGGGCTATGGCCCTCTGTTGGGCCTTGCCGATTTCTTCCATGTTGGGAACCCAAGGCTTATCCTTGGTCGAACTCGGCGGCTCCCTGATGGTTCCCTGGCTGAATATCAAACTGCGGTTGAGCAATCGGCGACCTGGGTAAAGGACGGCTGTCTGACAGCCCTCAACTTTCTCTAGGGCGTGACGATTAATTACCTGAGCGAGATAGCGATAGCGGCAAGTTTGACAAAGCCCATGAAGTTGGCGAGCAACTTGTCGTATCGTGTTGCGACGCGGCGGACACCTGCTAATGATAAGCCGCCAGGACAGGTAGAGGGCTGTATCTGCTCCGGAAGGCCCGGACCTGACGCGTTGAGCTTGCGACGGTGCTCAGCCATTAGACGGATCCTCCACCGACGGAACCTCTTTCTTGTTGGTCTGATCTGGCGAGATGAAGGTCCAGGAAGCGATTGTCATGTCTTGCTCCAAGCTGATATAGGGCCCCGTGAGCTGACAAGTCCTGCGTGCGAAGCATAGACCCAATTAATCGCTCACCGACTTTGATGCACTTACATAGATTAAAGCGCCCGCCCACTTGCGCCGATCTACTCCGTGATCAAGCCCGAACCATCTTCCCGGCTTCCCGTCCGATGGGCATGGTTAGCTTGTGGGCAGGGCCTGATCCGGCAGGCGGCAAACTAAAGCAACTTTGTTCGTGGCGCCGTTGCCACGTTCCTGTTGCAGAGATTTTCGGGAGCAACCGGATGCCGTCGCAAGGGCGCAGCCGCCGGCGTGAAAACCGTACGAATTCATCTCATCATTTTGATATCAAGTGATAGACTTAGTCGCAGGACTTTTTCCCCATTCTCATCACGCACCTCGACAAACAATTGCTGCCCGTCGATGCTTTTCAGTTCGTCTCTCGAGAGGTCGACGAGGCCCTCGAATCCGACACGGCGCACCTCTTCGATACCAGCGCACTCCACACCTATCTCATCCTGCAAGACCAGATCGCGATCACCGCTGTCAAAGAAAAATCGTGCCATCGAAGAGTTCCCGTCACCACTAATCTGCGGGGTTCTTTTGGTGCAGGTAGGTTGTGTCGAAATCTCCTGCCCGCTTGAGGCCGGCCCAGTCGCGAGCATGCACTCTCGATCCTGTGGTGGCGATGAGGCCTTCACGTCGTAGTTCCTGAAGCATTCGGTTGACATGGACCGTTGACAAACCCAATGCATCGCCAAGTGCGGCCTGAGTTATGGGAATATCCGCAACGTGATCCTCAATGCGCCCCACCGATCGCATGCGACATATCAGTTCGCATAAAATGTGAGCCATGCGGGTATAAGCCTCCCGTCTCCGCACATTGGTGACCCACTCCCTGTATATTGCGGCGTCGATTAGCGTCGACCGCCAGAAGGCCGTGGCGATGCGGGGGTGTTGGTCGCAAATGCTGCGCAGAGCGTCGTGTCGCATGAAGCCCACTCGGGCCGGCGCTACCGAACTTTTATTCACGCCAAAAGTTCCGGCTGGCGGTGACAGTTCGGAACCGCGAGCGTCGCGCGGCATCAACGGCTCTGTTCGAATGCATGAAGCCGGGCAGGCGACTTCGAGAGGATATTACCCCTGCCGGACACCGCCCAGCTTTACGCACGTTCCGGCAGGCGATGCGTATTGGCATCGCCGCTCGATAAACCGCACGCCCTGCCACTGCCTGCCACACTTTAATCCGCGCCAGAGGAACGGGGTCGCCCCCTTGACGTTCCCCACCGTTGGCAAGGTGAGATCTCAGTGAACAGACCTATTTCGAGGACTGAAATTATCGAACAACTCGATCATCCCTCAAACGACAGGGAGGTCGCGAGAGAACAGGGCGTCTCGCCTTCTGCGGCAATTGCGGCGGCGCTGGCCGACTCGCTGGAGGACGGTCCGAACAAGCATATTATCCATATATCCGCCTCGGAACGCAGTGCCGAAGAGATCGCTGGAGCTTTGCGTCAGTTTCTGCCAGGCGCAGACATCATCTTCCTGCCCTCCTGGGACTGCCTGCCCTACGACAGGGTATGGCCGACACGCGCCAATATGGGGCGGAGGCTTCGCGCGCTGCATGAGATCGCAGGCGAGCCCAAACGCCCGCGCGTCGTGGTTCTGTCGATCGAGACCGCTCTCCAGCGGGTGCCGCCCGCACCAGTCATTGCTTGGGGCTTCACAATTCTGGAACTCGGACAAATGTTCGACCCGCACGACTTCCGAACGAAAGCCGAGGCGGTGGGATACGCCGTCGACGAGAGGGTGGACGAACCCGGCGAGATAGCCTTTCGGGGCGACCTGATGGATATCTTCCCTGCTGGCGCCGATCACCCGGTCCGTCTTGTCCTCGGTCCAGATAGCTGCATCCGAGAACTCAAGATCTACGATCCCGTCACCCAGCTTAGCGAACATTCGCGAGAGTCGATCACTGTTGGACCGGCATCCGAGCTGATGTTCGCAACAGCTGATCATTCCGAGTTGGCACCAATGCGAACGACACCGATGGAAGAACGCCTGATCGCGTTGTATGGCAGTATGCCGTCGGTCTTCGATGTGGCATCCGGCGCCTCAATCTCCTTGCCAGAAGGGCTCGAAGGCCCGCCGCTCGACCGCTTCCTGGATCTGATCGAAGATGCACGTCGTGCCAGGCAAGAGGTTGCCGAACCCGCAACACCATTGCCTGAACAGTTTTACCTGTCGCGCGAGGAATGGGATGTCGCGGTTCGTAAACGCCGCCGCACGAGTCCTACCGTCTCGGCCACCCGAGTTCCCAAATTCGTTCGGCGGGCGCGATCCCGAGATCAGTTCGCCGAGTTTGTGGAAAGGCAGACGAGGTCGGGTGTCACTGTGGTGTTCGCCGGCGAAGCCTCTGAACTGCAGCGAGCGGATCGTCTGCTCGATCGGAGGCTTGGCCGGCGAATGGGGGAGGCGGAGGACTGGCCGCAAATCCGTTCGGCCGCAAGGGGCTCTCTTCTCAAGGCCGAATTCATTGTCGACGAAGGGTTTGTCGACGAGCAATCCCGTATCGCGCTGGTGGCTGCGACCGATCTTTTTGGCCGGGCTTTGAAGGCAAACGGCGGCGCCGCCACCAGTATGCTCGACCCCGAGTTGCGCATTGGCGACGTCGTCGTCCATGAGGATCATGGCCTGGCCATTCTGGTGGCGGTCGAACAGGTCGACTTGGCCGGCCAGCCACAGGATGTCGTCAGGCTGGAATATCATGGGGGGGCGTCGTTGCTGGTTCCGGTCGATGAATTTGGGCGGATTTGGCGCTACGGCTCGGAACCCGATGCCGTGTCGCTCGATCGCTTGAACAGCGACGGGTGGCTCAGCCGACGCAAGGCTGCGCTGCGCGACATCGACAGGCTTGCCAAGCGCTTGACGGGCCTTGCCAAAGCCAGGTCCAGCCAGCCTGCCGAGATCATGAAATGCTCGCGCGCGGATCTCGCCCGGTTTGCGGCGAAGTTTCCCTATACCGAGACTCCCGACCAGGCCGCCGCCATTCGCGATGTGCTCGACGACCTCTCGTCAGGGAGAACAATGAACCGGCTTGTCTGCGGCGACGTCGGCTTCGGCAAGACAGAGGTGGCCCTGCGTGCCTGCGCTGCCGCCGCCCTGTGCGGGAAGCAGGTTGCGGTCATAGCCCCGACAACCGTGTTGGCACGCCAGCATTATGAGACGTTCAGCCGCCGGTTTGCCGGGACAGGCCTCGATGTCGCCCACCTCTCGAGAATGGTTGGCGGGGCGGAGGCGAGAACGGTCAAAGAGCGGCTGCGGAGCGGTCGGGTCGCGGTGGTTGTGGGTACGCAAGCCCTGGCGGCCAAGAGCGTCACCTTCGCCAATCTGGGACTGCTGGTGATCGACGAGGAGCACCGGTTCGGTGTCAAGCTGAAGCAGGCGCTGCGGAACATGGCGCCCCGCCTTCATACGCTGAGCATGAGCGCCACGCCGATACCGCGCACGCTGCAATCAGCGATGTCAGGCATCCAGGAAGTCAGCGTCCTCAACTCTCCGCCTGCCAAAAGGCGTCCCGTCCGCACGATTCTGGAGCCCTTCGATCCAGCTTCGGTTAGAGCCGCCCTTTTGCGCGAATTTCGCCGCGGCGGACAGAGCTTCCTGGTGGTTCCACGCATCGAGGACATCGACCCGGTTGGCGAGCAGCTAAACAGATTGGTGCCGGAACTCGCGGTTGTGACGGCCCATGGAGAAATGAAAGGGACACGGTTGGACGAAATCATGGTCGGATTCGCTGACGGTGAAGGCGACATCCTTTTGAGCACCGACATCATCGAGAGCGGCCTCGACGTACCGCGGGCCAACACCATCCTGATCTGGCGGGCGGACAGGTTCGGTCTGGCACAATTGCACCAGCTTCGCGGCCGGGTCGGAAGGGGAGCGGCGCAGGCTATTGCCTTTCTTCTTACCGAGCCTAGCGTCGAGCTGGCCGAAGGCACAAGAGCTCGACTTTCGACCATGATTGCGCTCGATCGGCTTGGCTCCGGCCTGGCGATCAGTCAAAGAGACCTCGACCTGCGCGGGGCAGGAGACCTCTTCGGCGAAGATCAAGCCGGGCACATGAAGCTGATCGGAGCGGGGCTTTATCAGCATCTGCTGGAGCGGGCGGTCTCGCTGGCTGGGGGAGGGGCCGATCCAGACAAGCATCTTGCCGATATCAAAGGCGCCGCAAATGGGGCCTTTCCCGCAAGCTACGTCAACGAGCCCACAGTGCGCGTTGGCCTTTATGCGAGGCTGTCTCACATGACTTCCGAGACGGATCTCGACGCGTTCGGCGAAGAGCTCGAGGACCGCTTTGGAGATATGCCCGGTCCAGCAGCGGATTTACTGGAACTGACCAGGTTGCGCATAGGCGCGGCGGAACTGGGCATCAGCAAAGTCGACGTGGGACCCGAAGCCATCGCAATCACCTTCCGCAAGAAAACGGTGGCATCCGAATGGCGCTTTAAAAACGCACAGAGCTTCGAGTTCCGCAACGGCCGGCTGATTTTCAGGCCG
This sequence comes from Mesorhizobium sp. B2-5-13, assembly GCF_006440535.1. Classification (NCBI taxonomy): domain Bacteria; kingdom Pseudomonadati; phylum Pseudomonadota; class Alphaproteobacteria; order Hyphomicrobiales; family Phyllobacteriaceae; genus Mesorhizobium; species Mesorhizobium sp. B2-5-13. The sequence goes on along the minus strand of NZ_VFUI01000005.1, from coordinate 163,785 downwards.
TCGATCCCGCCCCGCGGCTCAGGCGTCGATGCCGTCCGCTCCCTAGTTGGAGCCTTGCGTGCGGCCAGGTCCAGCCGGCCCAGTGCGTGATGGGTTCGCTTGGATCACCGGTTCCAGATCATGGGGAAAGTTCGGCGCTGCGACGGGCAGTTCGTCAGTTGGCGTTCTTTCCCTTTGAGTCACAACCGGAAGCATTTCAGCGACCTCGATGAGGATATCCTTCAGGAAGTGATTGATGTGGACGCCCATCAGCTGCGTGCCTGTTGTCTCCGATGGCCTTCCAACTTACTGCCGCAAACTATGTTCCCGCCCTGAAAAGCAGGACGCGCTCTTCTGTAAGGTCGACCTTCCAGGCAAATGAAATCCTGGCGAGCGCGCGTCCGGCGCGCGGGCAGTTCGCTCAAGGTTTTGCTCCTGCTGAAGGGCCGTCATCGACGAGGAGGCCGTCAGCGTCGCCTTCCGGGGCTACACGCCGCTGCCGCTCGACGACTGCCTCTATGCTCTGCAGCCACGATCCCGCATCTGACACGGTTTTCATGGCACCGCTGCCTCCAGCTGCGGGCTGCCTGCCGACGCCATTACGAGCCTGCCTGCGCGCGCGCTCGAGCCGAAGACGCGGGCGATCGGAATGGGAATATTCTAAACGGCTTTCTATGCTGAAAGCCCGGTTGGGTCCGCGATCGGCGGAAAGCTTTCCACGTCGCTCGGCTCCGCGAGCGCGGCGCTCGACTTCGGCGCCGTCATGCTCCTGGTTTGCCCAGCAATTCTGTGGGTCTTCCACCGTATCTTTGCTGGCCAAAATCGCCCGGCACTTCCCTAGGGGCGGCCGGTGCCAAAGCCACAGCCAACCTACTGCTGCTGTGCGCCGCCGCTCTGTGGAGGTTCGGGAACGTGGCGCAACGACGGTGCTCGATCATCTCGATGCGCTGAACGCCGTCGGCCTCCGCTGCCTAGTCAAAGGGCTACTCGTGCAGCCCTTTGACCTGATCGAACGGCCGCTACGTGCCGGCGGGCGCTCACTTTTCCAGCATTGCCCGGTGGTCGTGCTGTTTGCCGTCTCCATCCTGCTGCAGCAGTTCTGCTCTCTTCGCCACCGTCACCAATGCTTTCTTGCAATGGGGTGACGCAGCTATGGGCGAACCTTACGGCGCCGACGCTCTCTTGCCTCAATGCTTGGCGGCGAGCTTCATTTCGGCAGCCCTGCCGTCTCAGATGGATCCTCATCGATCAGATTCGTAACTAGCGGACCCTACCTAGCCGCGCCTGGCGAGGCTCCCCAGCGACCAACGCAGTGGGAGGATCGACCCTGCAGACCAAATGAACACGAGACACGCGTCACATCACTTCCGATCCACCAATCGGCCGATATGCTCTAGAGACGTCAGTTTGTTCATCAGGCCAACCTTGGAAAGCCTGGGCGCTTGGTCGAGACGCGGCCGATATTTCGGTCGCTGGGGTGAGAGCGGGTTGACGTTCGAACCGAGCGTTTCCTCAAGCGTTCGGGCAATGCCGTCGGCGCCAAGCAGAAGCATCGGCAGTCGGTAGGCCTCGGCCCAGGCACGCCAGTCGGCGGCAACAAGTTCGAGGTCGTCGGACACCAGCAGCGGCACCGTCAGCATCGGATCATTCTGCAGAAGCTTGAGCTCCGCTGTGAATTTTTCATCCGGATCCTCCATCGCGCAGGCGGCCACGCCGCGGAAAGTCTTGGCGGGAAGGGCAATGATTGCCGGCACGCTGCTTGAATCCTGCGTGCGGCGGACCACCACACCACGTTGGTTGAGGGTGAAGGTCACCTCGCCATAGTTGTCGCGCGTGGTATAGCTCACCATCTCCGGCAGGCGCGATGGGTCGAGACGCCTGTTGCGGCCGGTCCAGGAACTCGTCTCCGGTTCAGTATGAGCCCGCTTACCATCGTCCATCATTGGCACCTGGAGAAAGAACGGGCCTGAAGCAAAGCACGCAAGCAATGCCCCGAGTGGAGCCCAATCCTCTGCGGTGCCGCCGTCTTCGGCTTGCGTCCAGCAACAGCTGCGTGCCTTCGCAATCTCTACCCCTTTATTGAGGTCGTACCGGATCTACCCGGCTCGAATTCTCAGCACATGTCCTACTGCCGCATAAAATAGCAGTGCATTCTGTATTAGCGATTACTAATTTACGTCAATTTGCTGGTACCTTGGAGAAAAGGCCATCGGCCGAGCTATGCGATTCGACTACCGCGTGGATGAAAACGAGGCTTGCTGGCCCCCAGTGCAGCAAAGAGCTTCGCGCCAGCGACATCTGCCTTCCTGAAGATCCAGCCTAGGGGCGGCTGCGAACCGCGGGATCGACTTTGATTTCTTCAAACCGTTGTCTGACCTATGATGGATGGGACAGATAGACAAGCAATATCAGCCAGTTGCGCGACGCTGTGTGCAAAAATCGCACACGAAAGTTCTGCATCTCTTCTTTTTTCGTTCCCGCGACGGGGCCGCCGACAGCCCTTTTCGGACGCTCTTTTGCCGACGATATTGACCGCTCCAATGCGGATGTTCGCCGGGATATCCGCGAACCTCATTGTTCGCCGCAGCCGCAGAGAAGCCGGCCTTGCTTGCTTATTTGTGGTTCAGAGTTTCCAGATAACTCAAGGTGGGTGTCACAACGGGAGAAGCCGTAGAAGTCCAGAACATGCTTTGCTTGCTGAGAAGCTGTCGGCAAACGCGGCGGGCGTGGTCGCACTCAGCCCGGAAAGGGGACCCTGGCACCGGAGAGTTCGAGGATGCTGTATATGCTAGCGGCACAGCTCCGGTACTCGATGCTGATTTGGCGAGCGCCAGCCGAAGACCCGGCCGCTTACGGCGTTATCGTCTCGATCGGACACTTCTGCGCACGACTGGGTCCGAGCCGTGCAGCATCACCCGGTTGCGACCAGTTTCCTTCGCTAGATAGAGTGCTGCATCCGCTTGACGCTGTAGCTCCTCGGGCGGGGCAGCCTCGCTGGCACTCTGAACGGCTACTCCGATGCTGACGGTAACGCGGCGCGACACCGGAGATCCAGGGTTGCGAAGAGCGGCAGCCTCGACGCCCTGACGAATTCGCTCAGCTACGAAGATGGCTTTTTCCTCGTTCACCTCGGGCAGGAGCACGAGGAACTCTTCGCCGCCGTAGCGGGCCACCTGGTCCTGATCACGCCTGACATTGTCTTGGATGATCTTGGCCACCTCAACCAGACAGCGATCGCCCTCGGCGTGTCCGAGGTGATCATTCAGGTTCTTGAAGTGGTCGATGTCGCACATCAGCATGGCGAAACCGTCAGGGCGACCGTTGCCGCTTCCCCATAAGTTGTTGAGCGTTTCCGTCATCCAGCGCCGGTTAGCAATGCCGGTGAGCGGATCGGTTCTCGCCAGGAGTAACAGTCGATCATTCGCTTTCGCCAATTCGGCAACTCTGCGCCGATCGCGAAGCTCAAAAAGGAACGTCTTTTGAGCGAGAATTGTCATGATGCGCCGAGCGGCGACCGTTGCGAAGATCCCGCTCGCAAAAAACAGCGTCGCCGCGACCGCACTACCAAACTCAATAGCCGGGTTCCGGAGTTGGAAAACGAGATAGAGACCGAGCGCCAGTGCGGCCATGGTCACGGTCCAGGCGAGAGGGATGCCGAAGATGATGATGGCTGTTATGCCTACGAACAGCATGATGTTCAAATGCCGCTCGTAAAACTCGCCACCCGCGCTGACGCCGACCAATGCGACTGAGAGCAAGATCAAGAACATGCCTGCGATCAGCGAAGCGCCTTGAAACCAAGGCGCCCGCGGTCTTCGCCAGACAAAAACGGTGGCCGTCGCGACCGGTGGAATGATGGCGCCTGGCAGCAGCATGGACAGCGCGACCGGCTCTGGCAGGATCAGCATGTTAAGCGCCAGGGTCAGCACATCCAGCAAAGCTACCCAGATCATCCAGGCGCGGATGATCTTCGCCGTTTGCGACCAGATTCGTGCTCGAAATAGCTGTTCGATCTCGCCCTTGAGGCGGATATCGCGCGTGCGGCGCGCCAGAAGTCGGTCAACTTCAGCGGTTAAGGCAGGGTCTTCCTGCCCGTCGATGTGCATCAGGTCGGACACAGTCGATAGGCCTAGGCTGCTTTCTCCTGGACATTCATCCGGGGCATTCCCTCGTCGGGACGATGGGCAAGCCTGCCGAATCTTTCTGAAGATTTGATTGCAAGGCGCAAGGATTTCGCTGGCAGAATCAATTTCTGAGAGTCAGGAGTCTTGGATCGCCAGCCTTTTGGCAACGCTCAGACCACCAGCGGGTACGGTTCACGCACTGTGCTTCGCAACACCTCATCGCATCAGAGGCAAGCCTGGGGTGCATAGGGCGGGGCACGGCGTTCGTAGGTTTGGATCGCTATGGCTCCCCGGGCCGCACTAAACTGCGAACTATGAGCTGCCGATCCCTCTCAAAACTACGCCCGAACCTTCCCCTAAGATTCGCAAGCGGGATCGCGAGCGCGCGGAGCGGATCCGGCTAGCGGGCGGCCCAAGATTATCGCTGAGGCAACGGGCAGTCGCGCTCGCCCAAGAACAAGAGGTGGTGCGAACGCGCGACCTCACGAACATCGGTATTCCCCGTTGCTACCTAGCCCGGATGTGCAACGAGGGCCTGCTCATCAAGGTCGGATATGGAGCCTATCGCGCAGCAGATCAGGAAGCGACACTGAAGGCCGGGAAGGACGCGATCGACACATTGGCGTCGACATACGAGGCCCTGGAGGCCGAACGTGTTGAGGCCACGGAAAAATATGACCGCAGTGTCGCCGAGAGAAGTACCTTCGCGCATTTCCGATCCTGACGGATATCCGCCGCAAGGCAGCCCAACTGGCTGAGTTACCCGAAATCCCTTCACCATCACGGACCTGGACAGGCAATGTCGCCGGCTTGATCGATGACGATGCCAGCCTGAGAACGCGGCTGTCCGGGAACATCGACGAGGTCGAGCGTCTGACGACGAAAATCACCTCTGTTGACGTGGACGAAACGATCCTTCCGGTTTCCGAGCGCATTCGCAGTCTGGCGGAAAGCAAGGTGCGCTATGTCTCGGCAGGCCTGGACTTGCCCAATCGCAGGATGGAACTGCAAATATTCGATAACACGGTAGCGAGTTGCCTTGCCGCATTGGGAAGGTCCTCCGAGCCTAACCCTGCTGCGCTGCTTTTGCCTGCTGCCACTGTTGGCGTTGTTCGCAACATGATCGAACAGCGATCCGGCATTGCTACCGGTGTGCGCGGCGCCCGAGACGAAGCTGCGGCCGCCCTTGATGCACGTCAGACAGCACGAGCGCGCGTCGGCGAAGAAAGGGCCGTGCCCGGGCCCGCCCGGGCAAGGCTGGGCTCAGCCCTGTCGAAAGCGAGGGGAAGTGGGCACCTACGGGAGATCAAAACGGCACACGATGCGGAGGATGCGGGCGGAATACGATGGGAGGCGGCGCTCGCTCGCTTGCATCCCTGGTCCGGAGATGCACGGGCGCTGGCCAGGATGTCGGTTCCAAGCGCCAGTCAGCTCGGCCAATGGAAGAAGCGCATAACAGAGCTTGGCAAGAGCAGGGCGGTCCTTTCAGAACGTCTTGCCGAACACCAGGACACCCAAGATGTGCTCACGGCGCGGCTGGATACCCTTCGTGCCTCGGAAAACATAACAGACGATGAAGCGGCCGCCACCATCCGGCGTGCTCGCGACGAAGCCTGGGCAAGGTATCGAGATGACCTGACTGGCGAAACAGCGGACGACTTCGCGATAGTATTGGCTCGGGATGACAGTGTTGGAGCGTTTCGTCTGGTCAATGCGCGGGAGCTCGCCGAGATCCGAACAACGGTCCGTAGCCTCGCTGAGACAGTGGCCGCGATCGCACGGATGGACGGCCAACTTGCGCAACTCGACTTGGACGGGGAAGCAGTGCTCGCGGAAATTCGCGAAGCAGGAAGGGAGCTGATGGCAGACTGCCTAGAATCCTTGCCCGAGCGTCTGATCGATCTGATCGAGGAGCGTGCTTCCGCCAGAACCGACGCGCTTGCCCGCAGCGAGGCAAGAAGGCTGCACGGGCGGCCGACGAAGAACACCAAACACGCTTGGAGTTGGTCCGCGCGCTGGAAAGCGTCGGCATAACCTCGGATCGTAGCGACAGCCTGGAGACGGTGATGGCCGTCACGGAACTCTTCCTCGACAGGCAAGCCAAGGTGGATGCCGAGCGCGCAGAGGCACTGCGAACAATTAGCGCGAAGGAGGAGGAACTGGCAGCCAGACGACGGGCTGTGGAAGTGGCGGAAAAGCGTGAGGAAGAATGGCTGGCCGGCATCACCGAAGCGCTCGAAGGTACCTGCATTTCGGCATCGGCCATCGGCACCGTACTCGATCAGTTGGCAGAACTGTCGAAAAGCCTTCAGGAGCGCGATGCCATGCAGCTCCGCATCGAGAAGATGGAGGCAGACACAGACAATTTCATTGTGGAGGTCACCGCTGCCGCAGCTGAAGCTGCCGAGCCGACGAACGAAGATGAACCAGAGCAGTTGGCCATACGGCTTGCTGAACGCCTGGAGCGCGCCGATCGCGCCAGCGAGATGAAAAAAAACCTCTCCAATGATTTGGAGCGCCTGCAAGATGCACGCGACACCCTCAATGTCGAAATGGCGGCACATGAAAGGCGCAAAAACGAAGTGCTGGGCGCCTTTGGTGTAACTACGCTGTCCGAAGTCGTGGAACGCGACAAGCTGCTGCGGGAGAGGGATCGTCTGCGCACGGAAGTCGCCGAAACTGAAGAGCGGTTGTCGGCCGAGCTTGCGGTGGAAGGATTCGCGCAGGCGTGTTCAATATTGGATGATCTCGATTTCGATGGCCTCGCAATCGAGAAGGGCGAAGCGAGCTGCGGCTTCGCGATCTTGACGAAGCGATAAAACTGCAGCTCATCCGGCAGACACGAGCGGCCGACAAGCTGGACGCTATTGGCGGCGACAGTGCTGTGGCTCGAATAGATGCCGAACGCCGCACCGTCCTTCTGGAAATCGAAGAAAAGGCCGTCCGCTATATCGAGCTGAAACTGGGCCTTCTGTCGGCTGGAAACGCGCTGCGTCTATACCGGGAGCGTCATCGCTCCGGGATGATGGGAAGAGCGTCTGATGCTTTCGCGCTCATCACACATGGCCAGTATTCGGGGCTGGCGACCCAACCCGTCAAAGGCGGCGAAGTCCTCATTGCATTGCAGCGCGACGGGAAGTCCAAGGTTGCCGACGCACTGTCAAAGGGCGCACGTTTCCAGCTCTACCTGGCGCTCAGGCTTGCCGGGTACTACGAGTTTGCGCAGTTTCGACCCTCCGTCCCATTCATTGCCGACGACATAATGGAAACCTTCGACCATTTCCGATCTGAGGAGGTCTTCAGATTATTTGGCGAGATGGCAAGTGCCGGGCAGGTGATCTATCTCACGCATCACCAGCACCTATGCGAGATCGCAAGGGCTGTTGTCCCGGGCGTGGCGATCCATGAGCTCGGATAGTTGTGCGTGGGTTGACTTGCGCAAACGGAAAATTTGCATGATCCTATGTCTCAATTTTGGGAGGGAATCATGAGTGTCGAAGAAAAACTTCGCGTTCTTGCCGATCGTATCAAGACGCATTCGAGCGCAATGCTTACTGAAGAAGCCTTAAAGACGGCGATAGTACTGCCCTTTCTGGCAGCCTTAGATTACGACGTTTTCAATCCAGACGAGGTCATTCCAGAATTCTGTGCCGACGCAGTAGGAAAGAAGGGAGAGAAGGTTGACTACGCCATCAAGATTGACGGAGAAATCAGGATTCTTGTGGAATGCAAGCCGATCACCACTGTGCTTGATAGAGTACATCTCGCGCAATTGTATAGATATTTTTCCGTCACCAACGCAAAGTTCGCCATTTTGACGAACGGTCGCGCCTTCCATTTTCATACGGATTTGGTTGCGCCAAACAAGCTTGATGACCGACCATTCCTCACATTCGATCTTTCGGATCTGCAGGGCCAATTGACCTCCGAACTGAAGAAATTCGCGAAAGCGGATTTCAATGTCGACGGGATCCTGCAATCCGCCCATCGCTTGAAGTATACGTCGGCGATCAAAAAAGAAATTGGAAGCGTGATGGAGAATCCGCCAGAGGATTTTGTACGGATGGTGACCGGGGGGCTCTACCAAGGACGGTTCACGGCCCAGGTGAAAGAGCAATTCACCCCCATGGTCAAAGCAGCTTTTCGCGAGATTGTCCGTGAATCCGTTCAGTCACGTCTTTCCACAGCCTTGGCCGAAACCGAGGTTTCGGAAATTGGCGCGGACGGACTTGGCACCGAAGAAGAGGTTGTGACTACTGAGGACGAGCGAGAGGGCTTCATGGTTGTTCGGGCAATCGTCCGCGACCTTTTAAAGCCAGGTAGGGTGATCATGCGCGACCAGAAGAGCTATTGCGGGATCCTAGTCGACAACAACAACCGTAAGCCCTTGGCCCGGCTGTGGTTCAACAGGTCGATCAAATATCTCGGGCTTTTCGATGGTGAGAAGGAAGAGAAGGTCAAGATCGACTCGCTCGATGAAATCTATGACCACGCCGATCGCTTACGAGCAACCGCTAAGGAATATCTCGCCGGGGCAATCGCGGCGCCCTCGATTGCTCTATGACTTCAGCGTTTCGGAATCCCAGGCTATTGGCCTTCTTCGAAGTTCGAACTGCGCAATGAGCCGTCCGCTCGCGCGTTGGCCAAGGACAGACTAACTCGCACAAGCACTAGATTTCGGCCGCCGGCCCCCAGGGGCGGCGGTGATTAAAAAGATATCTTTGACGGGGGTAGGGGGGCATGTTCCGTATCATTCGTATCCGTCGACAAGCAATCGGCGGGGCAATCCTGGTCGCAGCACTTGTTGCCTTCTTCTCGTCAAATCAGTTTGTGGTCCTGAAGCTGGCAATGAATTTCTGGGATCCGCTCGCGATCTCGCAATATCGGCTAAGCCGCCTTTCGGCTGACGACTACAAAGCATCCATAGAGGAGGCGCTCAAGGCGGGTGATTTCTCCGAGGCTCAAAGCTTGATGGAGCTAGCCCATGACAACGGGCACGAGATGCAGGCGGATTTGGTCGAACGGACGCGCGAAAGCCCTCTTGAATTCGGCCTGCGAAACGCCAAGGATTTCCTCCACGGCGCTATTACCGGGCAAGTGACGGCTCCGGCTTCCATCGGAGGTGTGCTGGCGGCCGATTACGTCGGTGTCGGCGATGTCAGGGACGCTGTCATCCAAGGCAACCATCTGGTCAAGGGAGAGGACTACGACAAGCTTACGCTTGGCCTTTCCCTGGTTGGCCTCGCGACCGTTGTCCCCGGCTCAGGAGCGATGGATATCGGATTTTCGCTCCTGAAGACCACCAACAAGGCCGGAAAGCTATCGAAAGCGCTGCTCATGCGCCTCGGCGCCATATCCGTTCGCCTGGTCGACGTGGAAGGCTTGAAGCGAGGACTTTCCCGGATCGTCCTGCCATCGTTCAAGGCTCCGTCGGCAGCGGCCGTTCGCACGGCATTCGGCGAGATCGACTGGAGACGCGCCGCGAGGGGCGACTTCTCGGGATTCAGAAAGCTGATCTCCGAAATGTTGCCGATGGACATCGCAGCGGCGAAGGACGCCTTGAGGGGCGCTGTTCGCAAAGAGGCGGTCGACGAAGTCCGCTTGTTGGCGAGTTCCGCAGCCGGGATAGCGTCGGACGGAGGAATAAAGGCGACGTTCCGAGCACTGGAATATGCCGATGACGCAAAGGATCTGTCCCGGGCCAGATCGCTGTCGGCGCGCATGGGGGAGAAAACCTCTGCCGTCCTGAGAGTGCTGGGCAAAGGCGCGATCAAGCTTGGAAAACTCGTCTATTTGGTAGCTTCAATTTTGATTGCGGTTCTAGGTTGGTTCGTCGGCGCGTTGTGGTTCGTGTTTTCTTGGATCCGCACCTCGCGTCGCTTATTTTGGCGCAAGGGGGAGATCGCGTGAATTCGAGGCGTTCAAAATTGGCGCTGGTCGCGGCAGGGAGTGGGGGAACCGCGGTCGCAGGCTTCGGACCCGCGTTCGGTAGGGACATCTACAAGAAGACGAAGAAGAACGTCGAATTGATCGCGCTGCTTCTGGCAGCGGCCATCTGCCCGTTCGTCGGCGGACGGGGCCTCGTCCGAGGACATGATCGAGGGTTTTTAGGAACCATCTTCCTGACCGTTCTTGGAAGCCTCCTTCTAATCGCGGCGGGGCTGTGTGCAGCCACCCTTCTGATGTTCGGGGTCCTTGTGCTTGTCACCGACGGCAAACGTGACAGCCCCTTCCTGCTTGCGCTGTTGGGCGCGTTTGTGGTGACCGCGCTTCTTGTGGCAATCGGGATCGTGGTTGGCCTTCTTCAGCGACCTAAACGGCTGAAGACAATTGCCGTCGGCAAGTTCAACGAGCGCTTCTTGGAGGAAAATGGGTTTCGAGAAACAGACGGGGATGACATCACTCACTACGATGACAGTGGCCAAGCGCTCCGCTTCCTTGAGGCTCACCAAAATCGTCTCGTTTTCATGGCTGTTGGCCGGAGGGGGAAACGGGCGTTTATCGATCTCGACCAGGACGGCCGAATGGTAGGCTACTCGGGCGTCAAATGACCAGCATGAAGCCCAGGAAATAGATACCCGAGCTGTCTAACCAGTTTGGGTTGGGGGGGAGAGGTAAATGAATGTCGAGCTGCAGAAAGCCACGAAGGAAATCGCGCTTTGAGAGCACCGATTCCAGGTCCGCAAAGTCCTTGGTCGCCGTGCCAATTCGCGGCCAGACGGTTCATCACGTTTAGTGACAATTATGGCCGACGCTCTCTCCGCCATATCATCAATGCAATCAAAATGTTAGAATAAATTACACAACTTACCCACCAAAAAGCCCATCATGTAGGATGGTATTGATTTAGACAACATGCGACGGCATGAGACATTCGGCCGGGGTGCCATTCCCATCGTAAAACTGTTCGGAACCGAACGCCAAGTCAGCGACTAACGGACAGACGATACGCCAAGCCTCAGGGTACACGAATGCGAACGGCTATGGGCTGAGTATGGAGCCATTCTCCTCGACGGGCAAACGCCGTTCCGTTAGCGATAGCTAAAAAATGCACTGGGGCGATAAAAGGCTCGCTGCCCCAACCCAGCGACCCCACGTCCACGCTGTGTGCGGTACGATTACCAGCCCCAACGCTGGCAAATCTGAGAGAGGCAATTTGGATGCCACTCCGGGCGTGCCAAAACGGCACTTCTGGACTCTTGGTCGTTACGGACGCATTCTTCCGCTTGGGAGCTTGGGGGAAGTGGACAGATCACGTCACGACAATCGGTCTGACCAGTGGCGGAAGCGCACTGGCGCGAGGCGGCGTCGCGCAATCCTGTTGGCCAGCGTTCCGAAGCGGCTCGTGTTCGTCACGGTCGCCGCAGCGGCGGTCTTGGTTGGCCAGTTCGTCATGCAGCATCGCGACGACATGCCCGACGTCAACCTGTCGAACTTGGTCGGACCGAAGCCGGCGCCGATCGCCGGCGTTGCGTCGGTCATCGATGGCGACACGATCGAAGTGCATGGGCAGCGCATCCGCTTCAACGGGATCGACGCACCCGAGAGCCGGCAGTATTGCAGCGATGCCAAGGGCTTTGACTATCCTTGCGGCCACCGGTCGGCCGAGGCGCTGGACGCCTTCCTGGCGGTGTCCAAGCCAGTGCAATGCACGTTCGTAAGTTGGGACCGCTACCATCGCTTTGTTGGTGACTGCCGGCGAGCAGATGGCGCCAATGTGGCCGCATGGATGGTCGAGCACGGCCAGGCACTGGACTGGCCCCGCTACAGCCACGGCGCTTACGCAGAGCAGCAGGGGAAGGCCTCGGCGGCAAAGGTCGGCCTATGGGTCGGAACGTTTCAGGCGCCTTGGGATTGGCGAGCGGCCAATGCAGACAAAGTCGAGGTAGTCAGCACTCCGTCGACCGGCTTCGGGTTGTTAGGCTCTGGCTGCAGCATAAAGGGCAACATCAGCGTGAATTCCGGCGAGCACATCTACCATCTGCCCGGCCAGGAGCACTACGACGAAACCGTTGTCACGCCGAGCAAGGGCGAACGATGGTTCTGCACCGAGGGCGAAGCGCGCGCAGCTGGATGGCGAAAGGCACGCCGCTAGGATGCTGATCTTCTCAAGGCGCACTTTGCAAAAATTAATTTATGCGGCCGCGCCGCATCTGCCGGCCGACCAATTGAGAAAACTGGCGACGAATGTCGACAAGGCTAACAAGAACGGGATTCCGGAAGTCTGGGAGCTGTATCTCTTCGTCGGACATCCCTTGGCGCATAAGGCCAAGTATGAGCCAATGCTTCCAGACGGAAAGAAGCCCGATATGCGCGCTACGATTACATGAGAGAAAAGCGAGAAGCACTCGACCTTTGGGCCGATCGACTGGCCGGAATTGTACAGAGGTGGCGCGGAGGTCGTTCCGTTCGGCTCGATGGACGCTGCGTGACAGCAAGGAATCGCTAAAACACGCCCCCGAATTCAAATACTCGGACGAGCAAAAGAGGGTGATCGTCGAAGCCCTCGCGGTTGATCTTCATCACCTAACTTCCGCCGCGTTGAAATGATTGTGAGCAGGCGCTCGCGATAGGTGCCCGTGACGTGTTCGCTGGCGGTAGCCGCAGGCAGTGACTACTGGAGTCACCACCAAACCGGAACCGCTGCAGATTGACGGACCGACCAACTCGAGTATCATCTTTTGCCGCCCGCTAGGAAAAAGACCGGCGCCCTCGCTGGGAGGTTGCCCGAATGGCGCCGGCCAGACGGTCCTTTTCAGGTCCGCCGCTCTCCAGACATAGCTGAGCCTTTCCGTTGCGTCAGGTTACGGACTACGCTTTGGCTTTCCGCTTCGCAGGTGCCTTCTTGGCTGGTGCGACGGGTTCAGCCTTGCGGCCAAGCCCGATGGACTTCGCCAGTTGCGAGCGCTGAGCGGCGTAATTCGGAGCTGTCATAGGGTAGTCGTGCGGCAAGTTCCATTTGGCGCGATAGGCGTCCGGTGTCAGGCCGAAGTCCGTGCTAAGATGCCGCTTCAGGGATTTAAACTTCTTGCCGTCTTCGAGGCAGATAATGAAGTCCGGCGTCACAGACCTCTTCGGGTTGACCGCGGGGACTTGCGGTTCAACGACAGGCGAGATCGGCGTGCCAAGTCCGGACAGCGAAGCATGAACCGATGCTATCACGTTCGGCAAGCCAGACACCGGCAATGGATTGTTGCTGACATATGCTGAGACAATGTCGGCTGTTAACTCAGCAAGTTCGGCAGGGCGGGTGTCGGAATTCGTTGGTCATTGGTGGTCCTTTTTGTCTGGTTTGTCCCCTCTCTATTGGTTGATGATCAACGACGCAACCGCCCTTCTAAGCATGGTCTGTCGAACTGCAGTGGAGCCGACGCAGAATTCGTACGGACTTCGGACAACCCTTTGATGTTATTTCAGAAGTAGTAGCGACCGTAGAGCGAACGAGGCTTGTGAAGCGAAGTTGCCTGCCCAGCATCCGGTTTGGCTGGGGAACCTGGAAGCCTTTCGAACTTCTGGGTCGCGCCTCAGCTCGAATTGCGGGTGCTTATGAACAAAGTGGGATATTAGATTCGGGCTGGGAGGCATCGACTTCCTGGCGCGTTTGCCCTCCTCATAGTGCACGTCCGGAGGTATCCAAATGTGAGTGGCAGCGTTGCGCCTCATCGGCCGCTCAGCATCCTGTCGCACTGCCTGAAAGCGGACGTCGTCCGCAGCAAGCTTATAAGTCGCCTGCTCGACAGAGATCTGACCTATCAGTGTACGCACTGCGAAGCCAAGCTCGGTCGATTTCCAAGCTCTGCCTAAGGTTTGCTGGCCAATTGCGGAACTTTTGGCAGGCCGAGAGCTTCTCCAAGCTCGAGACCACAGGAGGAACGAGTGGCCAATCTTGGAAGACTTGCGATCGCTATGCTGGGGGTCTTGGCTTATCAAAACCGCGACAAGATCGCACAGATGATCCGTGGAGCGGGAGAGCGCGATCCAAACAATCCGCAAGGGGGGATGCTCGACCAGATGTCCAGGGGCGTTGCCGGCACCGCGCTTGGCGATATTCTCGACCGTTTTAAAAATGCAGGTGCTGGCCCGAAGGTGGACTCCTGGGTTGGCACCGGGCCGAACGAGCCGATCGAGCCTCATGAGGTGGAAAAGGCTATTGACGCGCAGACGCTGGAGGCACTTTCAACGCAGACTGGCCTCTCGCGCGAAGAGCTCATTGCGAGGATCACCAGGGATCTGCCGGACGCCGTTAACCAGATGACCCCAAACGGCAAGCTGCCAGCAGATCACCGAACGAACGACTCGGTCGAGCCGACGCTGCTCGATGACGTGCCACGGACCGGGAGCGGGACGCCGAAGCAATAGGAACAGGCTATGAGATATGGTCCCCATATTCTCCTGAGTTTAATTGTCACCATGGTGCCCACGTCGCTGCTCGGTGCTCAGGGATGGCAGGGCTTCGGGATCAAACATCTCGGCTTCGTGTTCGATGTCCCCCCGGGGTTTGTACTTACCCAGCGCTCCGACCAAGGGGCAGCCTTCGAGGGCAAAAACAAAGCGTTTCTCGCAGTATGGGGGGCTCAACTCGGCAAGGCGAGTTTTCGCACCGAGATAGAGCATCGCATGGCAGTGAATGAGCACGACGGCTGGAGGTTGACCTATAAGCGAGTGACGCCGCAATGGGCCAGCTATTCTGGGCTGAAGGACGGTCAGATACTGTATGTCCGGGCCGTCAAAGTCTGCGACGGCCGCGCGGCATTGTTTACGGCCACCTATAGTCGTGACGAAAAGCTCCCCTACGATCCGATTGTCGTTCGCATGGTAAGATCGCTAAGGGCCGATGGTTGTTAACCAAGCTGTATACGACACGGCTGGATGCGCTTCTTGCATGTCCTGCTTGTAGGGCATCGCATCGATCTCCAGAGGCCAGTCCAATCAAAGCCCGACGTCAACGGTTCTACGCCTCCTGGCTGTCCACGCTGAGAGTCATGGCCCCGGACGCGACCGCTCGCTGGGGAGGCCCTTCGCTGCCGGCATCCGTCGAGACGGGTACGCGTGAGCACGGCATCGAAGCTCCAGGAACAAAGTGGTTCCGCTAATGTTGGGAGAAAAATTAGCGGAGACTAATATGAAATTCTTACCCGTTCTGGAACCCTGCGACACATGGGCGGTATTCGACACTACGACCGACGAACCGGCCGAGTTTGCAGGCGAGTGCCTCATTGGTCTGACAAAGGCCGCCGCTATTTGGCTCGCGGCAAGAGCCAGCGACGATGAAAGAAGAAACCGTTGCCGGCATGCATCGAGCATCAGCGTACTGGGTAGCGCTGGGTTTTTTCAGCAGCAACCGCGTGAACAGTCGTGGGGGTGATGAGTGACGAGGCCATGGCTGCCATCATGGCCTCACGTGATGATGAAGTGCAGGTCCTCGGTGTATTCGACGCAGCGAACAAGAAAGAAGCCTCCCTTGAACTTCGCCGTCTTGGAGAGGCAGTTCACTTTTTGGCAAACGCGTCGGTATTGGGCTACGACGTTCGTTCTGCGATAATCTTTCATGGAGTTGCGGGAGCGCCATGCTTGAGGGCGAAGCAATGTGAGCAACTTTGGGCGAAACACGGCGCGCTGCTGGTGAAGTCGGACTGCAGTTCTTGAGGGGAGGCTTGTCGGTGACGGGCTGGCCGACTGTGTCTGCGAGTCCTGACGGCTGGCCCGGGCCTCGCCCGATCCGGCTGCTTTACCGGATGACTGCGTTGAAAGGATCCATGTGAGGACATCTGGCCCGATGCCCGCTCAACTTGATCTTAGGTCGCTGGATGGGCGATTGGGAACCGGCAGCGGGCTCGGGGGGAGAACGCGCCCACGGCCGTGTTGCCTCTCCCCAAAGCGCCTAAGGGCGCCTGTGGCGTTCGCCGAACTCCGAGCCGCTTTTTGACTAGCCGGATTTCAAGCTAAGACACTAGCCAATCACGGCATTTCTTCACGACCGCCAGAGCCATGCGAGAAGGACTGGATTTCATCCATGTCGATCTTCCCGTCACCGTTCTGGTCGATTGCAGAGAAGATCCGGCCGACAGCCTCCTGGACCTCGTTCTCGGACAGCGATCCGTCACCATCCGTGTCCAGAAGCGCGAGTACAAGTCGCATCCCGGTGCCGCGCATCATGCGAGGACCATGATTTCCGACCATTCCATGCTCACCGGCTGGACCGCCATTGCGGTGCCGCTGCCAACCGTCTCGATGGCGGGAAGCTTCCTCTTGACGGTTGTCACCCTCCTCTTGCCGATTGTTACCTTCGTTAGAGCTCCGATCCTGTTGCATTCTCTCCTGGACGGCTTCCTCAATCATCTGGCGAATCATTTCATGCGTCGGCCCACCGGCCTGTCCGTTCACATCCGGCAGTTGCCCAGCTCCGGGCTGTTGGGTCGCCGGGGTTGGTGCAGGTGTTCCGTTCGTCTGGGCGAGCGCAGGGAAGGCCGCGAACATCAAAGCGGCGGCGGCGGTGGTCGTGCAGCGTGGAAATCTCATGACATGCTCCATTGGTTGGTCGTGGTCTGCCTCAAGCTGATTGGCTGGCCCCCAACTTGGAGTTCATTCCGATTGTTCCTCCCTGGAGATCGGGTCACGATGAAGTTACACGACCATGGAATATGGGTTCAACATACTGTTCCGACAGCAGCCGCACGCCATGGCCACGTGCAGTCAATTCTCCCCCAACAATGCAATGAGCTGCAGGCTTCGATCCCCGACTGGGCAGTGTGGCAGGCTCTCGAAGAATGGCAGCACGCGCCCACGCGTTAGCTTCATGCGAACGACAATCTCACCTCGTGGACTTGCAGAATCGGCAGCTGGCGGCCTCATGCCAGCCGGCCGGGGCGAAATCATCCGTAGGACATCCAGTTTGGCTGGGGTTCCTGGAAGCTTTTTATGGCCGCCGGCCAAAGCGGACATTACTGGTGCCGATGCTGAGGTCGCGGTTGCGCCGGATGCTGTAGTCGACGCTCAGTAACCATGTGCTTGACGGTCCGCTGCTGTAGCGGCTGTCAGCGCGCTTCGAGATGATGCCTTCGAGTCCCATCCTCCCGGCGGAGCGGAAGATCGCAAGCGCACTGCCCTCGAAATGCTCGCTGTATTGGATCTTGCCGAGCCCAGGCTCAACCAGTTGCCACAGCGCCTCCTTGCGCCGCAGCAGCGGAAAGGCGGCTAGATCGCGGCCGTCGAGATGGAGGATATCGAACGCGACGAACACCAGCCGGCTCGGCTCGTTCCAGATCGCGCTTTCGAGCACAGGGCGATCGGGATCTCCCTGCTCGCCTGGCACAATGACCTCACCGTCGAGAATGGCAGTCCGGCACGGTAGATCGACGGCCAGTGCGATGGGCCAGTATTTCCTGGTCCAGTCACGGCGTTTTTGCTGTAAAGGCGGACGCCGTCATTATCGATGACGATCTGCGTTCGATAGCCGTCGAGATTGGTCTCGTGGACCCATCCCTCATCCGCAGGCGGCAGCTCTACCCGAGTCGGGATCTGCGGCGGAATAAACTCCAGCCGGCCGCCGTTGACCTTGGCACGCTTGCTCAATGGCCCACCTTTGATCGCGCAGCGGCGGCTGACCGGCACAGGCAGCACGACATCACCCCAACATGATGCCTGCGACCTGTACCGAGCCCCCCAAGCCGCTGCGAATATCTGCGCACAAGGCCGATTTGTCGTTAGCTTCGCATCCTAATACTTGTCCTGGCGTACATATCTCGACCCGAGGAGAAGTTCGATGGATATTTTCAGAGCGGGATCGAAGCCTTCGGCAAAGGGTCCGACCGACTGGTTCACAGGGACGGTGCGGATCGATGCACTTTTCAATCCGGCTGCCCCCGAGCGCGTCCAAGGCGCCAACGTGACATTTGAACCGGGCGCCCGCACCGCCTGGCACACGCACCCACTTGGACAGACCCTGGTGGTCCTGTCGGGAGTCGGACGGGTCCAGCGCTGGGGCGGTCCGATCGAGGAGACTCGGCCGGGAGACGTCGTCTGGTTTGTGCCTGGCGAGAAGCACTGGCACGGCGCTGCGCCGCAGACCGCAATGACCCACCTCGCAATGCAGGAAGTCCAGGACGGCAAGGTCGTCGACTGGATGGAGAAGGTCTCCGACGAACAATACGGCGCCTGATTGGCCCCGCCGGTAAAACCAAAGGATCCGACCATGATCAAAGAAAAAGTCGTCATTCTCACTGGCGCATCGTCCGGCATCGGCGAAGCCACCGCCAGGCTGCTTGCCAGCCAGGGAGCGAAGGTCGTTCTAGGCGCCGGCGCGTCTACAGGCTGAAGCAGATCGCTGATGAGATCGCGCAGGCTGGCGGTAGGCCGTGACGTGAAGAATGCTCAAGCTGGATTAGCTTCGGGGCGACCATTAACGACCGCTACTAGGCCGAAGGTCGCGCTCTCATTCAACCCTTAGACCGTTTGAATCGCTCGCGCACTGCCGCCAGGCGTTTGTCCTTCGTCTGAAGATCCTGCATAGCGCCCTCCAGGTAATCGTATAGCGGAAGCAATGCCTCACCTTGGTCGCCTTGGGCGACGATAATTTCGGCAACGCGGTCGAGAGCCCGTCCGATGCGCTCCGAAGTGATCGGACGACGAGTAGTCGAATGCGGTCTCATGATAACGTCCTCCTAAAAGGTTCACTAGTTCAGCATCTGCTTTAGGCGGATTTGCATCATGGGGGATGACGTCTTCCAAGGGGAACGATGCTATTAGGTGCCCCGAGGGCCTCTGAACGTGCTGCGACCTTCGCCACACTCACACTGTTCTTATCCGGCCGTGCCCGTAGTCCAGTGCGAGCCGCAGTTTACGTCCCCACTTTTTTGCTTCAAAGACGTAAGTCGGACGATCGGGGGCCCAACCGAAGGTGAGGGTACTTTCGCTCAAGCCGGCGAGGCCGGTGTCGGCGCTTAGTTGCGCCCAAGGCGGATGAGATTCTGCCTGCGACGCCTTATCGACGCTTACGCGAGGCCAATGTGATGCTCCTGGCTGTCCACCATGTCGCAATCATCTGCAGCGACTATGAGACGTCCAAGCAGTTCTACACGAGCAAGCTTGGTTTCGTCATCCTCGCCGAAAACTGGCGCCCCGAAAGGCGGTCTTGGAAGTGCGACTTGCGTCATGGCCTCGTCCAGATCGAGTTGTTCAGTTTCCCGGATCCGCCGAGCCGGCCCAGCAGGCCCGAGGCCTGCGGATTAAGACATATTGCATTCGTGGTCGCGTCGGTCGAGGCAACTGCCGAACTGCTTCGGTCGCGAGACGTTGACGTGGAGCCAATCCGAACAGACCCCTACACGGGGCGCTTGTTTACCTTCATCGCCGATCCGGATGGACTCCCGATCGAACTTTACGAGGCCGGCGCCGTATGAGCTGAACGAACGCGCCTCCGGCGACTGGATAGACCTTCGGGCGCTCCGCTGGCCAGGCAGTCTCGTTCCGATGAAGAAAGGTGTCTGGCTTCCTGCTGCGTTCAGCTTGCTAAGGCTATCCGGGGCGCGGCCCACCCGGAGTAGTTGCTCAGAAAACGCTTTGTACGTCTGCAGGTTGGGCCGAGGCGCCTAAATGCTCATCTGTTTCTGTGGGGATATCTGTGGGGTAGGCAATCTTCGGGATGCCTAAGTCGTTGTTTTTTCTGGTCGGAGTGGCAGGATTTGAACCTGCGACCCCCTCGTCCCGAACGAGGTGCGCTACCAGGCTGCGCTACACTCCGTGACCAGACCGCGGGCTTATAGCCGCCACACTTCGTTCCTGCAAGCGGCAATGGCAGCCCTTCTGTCGCATTTCGTCCGCTTTCGTCGGGTAGTGCCGTAAAGCCCGGATTTCCATCCGGGATAAACGCGGCTTAAAGCCTTGTGTGCTAAGCCGCTGCCTCGATAGATCGTGTTTTTGCCGCCTGGAGCTCTGCTGTCTTGCCCCCAAAAATCGTCGCCGAGGCCTGGCCCAACAGCTTCGAATTCGAAACCGCGGCGCTGATCAAGGCATCCGGCTTTCGGGAATATGATGCGCGCTGGTGGTTCGGCCATCCCGGTTCGACGGTGCCGCCGGAACTCAATCTGATCGGCGTCCAGGCGCTTGGCATGGGGCTCGGCACACTGATCCGGCGTCTCGGCGCCGGACCTGATATCGTCACCGGACATGATTTCCGTTCCTATTCGCTTGGCATCAAGCTGGCGCTGGTTTCCGGGCTGATGGCGGCCGGCGCACGGGTGAAGGACATCGGCCTGGCGCTGTCGCCGATGGTCTATTTCGCGCAGTTCGCACTGGAGACGCAGTCGGTGGCCATGGTCACCGCCTCGCACAACGAAAATGGCTGGACCGGTGTCAAGATGGGAGCGGCGCGGCCGCTGACCTTCGGGCCCGAGGAGATGAGCGCGCTGAAGGCGATCGTGCTGGCCGGCGATTTCGACCTTACAGGCGGCGGCTCCTATGATTTTGTCCGCGATTTTCGCGCCACCTATCTCGACGACCTGACCGGGGACAAGCGCATCACACGAAAGCTCAAAGTGGTCGCCGCCTGCGGCAACGGCACTGCCGGCGCCTTTGCCCCGGAAGCCTTGCAGCGCATAGGCTGCGAAGTGGTCCCGCTCGATGTCGAACTCGATCACACCTTTCCGCGCTACAATCCCAATCCGGAGGACATGCGGATGCTGCATGCCATCAGGGACAAGGTGCTGGAGACAGGGGCCAATGTCGGGCTGGGTTTCGATGGCGACGGTGATCGCTGCGGTGTCGTCGACAATGAAGGCAACGAGATATTTGCCGACAAGGTCGGCGTCATGCTGGCGCGTGACATTTCCAGCCAATTTCCGGGTTCGACCTTTGTCGTCGACGTTAAGTCTACCGGATTGTTCAACACCGACACGGTGCTGCACGCCAATGGCGCCGTTACCGACTACTGGAAGACCGGCCATTCCTACATCAAGCGCCGCGTTGCCGAACTCGGCGCGGTCGCCGGCTTCGAAAAGTCAGGCCACTTCTTCTTCAACCCGCCGATCGGGCGCGGCTATGACGACGGGTTGGTCACGGCAATCGCCATCTGCCAGATGCTGGACCGCAACCCGGCCAGTTCGATGGCCGATCTCTACCGTGCGCTGCCGCTGACCTTCGGCACGCCCACCATGTCTCCGCACTGCGCGGACGAGGTGAAGTACGACGTCGTCGAACGCGTGGTCTCCGATTTCCAGGCGATGAAGCGGGACGGCTCCAGTTTCGCGGGCCAGAAGATCGTGGACCTCGTCACCGTCAACGGCGTGCGCGTCGTCGCCGAGGACGGCACCTGGGGTCTGGTGCGCGCCTCGTCGAACAAGCCGGAACTGGTCGTGGTCGTGGAAAGCCCGGTCTCGTCCGAGCGTCGCCGGCAGATGTTCGATGCCGTTGACGCCGTGCTGCGCCGCAGTCCGGAAGTCGGCGCCTACAACCAGACCTTCTAGTTCAGCGTTCTGGCGCTTTGGTCGTCAGAACGCTCCAGTCGAACGCGCGCGCCCAGTCGGCAAAGCCGTGCCAGCGCACCTCCGGAAATTCCCTGTGCAAGGTGGCGATATCGACGTCGTAGCCGACGCGGTCGAACCATTCGAACATCAGCGCAGCGTCCTCGCTTTGCTGACGAGCAACCGCGATCGGTATTTCCTGATAGCGGATCGGGTGGCCGATGGCGCCGGACAGAATTGCGGCCTGTTCTTCGCCCGACAATTCGTCGCCGGCGAAATTGAAGCGCTTGCCGAACACCCGCTCCCGCCGCTCGGCCAGAGCGGCCACGAAAGCGCCGATATCCGCGAGGGCGACCAGTTGAAGCACCCGCTTGGGCGGCATCGCGAAGGCATGGATGCCATGGTTGAGCGCACCGATCGACCACGGCGCGACGGCATTCTCCATGAAGGCCGCCGGCGCGCTGATCGAATAGGGAATGCCGAGCTGCTCGATATACCGCTCGACCAGATATTTGCTTTCGAAATGCGGGATGCCTGTATTCTTGTCGGCGTCGGCAACGGAGGAATAGATCAGGTGTCCGACGCCGGCGGCCTTCGCAGCATCGGCGGCAAGGATTCCCAGACGGGTCTCCTCCTCGAGGCCGGCTTCATAGCTGTTGCCCATCAGGAACATGGTGTCGACGCCTTTTGCGGCGCTCACGACCGAGCCCGCGTCAGCGAGATCGCCGGCCACCACCTCGGCGCCCGCCGACGCCAGTTGCCGCGCGCCCTCGCTGTCCGGCTTGCGCGTCAGTCCCTTGACGTGATGGCCTCTAGCCAACAGGGCACGCGCAACCGCGCCACCTTGCTGGCCCGTGGCGCCGGTCACAAGAACGCTTCGTTTGCTGGTCATTTCGTCTGCTCCTTCTTCTCTGTCTGGCTTGTTTGTCCGGAGCAAAATTAAGCCCTGTCCGATTGATGCATAATTGCCTATAATTGGAAAACTTTGTTCCACTTGTGAGCACAATGATTGATCTCAATGATATCGTCGTGTTTGCTCGCGTCGTCGAAGCCGGCAGCTTCACCGCCGCCGCGCGCCTGCTCGCCATACCCAAGACGACGGTCAGCCGCCGTGTCGCCGCGCTAGAACGCGAGGTCGGCGTGCGCCTGCTGCAGCGCACGACACGCAGCCTCAACCTGACGGATGCCGGGCGCTCCTATTATGAGCAGAGCAGCCAGGGACTGCGGACTATAGAGGAAGCGAATCTGCGTCTCGCGGAGGCGAGGGCAGAACCGTCGGGCACTATCCGCATTTCAGCCCCGGTAGGTTTTGGCAGCTATTTCCTCATCCGCGCCGTGGTCGACTTTCTGGCGTTGTATCCGAAGACCAACGTCGAGCTTCGCCTCACCGACGACAAGCTCAACTTGGTCGAGGACGGTATCGACCTTGCCTTCCGCACAGGCACCCTTCAGGATTCGACGCTGATCGCCCGCAAGCTCGGCGCCACGCGCAGGCTGCTCTGCGCAAGCCCCGACTATCTAACGCGATACGGAATACCGGAAAGTCCGGCGGATCTGGCGCGCCATCGATGCGTCATCGCGGGCCCATCGGCCTCAGCTGCTCATTGGGTGCTGGATGGACCACAAGGCCAGGAGACGGTCGTGGTCGCGGGGCGCTTCGCCGCCAATGAAATGCAGGCGGTGGTTGCGGCCGCGCTCGCGGGCTTCGGCATCGCCCAATTGCCCCAGGCGATGGCCGAAGGGCTGATCGATCAGGGGCGCCTGCAGCGCGTTCTCGAGGATTACACGACACCGGCCGGCGGACTGCATGTCCTCTATCCGAGCAGCCGCCACCTTTCGCCCTTGGTAAAGGCCTTTATCGAACTGGCGGCCGGGCGGATTTCCAATCGGGCTGATACCGCTTAAAAGGCGTCTGTGCTACTCAATCGACCTTCAATTCCCGAGCGCGAGACCTGAATGACCGAGCGGATCGTCAGTTTTGTCATGAGCGGCGGCGTCGGTTCTCGGCTATGGCCGTTGTCACGTGAGGACAATCCCAAGCAGTTCCACGATCTGTCGGGCGATGGTTCCATGCTGGCCAAGACCTTGCGCCGCCTGACGGCGAGAGCGGCTGGCGAGACGCCGATCTTCCTGATTGCTTCGGAGCGTCATGCCGACCGTGTCCGTGCCGACTTGGCCGGTCTCGATCTTGCAGGTGGCGGCCCCCTGTTCGAGCCCGCGGGACGCAACACTGCCGCCGCCGTCGCACTGGCGACCCTGCGCACCTTGTCGGAATTCGGCGACAGCCTGGTGCTGGTGGTGCCCTCGGACCATGAAATAGCGACGGCAGGGCAATTCTGGCAAAGCATCGAAGCGGGATCGCAGGCGGCGCGCGCCGGCCGCCTGGTGGTGTTCGGCATCAAGCCGACCCAGCCGGAAACCGGTTATGGCTATATCGAGGTATCGGCCGAGAAGGGAGGGATATTCGACGTTTCGCGCTTCGTCGAGAAGCCCGACCTTGCGACGGCCAACGACTATCTCAAGGCGGGAAATTTCTACTGGAACACCGGCATCTTCCTGTTTCGGGCCGGTGCCATGCGCGACGCCTTTGAGGCATTCCAGCCCGATATCTGGCACGCCGCCGAAGCGGCCTACAAGGCGGCGACATCGGACCTGTCCGGCCTTTATATGCCGCTGGAGCTTTACGCGGCGATCCCGTCGAACTCGATCGACTATGCCATCATGGAGCGGGCAAAAGACATAGCCATGGTGCCGGCCGGTTTCCGCTGGAACGATCTCGGCTCCTGGCAATCGCTCCTCGATGTCGGTCCCGCCGACGGCCGGGGCAATGTCGTCGTCGGTGATGTCGTCGCCATCGATTGCGAGAATTCCTATATCCGCAGCGATGGCCGCCTGCTGTCGGCGATCGGCATGAAGGACGTTGCCATCGTCTCGACCGCCGATGCCACTTTCGTTGCCCCGGTCAGTCACAGCCAGCACGTCAAAAAGATCGTCGAGCAACTCGAAAAATCGGGACGGCTGGAAACCAGATTTACGCCCGCGCATGACCGCGTCATCCAAAGCGGCGCCTGGCGGCGACGGGTGCATCACTGGCTGTTCCACGAGACCTTGCCGTTGTGGTCGACATCAGGCGTCGACGAGCGCCATGGCGGCTTCCACGAGGCGCTGGGTTTCGACGCCAAGCCGCTCATCAAACCCAAGCGCATGCGCACCCAGGCCAGGCAGATCTACGCTTTCGCGGTTGCCAAGGAGCACGGCTGGACCGGCCCGGCCGACCGGCTGATCGCGCATGGCATCGACTTCATGGCGGGGCACGGCCGCACCGAACGGGGCGGTTGGGTGCGCACGCTGAATGTCGATGGCTCCGTCGCCGACCCGGTCGAGGATGCCTACGATCATTCCTGCATCCTGCTGGCATTGGCGCACGCGCATATGTCGGGCAATCCCGATGCCTTGCGGCTCGGCGAAGAGACCTTCGCCTTCCTCGATGCGCATCTGGAGGACAGCCGCATGACCGGCTTCCTCGAGACATCGGGCGGGACGGGCGAGCGGCGCTCCAACCCGCACATGCATCTACTCGAAGCTTTCCTGGCCTGGCACCAGGCGACCGGCGAGCGCGCGCATCTGCGTCGTGCGGCGCGCATCATCGACCTCTTCCGCAGCCATTTCTTCGACCCTGAGAGCTGGACGCTCGGCGAGTATTTCGATGCCGAATGGAAACCGGTCTCCGGAGAGAAGGGAACCTGGACCGAACCCGGCCACCACTTTGAATGGGCATCGCTGCTGGTCGATTTCGCCGGTCGCAGCGGCCAGGCCGAACTAAGCGTCTTTGCCCGAAAACTCTATGCCTCGGCGATCGCCAACGGCCTTAACCGTGCCACCGGCCTTGCCTATGGGGCAGTCTCGCGGCAGGGCCTGCCGCTCGACCTGATATCGCGCAGCTGGCCGCAGGCCGAGGCGCTCAAGGCGGCGATCGCGCTGGATGGCTCGGGCGGTCCTGATCTGAAGCCGGAGATCGAGGCGCGCGTCGGCCGGCTGTTCCGCTGGCACATCGACCCGGCCCCGCTCGGTCTGTGGATCGACCGCATCGACGAGCGCGGCCGCTCGCTGGCGCCGGACGTGCCGGCGAGCATCTTCTACCACTTGGTCTGTGCGCTGACCCAGTATCTGGATCGCACGGTGGACAAATAGGCAGGATCAGTACGGACTGGCGACGTCCCCGGTCTCGACATAGATCGACTTCAGCTGCGAATAGAGCGCCAGCGCCGCCAGCGAGTTCTCGCGGCCGATGCCGGACTGCTTGACGCCGCCGAAGGGGATTTCCACCGGCGTCAGATTGTAGGCGTTGATCCAGCAAGTTCCGGCCTGCAACTCGGCGATGACGCGGTGGGCGCGCGGCAGGTCGCGTGTGAAAACGCCCGCGGCAAGGCCGAACTCGGTGCCGTTGGCGCGGTCGATCACCTCGTCCTCACTGTTGAATTTCAGCACGCTCATGACCGGGCCGAAAATCTCCTCGCGGGCGATCCGCATCGTGTCGGTGACGCCGGTGAACACCGTCGGCTCGACGAAGAAGCCGCCCTGGAAGCCCTGCAGCGACGGCACATTGCCGCCACAGGCCAGCGTCGCCCCATCCTTCTTGCCGGCCGCGACATAGCCGACGACCTTCTCGTGCTGTGCCTTGGAGACCAGTGGCCCCATCTGCGTTTCCGGATCGAGCGGATCGCCGATGCGAATTTTCTTGGTCCGTTCGACCAGCCGCTCGACAAACCGATCGTGAATGCCGCTCTGGACGAAGACGCGCGTGCCATTGGAACAGATCTGGCCGGTCGAATAGAAGTTGCCGAGCATGGCGCCGCCAATGGCATTTTCGAGATCGGCATCGTCGAAGACGATCAGCGGCGACTTGCCGCCGAGTTCCATCGTCGCGTGCTTCATCTTGGAGCCGGCCAGCGACAGCACCTTTCGCCCGGTCGGCACCGAGC
The DNA here is from genome assembly GCF_006440535.1 of Mesorhizobium sp. B2-5-13. Taxonomy (NCBI): domain Bacteria; kingdom Pseudomonadati; phylum Pseudomonadota; class Alphaproteobacteria; order Hyphomicrobiales; family Phyllobacteriaceae; genus Mesorhizobium; species Mesorhizobium sp. B2-5-13. The sequence continues at coordinate 137,244 of NZ_VFUI01000005.1, read as the reverse complement.
CGGTCACCGAGACCTTGGCGACGACATCATGGCCAACAAGCCCGGCGCCGACATCACCATAGCCTTGCACGACGTTGAAGAGCCCGTCGGGCAGGCCGGCCTCCGAGTAGATCTCGGCCAGCGCCAGTGCCGAAAGCGGCGTGTTTTCCGATGGCTTGAATACCATGGCGTTGCCCATGGCGAGCGCCGGCGCTGATTTCCAGCCGGCGATCTGGATCGGATAGTTCCATGCGCCGATGCCGACGCAGACGCCAAGCGCCTCGCGGCGCGTGTAGGCGAAGGGTCCGCCGAGGTCGACCGCTTCGCCGTTGAAGACGGCGACCGCGCCGGCGAAATATTCGAGGCAATCGGCTGCCGAAGGGGCGTCCGCCACCAGCGTCTCCTGGATCGCCTTCCCAGTGTCGAGCGTCTCGATGCGGGCAAGATCGGCGTTGCGGGCGCGCAAAATGTCGGCGGCACGGCGCAGAATGCGGCCACGCTCGACCGGCTTAAGCCGCGCCCAGGCAGGCTGTGCGGCACGTGCGGCCTCGATAGCTAGTTCCAGCACGTTCGGCGTCGCCGAACGCAGCATGGCGATCGTCTCGCCTGTCGCGGGATAGATCACCGGCAGCGGCGCGCCGCCGTCGTCCTCGATATAGCGTCCGTTGACATAGTGCGAAGCCGTGGGCTGGGCGCGCATGGGAGGTCTCCAAATCATTTCGGCCCCACGCGTCGGCTATTGGGCGGGCGGCTGTCGGGCGGCTCACTCTATTGGCGGATCATGGCCTATCTGTCAGAGGCCTGCCAGCGCGGATTGATCCATGGTTCCTGGTTGGACGGCGCGAGCGGCGTACGGCCAAGGATGTGATCGGACGCCTTCTCTCCGGTCATGATCGATGGCGCGTTGAGGTTGCCGTTGGTCACGCGCGGGAAGATCGAGGAGTCGGCGACCCGCAATCCGTCGACGCCGATGACCCGGCATTCCGGATCGACGACGCTCGATTGATCATCGACGCGGCCCATTCGGCAGGTGCCGCAGGGGTGATAGGCGCTTTCGGCGTGGTCGCGAATGAACACGTCGAGATCGTCATCCGACTGCACATGGCTGCCCGGCGAGAGTTCCTGTCCGCGATAGGCATCGAAGGCCGACTGGCCGAAGATTTCGCGGGTCAGGCGGATGCAGTGGCGGAACTCCGCCCAGTCGTCCGGATGCGACATGTAGTTGAAGCGGATGACCGGCTTCGCTTTTGGGTCCGGCGAGCGCAGCGTCACCGAGCCGCGCGACTTCGAGCGCATCGGCCCGACATGCGCCTGGAACCCGTGCGACTTCGCCGCCGCCTTGCCGTCGTAGCGAACCGCCGCCGGGATGAAGTGATACTGGATGTCGGGATAGTCGACGCCAGCCTGTGAGCGCACGAAGGCGGCGGCCTCGAAATGATTGGTGGCGCCCAGGCCCGACTTGAAAAACAGCCATTGCGCCCCGATCATAGCCTTGGAGAACGGGTTCAGCACTGAATTCAGCGTGATCGGTCTGGTCGATTCCTGCTGGATATAGAGCTCCAGATGGTCCTGCAGGTTGCCGCCGACGCCGGGCCGGTCTGCCACGACGGCAATGCCGTTTTCGCGCAAATGCCCGGCCGGGCCGATGCCGGACAGCATCAGGATCTTTGGCGAATTGATCGACGATGCCGCGACGATCACTTCGCGTCGCGCCTTAACGACCTGAATCTGTTTGTGAGCTTCGATCTCGACGCCGATGGCGCGTTGATTCTCGATGATCACCCGGCGCGCGAAACCCTTGACCAGACTCACGTTTTTGCGCCTGAGCGCCGGCTTCAGATAGGCTGATGCCGCCGACCAGCGGCGGCCGCCCAGAATGGTCTGCTCCATCGGGCCGAAGCCTTCCTGCTTGGCGCCATTGTAGTCGTGGGTCAGTTCAAACCCTGCCTGGCGGCCCGCTTCGACGAAGGCGCCATAGAGCGGATTGCGGCGCGAGCCGCGCTGCACATGCAGCGGCCCACCGTGCCCGCGCCAGCCATCCTCGCCACCGTCCGAATCCTCCATGCGCTTGAAGTAGGGGAGCACGTCAGCAAAACCCCAGCCGGCGGCGCCCTGTTCTGCCCAATGGTCGAAGTCACGGGCGTGGCCGCGCACATAGACCATGCCGTTGATCGAGGACGAGCCGCCGATCACCTTGCCGCGCGGCGTCGCCAGCACGCGGCCGCCCAGATGCGGCTCCGGCTCACTGGCGAACCCCCAGTCGTAGAGGCTCATGTTGAGCGGGATCGACAGCGCCGACGGCATCTGGATCAGAGGTCCGAGATCGGTGCCGCCGAATTCGATGACGATGACCGAATGCTTGCCGTCTTCAGACAGGCGATAGGCCATGGCCGAGCCGGCGGAGCCGGAGCCGATGATGACGAAATCCGCTTCAAGCATGGTTCATATCCGCCATAAAATCGGCGAGCGAAACGTTGCCGCCGGTAGCCATTACAAGGACGGTCTTTCCCGCCACATCCACTTTGCCGCCGAGCAGTGCCGCCAGCGAGGCCGCACCCGACGGTTCCAGCACCAGCTTCATCCGCTCGAAAGCGATCCGCATGGCGCGCCGCACCGACTGGTCGTCGACGGTGATGCCGCGGACACCCGCGGTCTTGACCGCGGCGAACGGCGCGTCGCCTGGCCGGCGCGACATCAGCCCGTCGCAGATCGACTTTGGTCCGATCGCCATGGTCTCGATGCTGCCATGCGCCAGCGAGGAACCCATGCCGTTGAACCCTTCGGGCTCGACGCCGATGATCCCGGTCGCCGGCGACAGATAGTGGAAGGCGAGCGAAACGCCGCCGATCAGCCCACCGCCGCCGACCGAGCAGAACAACAGGTCGGCGCTGGCGTCCTTGGCCGATAGCTGGTCGAGCGCTTCAAGGCCGGCACCCGCCTGGCCGGCGACGATCTCCGGATCGTCGAAAGGATGCAGCAGGGCCAGATCTTCGGTCTCCGCGATCTCGCGCGCCTTTGCGGCCGCGACTTCCTCGCGAGCCCGATCGTCATGATCGGTCAGTACGACGCGCGCGCCATAGCCTGCGGTGGCGTCCCGCTTGGCAGCCGGCGCATCGATAGGCATGACAATGGTGACCGGAATGCCGAGCGCCTGGCCGGCCGCGGCCAGCCCTTGCGCGAAATTGCCGGAGGAATAGGCGACGACGCCCTTCTTCGCCTCATCGGGCGAAAGCCGCTTCAGCCGCCAATAGGCGCCGCGAACCTTGAAGGATCCGGCCCATTGCAGCGATTCCGGCTTGATGAAGATCCGGGCCGCGCCGGTTTCCCTGGCCAGCGCCGTCGATTCCAGCAGTGGCGTGACCTGTGTCGCCTGGGAGGTGACGGCATAAGCCTGTCTGAGATGGTCGAGGGAGGGGACGAGAAGGTCTGCCATCATTCGCCTCGCGGATACCTTTTGCTCTCCTCGAGATTGTCGAGGTTCATGTGATTGCGCATGTACCGCTCGGACGCCTTCTGCAGCGGCTGGAAATCCCAGGGGTAATAGGCGCCGTTGCGCAGCGCCGGATAAACGACCCAGCGGCGTGCCTGGCTCTCGCGCACGGCGGCGTCGAAGCCGGCCATGTCCCAACGCACCCGCACCTTTTCCATGAATGCCGCCACAAGACCCGCATTGGCCGGGTCGTCGGCCAGATTGTCCCGCTCGAGCGGATCGGTTTCGAGATCGAACAATTGCGGCGGATCGAGTTCGCAATGAACGAATTTGTATCTGCCGTCGCGGATTGCCACCAACGGCGCATAGGAGCCTTCCGCGGCATACTCGATCAATACCGGTGCCGTGCGCTGCCCGCCCTTGGTGAGCGGCAGCAGCGACTGGCCATCGGTCCACGGCGCGATCGCCCCGATATCGATGCCGGCGAGGTCACAAAGCGTTGGTGCCACGTCGAGATTGGAGACCGGCGCCTCGATCAGGCCGGCACGAATGCCCTTGCCGGCAATCATCAACGGCACCCGCGCCGAGCCTTCGAAGAAGCTCATCTTGAACCACAGGCCTCGCTCGCCGAGCATGTCGCCGTGATCCGAACAGAACAGGATTATCGTGTCGTCGAGCATGCGCGTTCGCGTGAGAACGTCCAGGAGCTCGCCGACCTTGTCGTCGACATAGGAGATGTTGGCGAAATAGCCGCGCCGCGAACGACGCACCTGCTCGGGCGTGATCTCGAAAGAGGGATAGTCGCTGGCGTGGTACAGCCGCTGGGAATGCGTATCCTGCTCGTCATGCGCGATGAACCCGGTTTCCGGGTCCAGCGCCTGGCAATGCTCATAGAGATCCCAATACTGCTTGCGCGCGACATAGGGATCGTGCGGGTGCGACAGCGAAACGGTGAGGCACCATGGCCGATGGCCCGCATCGTCCTGTTCGCGTGAAAGCTGATAGAGCTTCTGCGACGCGAGGAAAACGACCTCGTCGTCATACTCCATCTGGTTGGTGGTTTCCGCAACGCCGGCGCCAGTCACCGAACCCAGATTGTGATACCACCACTCGATGCGCTCGCCGGGTTTGCGGTAGTCCGGCGTCCAGCCGAAATCCGCCGGATAGATGTCGGTGGTCAGCCGCTCCTCGAAACCGTGCAACTGATCCGGTCCGACGAAATGCATCTTGCCCGACAGGCAGGTGTAGTAGCCGGCGGCACGCAGATGATGGGCGAAGGTCGGGATCGACGAGGCGAACTCGGCCGCATTGTCATAGACCCCGGTGCGCGACGGCAACTGGCCGCTCATGAACGACGCACGGCCCGGTGCGCAGAGCGGCGAGGCGGTGTAGTTGTTGGCAAAGCGCGCCGAACGAGCGGCCAGCGCTTTCAGATGCGGCGTGTGCAGGAATTCCGCCGGCCCATCCGGGAAAAAGGTCCCGTTGAGCTGGTCGACCATGACGATCAGGAAATTAGGTCGCTTCGCTGTCACTGTTTGTGCCGTCCGCCAAGTTTGGTTTCGAGATAATCCTCGACCAGCGCGATCGCGGTCGCGGCGTCGGGCACGCCGTCCTTCAGCGCGCGCCTGATGTAGAGCCCGTCGATCATCGCAGCCGTCGCTTCCGCGGCGCGGTCGGCTTCGGTCCTGGGCAGGATACCGGTCAATCCGCTCATCAGGTTCGAATGCAGCCGCCGGGCGTAGATTCTGAGCAGCCGGCGAAGCGACGATGATTGCTGCGCGTCGACATAGAAGGCGAGCCATGCGGCGATGGTCTCCGCCTGGAACTGGATGTCGGAAAAATTGACGGCGACCACGGCCGAGACGCGCTCGCGCGGGGAAGTGGTGGATTGGAGCGCGCGGCGCATGTCGGTGGTCAGTTCAGCCAGAATGTGCCGCATCGTCGCGAACAGCAGCTCATCCTTGGCGCCGAAATAGTGATGGGCAAGAGCCGATGACACACCGGCGCGGCCGGCAATCTCCGACATGGTCACGTCAAGCGAGCCGCGCTGACCGATCGCCGAGATCGTCGCGTCGATGAGCGCCTTACGGCGCAATGGCTCCATTCCGACTTTTGGCATGTCGTTCCCGATTTCGTGCGGAGATTATTTTTTATTGACGCGTCAATCAATAAAAAAATCGACGCTGACGCGACCTGCACCAAGCGATTGTTGCGTTGCGGCCCCTTCACGGCTCGGGGAGGAATGTTTATATTTGAACAATAAACGGCGAAGCTTTGGACGAGGCTGGCGCCAAGGATGGAGACCGCCATGACCGCATGCATCGTTGGCTGGGCGCATTCGCGTTTCGGCAAGCTTGAGGGCGAGACGCTCGAAAATCTGATCGTCAAGGTCGCGACGGACGCGCTCGATCATGCCGGCATCGGCCCGGACGAGGTCGACGAGATCGTGCTTGGCCATTTCAACGCCGGCTTTTCGGCGCAGGATTTTACGGCAAGCCTGGTGCTTCAGGCCGATGACCGGCTGCGTTTCAAGCCGGCGACACGGGTCGAGAATGCTTGCGCTACCGGCTCGGCAGCGGTCAGGCAAGGCATCCGCGCCATCGACGCAAACGCTGCCCGGGTCGTTCTGGTGGTCGGCGCCGAGCAGATGACGACCACGCCCGGGCCAGAGATCGGCAAGAACCTGCTCAAGGCGTCCTATCTGCCCGAGGACGGCGACACGCCGGCCGGTTTTGCGGGCGTCTTCGGAAAGATCGCGCAGGCCTATTTCCAGCGCTATGGCGATCAGTCGGATGCGCTCGCCATGATCGCCGCCAAGAACCACAAGAACGGCGTCGACAATCCCTATGCCCAGATGCGCAAGGATTTCGGCTATGAATTCTGCCGGCAGGAGAGCGAAAAGAATCCCTTTGTCGCTGGTCCGCTGAAGCGCACCGACTGTTCGCTGGTTTCCGACGGCGCCGCCGCCCTTATCCTTGCCGACACGGCGACGGCGCTGAAGATGCGCCGCGCGGTCGCCTTCCGTGCCAACGAGCATGTGCAGGATTTCCTGCCGATGTCGAAGCGCGACATCCTGACGTTCGAAGGTTGCGAACAGGCCTGGACCCGTGCACTGAAGAACGCCGGCGTGACACTCGACGATCTCTCCTTCGTCGAAACGCATGACTGCTTCACCATCGCCGAATTGATCGAATATGAGGCGATGGGGCTGGCCAAGCCGGGTGAGGGCGCCAAATTGGCGCTGGATGGCACAACGGCAAAAGACGGCCGCCTGCCGGTCAATCCCTCCGGCGGCCTGAAGGCCAAGGGCCATCCGATCGGCGCCACCGGCGTCTCCATGCATGTCTTGACCGCCATGCAGCTTGTCGGCGAAGCCGGCGGCATCCAGGTGCCGGGCGCGAAACTCGGCGGTATCTTCAACATGGGCGGTGCGGCCGTCGCCAACTACGTTTCCATTCTCGACCGGATCAGATAGACCGCCCGTATTACAGCGCCGCGCGCCGTTTGGGGCGCGCAAAGGACGCGTAACACTTTGATTTTGCGGGAGGTGACATGACAAATCCGGTTCTGATCGAGGTTTTGCGCGGCGCCATTGTCGAGAGCGCCCATCGGGGCGCGGTCGCTGTCTTCGATGCCGATGGCAAGCCGGTCCTGGAGATCGGCGACACGTCGAAGCCGGTCTTTCCGCGTTCTGCCGTTAAGGCGATCCAGGCCCTGCCGCTTGTCGAAACGGGTGCCGCCGACGCCTATGGCTTCGGCGACCGCGAACTGGCGCTGGCCTGTGCCTCCCATTCCGGCGAGCCGGCGCATGTCGAATTGGCGCGGTCCATGCTGGCCAGGGCTGGGCTGGACGGGTCGGCGCTCGAATGCGGGACCCACTGGCCTTCGAACCATGACGCGGAGATTGCGCTCGCGCGTGCCGGCGGTTCACCAAATGCGCTGCATAATAATTGTTCCGGCAAGCATTCCGGCTTCCTCTGCACCTGCGTCCATTCAGACATCGCCCATCGCGGCTATGTGAGGCCGGATCACGCCTTGCAGGAAATGGTGCGCGACGCCATGCAGGCAGTCACCGGCGCTGTCCACAGCCCCGACGAACGCGCGATCGACGGCTGCTCGATCCCGACCTATGCGGTACCGCTCAGGAGTTTCGCGCTCGGCTTTGCCCGCATGGCCACGGCCCACGGCTTTGGCCCGGCGCGGGCGAAGGCCGCGAAGCGCCTGCTCTCCGCCTGCATGGCGGAGCCGTTCTTCGTCGCGGGCACCGGCCGTGCGGACCTGTTGCTGATGGAAGCCGCTCCCGGGCGAATTTTTGCGAAAGGCGGAGCCGAGGGCGTCCACTGTGCCGCAATTCCGCAACTCGGCCTCGGTATCGCGGTCAAATGCGATGACGGTGCCGGGCGCGCCGGCGACGCGATCGCAGCCGCTGTACTCGCTAGGCTGCTGCGGGCGGATGAAGCCTTGGCGGCGAAGCTGCTCGAACTTGCGAACGCGCCTATCGAAAGCCGGATTGGCGCCAAGGTCGGGGCGCTGAAGCCGACGCCGGCGTTGAATTGAAGGCAGCAATCAGCTGACGCGGGTCGCGCTCGACGGTCAGGTGCGCATAGCCGCTGCTGCCGGTCTGGGTGAGGTCAGACGTCACCGGCTCGGCCCAGCGCCGGCCCACAACCGCCCCGTTCGGCGCGCCATACGCTGACGACGATGCCGGTGCCTGCCTTGCGGGAATCATACCGGCCGCTCGACGCGCCTCATCTCCGGCGGCAACGGCTTGCCGAGCAGCCACTCGGCGCCTAAGTTCAGGGAATGAGCAGAGCTTTTACCCGCGAAGAAGACAGCGAAAACGCCATCGCTGGCGTTGGCGAGCGGCCGATCAGCACGCATCGTAACCTGGTGACGGAGCGCGGCCTGGCGCAGATCGAGGACAATCTGGCCGATCTGCGCGATATCATGGCGAAAGCGGAGCGGAAAGCCGACCGCGAGCGCATTGCTGTCGTGTCGCGCGACCTGCGCTACTGGACCGCGCGGCGCGAGAGTGCCGAGCTTTCCGTGCCGGAGCCCGGCAGCGATGTTATCCGCTTCGGCATGGGTGTCACGCTGGAAAGTGACGACGGCAAGAAGGTGCACTGGAAGATCGTCGGCGAGGACGAAGCCAATCCAGCCAAGGGCAGCATCTCGCATGTCTCGCCGATGGCGGTGGCCTTGTTTGGCAAGAAGGTCGGCGACGTCGCCAGCGTCAACGGCAAGGAGTGGGAGATCGTCAAGCTCTCGGAGAGTTAGTCTTCAAGCTTGACGACATGGTCGCGGAAGAATGCGGCGGCACCCGCTTCGTCGATCTCACCGGCAGCGATCATCATCACCAATTGGATGATCTCCTCCTGTTCGGCTTCGATGCTTAATCCGTTGAAATAGAGAAACAAGTCGGCCGCAGCGAAAGCCGTGCGCTTGTTGCCATCAACGAACGGATGGTTCTTCGCGATGCCGAAGAGATAGGCGGCGGCGAGTTCACTTAGATCTGGCTCGCCGTATGCTTCTTTCTGCTGCGGACGTGCGAGCGCCGATTCCAGCAGGCCTTCATCGCGGATGCCCGATGCGCCGCCGTGAAGACGCAATTGCTCGGCATGCATCGCCTGCACGAACTCTCGCGAATGATGTGCGGTCATTTTGCGAGCGCGCGGTAGGCAACCTCGTACTTCTTCATCCGCTCGCGCGCTACCTTCATCTTGCGCTCGAATTCTTCGGCAGAATCTTCCAATCGGCGCAAGCGAAGCTCTTGACCTTCCTGGACGACGACCACGTTGTCGCCTGTCTTGAGATTCAATCGATCGAGAAGCTCTTTCGGCAGAATCAGGCCGTCCGAATTACCGATCTTGCGAATTGTGGTGTTCATGATGAAACATCCTGTTGCAACGCTGATTATAACGCAGTGTACTCGATGTTGCAACAGAAATTATAACAGCATCAGCCTGCCGCCAGCATCCGATCCAGCAGCCGCTCCGCCGCTTCCGGAATGACCGTGCCCGGTGGGAAGATTTCCGCAGCACCTGCTTGCAGCACCGCGTCATAGTCCTGCGGTGGGATAACGCCGCCGGCCACGATCAGCATGTCGCCGCGGCCGAGTTTCTTCAGCGTGTCGCGCAATTCGGGGATCAGCGTCAGGTGACCCGCTGCCAGCGATGAGGCGCCGATGACGTGGACGTCATGCTGGATCGCCAGCTTCGCGATCTCTTCCGGTGTCTGGAACATGGCGCCGACGGTGACGTCGAAGCCGAGATCGGCGAAGGCCGTGGCGATCACCTTCTGCCCGCGGTCGTGGCCGTCCTGTCCCATCTTGGCCACGAGAATGCGCGGCTTGCCGCCGTTTTTCTTTTCGAAGGCATCAAGCTTGACCTGCAGCCGGTTGACCACCGGATTGTCGCCAAGCGCCTTGCGGTAGACACCGGAAATGGTCTGCACCGTGGCCACATGGCGGCCATAAGCCCTTTCCAAGGCGAACGAGATTTCACCGACAGTGGCATTGGCGCGCGCGGCGCGGATGGCGAACTCCAGCAGGTTGTCCTCGCCTTGGGCGGCACGGGTCAGCGTATCGAGCGCGTTTTCGACCGCGGCGACGTCACGCGTGCCTTTCAGCCGTTGCAGCTTCGAGAGTTGCCGGGCCCTGACCTCGGCATTGTCGATCTTCAGCACGTCGACCTCGATATCGGTCCCGGGGCGATGCGCATTGACGCCGACCAGCATCTGCTCGCCGGAATCGATACGCGCCTGCGTACGCGCCGCGGCTTCCTCGATGCGCAGCTTGGGTATGCCCTTTTCGATCGCCGCCGCCATGCCACCGAGAGCCTCGACCTCCTCGATATGGGCGAGCGCACGCGCCGCCAGGTCATGTGTCAGCCGCTCGAGATAGGCCGAACCGCCCCACGGATCGATGATCCGCGTGGTGCCGGATTCTTTCTGCAGGATGAGTTGCGTGTTGCGGGCGATGCGCGCCGAATGATCAGTCGGCAGCGCCATTGCTTCATCGAAGGAATTGGTGTGCAGCGACTGGGTATGCCCTTGGGTCGCGGCCATCCCTTCGATCATGGTGCGGATGATGTTGTTGTAGGGATCCTGCGCCGTCAGCGACCAGCCGGAGGTCTGGCAATGGGTGCGCAGGGACAGCGACCGTTCGTCCTTCGGCGCGAAATTCTTTTTCATCAGGGTCGCCCACAACAGGCGGGCGGCCCTGAGCTTGGCCACTTCCATGAAGAAGTTCATGCCGATCGCCCAGAAGAAGGAAAGGCGCGGCGCGAAACGGTCGATGTCGAGCCCTGCCGCGACGCCGGCGCGGGCGTATTCGATGCCGTCGGCGATCGTATAGGCGAGCTCCAGGTCGGCGGTCGCGCCGGCCTCCTGCATGTGATAGCCGGAGATCGATATCGAATTGAACTTCGGCATGTTCTTCGAGGTGTAGGAGAAGATGTCCGAGACGATCCGCATCGAGGGCTTCGGCGGATAGATGTAGGTGTTGCGGACCATGAATTCCTTCAGGATGTCGTTCTGAATGGTCCCCGCCAGATCCTTCTGCGCCACGCCTTGTTCTTCCGCCGCCACGATGTAGAGCGCCATGACCGGCAGCACCGCGCCATTCATCGTCATCGACACGGTCATGTCGCCGAGCGGAATGCCGTCGAACAACTGCCGCATGTCGAGGATGGAATCGATGGCCACACCCGCCATGCCGACATCGCCGGCCACGCGCGGATGGTCTGAATCATAGCCGCGATGCGTGGCCAGATCGAAGGCAACCGAAAGACCTTTCTGGCCGGCGGCAAGGTTGCGCCGGTAAAAGGCGTTGGACTCTTCGGCGGTCGAAAAGCCTGCATATTGCCGGATCGTCCAGGGCTGCTGGACATACATGGTCGGGTAGGGGCCGCGCACGAACGGCGCCAGGCCTGGATAGGTATCGAGATGCGGCAATCCTTTGAGGTCGCCCTGACTGTACAACTGCTTGACGACAAGACCTTCCGGCGTCGTCCGCTGTCCCTTGACCTCGACCGGTGCGCGGCGCGGCGGCACCCAGCCGATCTGACTGAAATCCGGAATCAAGAAGCGGCCCCGATGGATTGCTCGATGCGAACCGGCGACAGTGCCTCGCACAGCACGACACCCTCGGTGAAGGCAGGTCGCCGCTCTGCGTCCAGCGTTTCGACCGGACGCTCGCTTTTCAAGGGATGAAGCGTGGCGCCGACAATGGCCCGCTCGCCTGACTTGAAGGCAATGCCGCGCTGGGCGGCGGCAGTGCGGACGCGCTGCTGGATATATCCGTCCCGAAGGCTGGACAGCACGCCACCCTCTGCCTCGATCGCCTGCAACTCCGCCCACGCTGCTTCGCAAAGATCTGACGTCAGCGCTTCGACCGCGCCGGAGCCATGGGCGGGATCTGTGACATGATCGACATGGCTTTCATTGGCCATGATCAGTTGCGCATTACGCGCGACGCGGCGGGCAAAAGCCGCCGGCAGGCCGTGCGCGATCGTATGCGGCAGGATTGAGATCGAATCGGCGCCTCCCGCCGCCGCGGCGAAGCAGCCGATCGTCGTGCGCAGGATGTTGTTTTCGGGGTCCAATGCCGTCATCATGCGAAATGATGTCTCGGCATGGATATTGGCCGTGGAATTGGGGATCGAGCAGGCCTCCTGCACCCGTGCCCACAGCCTGCGCAGGGCCCGCACTTTGGCCATAGACAGGAACTGGTCCTGGTCGACGCTGAGCGCGAAACCGATATGAGGCGCGGCATAGACGAGCGGCTGCCGCGCCTTCTCGAACATCCTCAGATACGAAACCGCCGAAGCCAGCATGATGCCGAGTTCCTGCGCTTCCGTGGCGCCGGCATTGTGAAAGACGCGACCGTCCGCCTCCAGAAGCACACCGGGGACGCCCATCGAGAAGAAATGCGCCAGCGATTGCGGCATCGATTCCTGCAGCGCCTCGATCGACATGCGCAGTCGTCCGGTGCCGGCGAGGATAGCCGCCGGATCGATGCCGAAGGAAAGGTTGAGCTTTGCCGGATCGGAGCGGCGCTTGCTCAGGAACGCCACCAGCCAGTCGGCCATGGGGCGGCTCCACGGGTGGGTATCGATGCGGATCTGGACCCGGTTGAGGGGTACGCCCTCTAGTACCGTCTCCAGTGCCTGCGCCGTCCTCGGCAGGCCGTAGCCGAACGCGTTCGGAGCACCCTCGAAGACGAGCGACAGTCCCGTCGCGCCCTGCGCGATATCTTCCAGGACCTGGGTCTTGGCGCGATCGACATCGGGGTCGTCGACGCGCTGGCTGACGATCCAGGGCAATTGAGGATTGGCGCGCACGATCGGTTCCGTTCCGGTCGCGCGATCATAGAGCGGCTCGACGCGGATGTGGTCGTCGGTGTGCGAGACCAGCTTTTCCTCAAAGGATGCGCCGGCCAACGCCTTTTCCGCCAAGGCCAGCCATTGCTGACGCTGCGCATCCATTGGCTCAACATCCCTGGTCAAGGCTCCGGCGCCCATTCATCGTCCTCGTTCTATGTGGCCGCACCAGCCCGGGCAGCCCAGTCTACGGTCCCCGGACGGTTATCGCAATGCGCATCCAAGGCCTGAATCCCACCACCAGATATTCGATCCACCTGATATAGGTTGGCTTGCGTGGACCGACCATGGACGATTGCCAAACACCGTCGAAATTCGCAAGTTCCAAAATCCGCTCCTGGCGATTGGTCCGGGTTTGGACGATTGGCCCTGATTGGACGATAGCCCTGATTGGATGATTGGCCTCGCTTTGGACAATTGTCATTGTCGCTATGCAACGGCCTCACTATACCTTCGGACAAAGGCTGGCCTTAGACACATCACTTTGCGGAGAACCGACATATGGCTGACGATACCAGTATTTTCATCGGCGCCAGCCGCAAGCTCGACGACAGCTATCAGCGCGCCGAAAATCTGCTGCTGCAATACGGCAACCGCCACGGCCTGGTGACCGGCGCCACCGGTACCGGCAAGACTGTCAGCTTGCAGATCCTGGCCGAAGGTTTTTCGAATGCCGGCGTGCCGGTATTCTGCGCCGACATCAAGGGCGACCTTTCCGGCATCGCCATGATGGGCACCGCCCAGGATTTCCTTGTCAAGCGGGCAGAACAGGTCAGGCTTGACCCTTACGACTTTCAGGAATTTCCGGTCATCTTCTGGGATCTGTTCGGCGAGCAGGGCCACCCCATCCGCGCGACCATTTCGGAAATGGGACCGCTGCTCCTGTCGCGGCTGATGAACCTGACCGACGCTCAGGAAGGCATCATGAACATCGCCTTCCGCATCGCCGATGAGGAAGGGCTGCTGCTGCTCGACATGAAAGACCTGCAGGCGCTGCTCGCCAACATCGCCGAGCGCGCCGAAGAGATCAGCGCCCGTTACGGCAACGTCACCAAGCCGTCAGTAGGGGCCATTCAGCGCACGCTGCTGGTGCTGGAGCAGCAGGGCGCGGCGAATTTCTTCGGCGAGCCGGCTTTGCGGATCGCCGACATCATGCGCACCACGCGTGACGGTCGCGGTGCCATCAGCGTGCTCGCCGCCGACAAGCTGATGATGAATCCGCGCCTCTACGCGACGTTCCTGCTTTGGCTGATGTCGGAGCTGTTCGAGGAACTACCCGAAGTCGGCGACCCCGACAAGCCGAAGCTGGTGTTCTTCTTCGACGAGGCGCACCTCTTATTCGACGAGGCGCCGAAGGTGCTGATCGACCGGGTCGAGCAAGTGGTCCGCCTGATCCGCTCCAAGGGCGTCGGCGTCTATTTCGTCACGCAGAACCCTTTGGATATCCCCGAAAAGGTCCTGGCCCAACTCGGCAACCGCGTGCAGCACGCGCTGCGCGCCTACACGCCGCGGGAGCAGCAGGCGGTGAGGACGGCGGCCGAAACTTTCCGGCCCAATCCGGACTTCGACTGCGCCACCGCCATCACCCAGCTCGCCACCGGCGAGGCGCTGGTTTCGACGCTGGAGGCCAAGGGCATTCCGTCCATGGTCCAGCGCACGCTGATCCGTCCGCCGTCATCGCGGCTTGGACCCATCACCCCCGCCGAGCGGCAGAAGCTGATCGGGGAAAGCCCGGTCACCGGCCAGTACGACCAGGTCATCGACCGCGAGTCAGCTTTCGAGATGCTGCAGAAGAAGGCCAAGGAGGCGCAGGACGCCGAGGCGCAGGCGCAGCAGGCAGGCACCGGCGGCTCGCGCTGGACCATTCCAGGCTTCGGCAATGACGATCCCGCACCGCAGTCCGGCGGCAGGCGCGCGCCTGCGCCGCGCCCGTCCAACCGCCAGACGGTGGCGGAAGCCGCAATCAAGTCGGTCGTGCGCTCGGTCGGCTCTTCGGTCGGCCGTGCGATCGTGCGCGGAATATTGGGCAGCCTGTCGCGGGGGCGGTAGAATCGGGCAGCGGCGTTGCCGCTGTCCTGTGAGCTCAGAAAATCGCGTCCGTCACCGCTTTGACTGGTCCGAGCAGGACCGATCCATCCGGCACGCCGGCGTCGATCGGGATTGCCTTGTGGTTGGCCGTCGCCACCATCGGCTGGCGGGCGTCGCTGGTCACGATGACCGGCGTCTTGGAGGGCACGCGATCGTAAAGGTCGATAATGTCCTGGTTCATCAGGCGCACGCAGCCCGACGACACCGATTTGCCGATCGAGCGCCACTCCGGCGAGCCGTGCAGGCGATAGAGCGTGTCCACATTGCCCTGGAAGAGATAGAGCGCGCGCGCGCCGAGCGGGTTCTTCAAGCCGCCGGGCATGCCGCCATTGTCGGCGCTATACTGCTTCAATTCCGGCTGGCGGGCGACCATCTCATCCGGCGGCGTCCATTTCGGCCATTTCTGCTTCCATTGGACGACGGCGTCGCCCGACCACTCGAAGCCGGCGCGGCCGAGACCGACGCCATAACGGATGGCCTGGCCGCCCGGGCGAACCAGATAGAGGAAATGGCCTGTCGTATCGACGACGATGGTTCCCGGCTTCTGGCCGGTCGGGTCGGGCACGATCTGGCGCAGGAACTGCGGATCGATCCTGTCGACCGGGATGGCCGGCAGATCGAAGCCGCCATCGCTGACCGCCGCGTACATCGACGCATAGTCGGCAAGCGGAGGCTCGACATAGGGTGGTGGCGGCGGCTCGGCCGGCCCGGGGCCGGTGGTGGCGCATGCCGAAACCGCGATCGAGGCGGCGCCCAGGGCTGCGGCGTTGAGGAAGCCGCGACGGCTCAGGCGATAGGATTCGATTTCGGTTATGGACATGGCTGCCTTCTTTAAGACTCAAATCGCAACAAAGCGTCAACACGCCGACATCCGCTGCGGGTGCCTGACAACACCTGAGGCGATAGGCGGTTCCGATTCTGGCCCGAACGTGGACAAACAAAGGCGAAGCTGTGACTGCGCCGCCACTGTGGCGTTGGGGCCACAGGTCCGCTAGCCACCGGATACGAGGGCCTCCAGCGACGGCAGGATCAGGGCCGGCGGCAAGTCCTGGTATTCCTCCGGCTGGTTGGAGCGGTTGATCCAAACCGTGCGGAAGCCGAATTTGGTGGCGCCCGCTATGTCCCAGCGATTGGAAGACTGGAAGGAGATCGCGCCGGGATAGAGCCGCCAATCCGTGGCGACCATGTCGTAGACCGCTGGATCGGTCTTGAAGCGACGCACCGCATCGACCGAATAGATGTTGTCCAGGACCTGGTCGAGTGCCGCGGACTTGACCGCCGCCTCCAGCATTTCGGGCGAGCCATTGGAGAGGATCGCCAGCCTGGCGCCCGAGGCCTTGAGCGCCTTCAGCACGGCCGGCACTTCGGGATAACAGTCCAGCCTCCAATAGGCCTCCAGCAGCTTTGCCTTGAGACTAGGATCGGCCGAAGGGACCTTGCGCAAGGCGAAGTCCAGCGCCTGTTCCGTCAACTGCCAGAAGTCGGCGTAGGCGCCCATCAACGTGCGCACCCAGGAGTATTCAAGCTGCTTGGCGCGCCAGATTTCGGACAGGAGCTGGCCGTCGGGGCCGATCGCGCCTGCATGGCGGCGCACGGCCGCATGCACGTCGAATAGCGTGCCATAGGCGTCGAAAACATAGGCGGCGTATTGCATGGCAACAGTTTTGAGGCGAGGCGGGACAAGGTGCAAGCCTTGATTGCATCGCACCCGTCGCTGGCCTCAACAAAACTCCCCAATGCTGGTTGACGGCAGCGGCCAAAGCATCATCCAATGTTGTCACACAAGATCGACCGGAACAGGAAAACGCGATGACACTGGCGGCGGCGGCGCAATCCGCGACATGGACTTTCGTCGATGGCGATTGGTACGAAGGCAATGTCGCCATTCTGGGGCCGCGCAGCCACGCCATGTGGCTCGGCACCAGCGTGTTTGACGGGGCTCGCTGGTTCGAGGGCGTGGCGCCCGATCTCGAACTTCATGCCGCACGCGTCAATGCCTCGGCGATCGCGCTCGGCCTCGCGCCAAACATGACGCCCGAGCAGATCGTCGGGCTGACCTGGGACGGATTGAAGAAATTCGACGGCAAGACGGCGGTCTACATCAGGCCGATGTACTGGGCCGAGCATGGCGGCTACATGGGCGTCCCGGCCGATTCCGCCTCGACCCGTTTCTGCCTCTGCCTCTATGAATCGCCCATGATCTCGCCGACCGGCTTTTCCGTGACCGTATCGCCGTTCCGGCGCCCGACCATCGAAACCATGCCGACCAACGCCAAGGCCGGCTGCCTCTATCCCAACAACGGCCGCGCCATCCTCGAGGCCAAGGCGCGCGGCTTCGACAATGCGCTTGTGCTCGATATGCTGGGCAATGTCGCGGAGACCGGAAGCTCGAATATCTTCCTGGTCAAGGACGGCCATGTGCTGACGCCGGCGCCCAACGGAACCTTCCTGTCCGGCATCACCCGCTCGCGCACGATGACGCTGCTCGGCGACTATGGGTTCAGGACGACCGAAAAGACGCTGTCGGTGCGGGATTTCCTCGAAGCCGACGAAATCTTCTCGACCGGCAACCACTCCAAGGTGGTGCCGGTCACCCGCGTCGAGGACTGCGACCTGCAACCCGGCCCGGTGGCCAAGAAGGCACGCGAACTCTATTGGGATTGGGCGCATTCGACGTCAGCTGGCTGAGGTCCGGCCTTTTTGTCGCTGCGCGGTTGGCCCCAGGAAAAGCGTGTGACAGTTTTCGGGAACCCGCTTAGAAAGGGAACCGGCGCTTCATTCCGGAGTTGCTCCAGCTCAATCCCGACCTATCTTACTCCGGTATCCACACCGGATTTTCCACGAGGGAGTACTACCCATGGCTTTCGAATTGCCCGCTCTGCCCTACGACTATGAGGCCCTGCAGCCCTATATGTCGAAAGAGACGCTGGAGTATCACCACGACAAGCATCACAAGGCCTATGTCGACAACGGCAACAAGCTCGCCGCCGAAGCCGGCCTCGGCGATCTTTCGGTCGAAGAGGCGGTCAAGCAGTCGTTCGGCAAGAACGCCGGCCTCTTCAACAATGCCGCCCAGCATTACAACCACATCCATTTCTGGAAATGGATGAAGAAGGGCGGCGGCGGCAACAAGCTGCCTGGCGCGCTGCAGAAGGCTTTCGACAGCGATCTCGGCGGCTACGACAAATTCAAGGCTGATTTCATCGCCGCTGGCACGACGCAGTTCGGTTCGGGATGGGCCTGGGTTTCGGCCAAGGACGGCAAGCTGGCGATCTCGAAGACGCCGAACGGCGAAAACCCGCTGGTTCATGGCGCATCGCCAATCCTCGGTGTCGACGTCTGGGAACACTCCTACTACATCGACTACCGCAACGCCCGGCCGAAATACCTCGAGGCCTTCGTCGACAGCCTGATCAATTGGGATCACGTGCTCGAGCTCTACGAAAAGGCAAATGCCTGATCGATCTTCCGAAAAGGCCCGGCACCCCCGGGCCTTTTCTTTTAAGTCGAAGCCCCACCGCAGCCAGAGTCGTCCAAATTCATGCGGAGAGAAGGGAATATTCCTCCTCCCACACCCGTTAACGTCCTGTCCTGAAATGCCTTCATCACGGAGCCAAATGAATGAGAAAGCTTGTCATCGCCATCTCTATGCTCGCACTCGCCGTGTCGGCGGCCTTTGCCGATCCCGTCCTCGGCCGGCAGGCACTGATGAAGGAACGCGGAAAGATCGTCGGTGGCCTGTCGAAAGTGGTCAAGGGCGAGGAACCTTTTGATGCCGCCGCGGTGCTGACGCAGTTGCAGGCATTGCAGGCAAATGCCGAGAAATTCGACGTAGAGGCCTTGTTCCCGAAGGGCAGCGATACCGGCGACACCACGGCGGCGCCAAAGATCTGGGAAGACATGGCCGGCTTCAAAACGGCCGAGGATAAGTATCTTGCCGACGTCAAGGCCTCGGTCGCGGCGGCTCCGGCCGACGTCGACGCGCTGAAGACACAGATCGGCACCATCGGCTCGGACTGTGGCACCTGCCACCAGAGCTACAGGGTCAAGAAGGGCTGATCGCCTGATATGGCATGGCTGAAGAAGCTCGTCGGCGCGGCCCTCGTTCTGGGCGTCGCCGGCGCGGCCGCCGGGTGGCTGCTGTCGGCACCCGTCAGGCTTGATGCGACCGCTCTGGCGCAACTCGGCCCAGGCGATGTTGTCCGGGGCAAGCGCATTTTCTATGCCGGCGGCTGCACCTCATGCCATGCGAAGCCTGGGTCGCGGGGCGATGCGCGGCTTCAACTCGTGGGCGGGCTTGAACTCAAGACGCCGTTCGGCACCTTCGTGCCTCCCAATATTTCGCAAGATCCCAATGATGGCATCGGCGCATGGTCGGTCGGGGATCTCGCCAATGCCATGCTGAAGGGTGTTTCGCCCACGGGTGAGCATTTCTATCCGGCCTTTCCCTACGCCTCCTACGCGCGCATGAAGCCGTCTGATGTCGCCGACCTCTACGCTTTCCTGAAGACGCTTCCCGCCGTCGCCGGCAAGGCGCCGGGCAATTCGCTGGCGTTCCCTTTCAACATCCGGCGAGGCATTGGCCTGTGGAAGCGCCTCTATCTCAGCGACCAGCCTGTCATTCCCCTGCCTGATGGCACGCCGGGACTCGCGATGGCAGGCCGCTACCTGGTCGAAGGACCGGGTCATTGCGGCGAATGCCATACGCCGCGCGACTTGGCTGGCGGCACCAGGAAGGGCCAATGGCTGGCCGGCGCCGTCGCCGCCGAGGGTTCGGGCGTCGTGCCAAACCTTACTTCGGGCGAGGGGGGTATCGGCAGCTGGTCCGCATCCGACATCGCAAACTACCTGGAAACCGGGTTCACGCCGGATTTCGATTCCGTCGGCGGCGCCATGGTCGATGTGCAGCGCAACATGGCCGAACTGACGGCGGACGACCGCGCGGCGATTGCCGCCTATCTCAAGGCGATACCGCCGCACCCCAACGGCTATCCGGCTCGCAAGAAAAGCACGAAATAGGTCGGGAATCCATAAAGTGGGAAGGGCCCTCATCTGGAGAATGACGAATATGCGCCAAGCCCTGAGTGCATTATGGGCCATTGATAGTCCGTTGCGCGACTGGCTTACCTCTGCGAGATAGTACATCCAGCCCAATCCAGGGACGCTTAACTATGCTCGCCGTCTATGGCGAAGGTCGTGGCTTCCGTGTTGTTTGGCTGCTCGAGGAATTAGGATTGGCTTATCGGCTGCGCCCGGTCGATCTGCTCGCAGTCGAGAATGATCGCGGCTTTCTCGCGATCAACCCCGCCGGCTTCATTCCCGCACTGCAGGACGGCGAGACGATCATGGTCGAATCGATCGCGATTCTTGAGTACCTGCTCGCCCGCCACGGCTCAGATTCGCTTGCCGTCGCCCCGCACGATCCCGCTTTCGCCTCCTATCTGCAATTTCTTCACCTAGGCGAGGCCGGGCTCGCCGGCCGATGAACGCCGTCTTAGTCGGTCGCGAACTGGCGCCCGAAGCCGAACGAGATGCCCGGGTTACCCGCTGGGCATTGGAGACCTTCGAGAGCCGGCTGGGGTTGGTTATCCGCCGCCTCGCGGATTGCCCCTATCTCGCCGGCGAGCGGTTCACTGCTGCCGATATCTCGGTGAGCTACGCCCTCCTGCTCGGCCTGCGAACTGGTAACTATGTCCCCGGTCTATCGAGCGGGACTATCTCGCTCGCACGACGGCACGCCCCGCCTACGCCCGAGCAATGGAAAGCTGTCAGGCCACCAAGGCTTGGGCGGCGAGATCACCGGGATTGTGGTGCTCGCTTCATCGAAGCGGCCAAGCGCCTGGTTGAGCAGTCGCGAAAAGTTCCTCATGGGGGTCTACCAATTAGGGGGCCTCCTCGCATGGTTCAGCTGGCTTCAATCCGGCCGTGGCTCCACGCTTACGAGTCTACTTGCCTAATCTTCGGACTGCAGGTGACGATCGCCGAGGAAATCGAAGCCCGTCTCAAAGAAATGATTGTAGTTGCAGGTCATTTCCTCGCCCGGGGCGATGTCGCGCAAGGCGTAGGTTTCCTCGGGTGACGAGACATCGCAATTCGGCTCGTCGTCATGGTTCATGTAACGGGCGTCGTCGGCTTCGAAGACGATATAGGCCGGATCGCGCCGGTCGGGGTAGGAATAGCGGTCGAGATAGTTCTTTACCGGCCCGGTCTCGCCCTCATAGGTCTCGACGTCGATGATCCGGTCGAACCGGGGGTCGAGCTTCCAGACCAGCGTGCCCTTGGCAATGTGGTTCTTGGCAAACACACCGATGCCCTGGATCGGCGATTTGTCGAGATAGACGTCGACGAGCAGCATAATGGACCCTTGTGCGAATGTGGGCTTCATGCCCGGGAAAATCGTGCTTGGGTAGCGCGCGACCGTTGCAATTGCGAGCGGAAATCAGCTGGGCGGAATTCAAAAAATATGATCGGCAGACGTGAGTCGCCTGGCTTCAGCGCTGTTGCAAGGCCAGGCGGACACCCAGGGCGCAATAGATGCCGCCGACAACCTTGCCCTGCCATTTCAGCACTGTCGGATTTTGGCGCAGGAAACCGCCCAGCCGCCCTGCGCTCACGGCAAACACGACCGTGCTGAAAAGCCCCAGCATGACGAAGATGATCCCCAATACGGCTAACTGAACCATCGCCGATCCGTTTTCGGGCCGCACGAACTGAGGCAGGAAAGCGAGGAAGAAAAGCGCGGTCTTGGGGTTGAGCACCTCGGTCAGGACGGCCTGTCGAAACGCCTTTCCGGCAGAGATCGCGAGCGCGCCGGCGGTCGGATCGATCGGCGCTCTCTCGATGATGGCGCGAATGCCGAGGTAAACGAGGTAGGCCGCGCCGATATACTTTATGATGCTGAACAGCGTCGCCGAAGTAGCGATGATCGCCGAGATGCCGACCATCGCCATCACGGTATGAAACACATCGCCGGCCGCGATCCCGGCGCCGGTGGCGATCCCGACCCTGGTTCCCGAACTCGTTGCGCGCGCGATCGTCAACAGTGTGGCCGGACCTGGAATGAAGACAAAACCGAACACAACCGCGATATAGGCTATCAATGTGGACAGATCGATCACCGCGGCGTTCCTCCGTAAGCTATGCCTTGTCCGTTACCTTCAGCGTGAAGGCATAAGTATAGGCGATCTCCTCCAGGCGCGAAAACCGACCGGAGGCACCGGCATGGCCGGAATCCATGTTGATTTTGAACAGCACCGGATTGGCGCCCCTCTTGCGGTCACGCAGCCGCGCCACCCACTTGGCCGGCTCCCAATAGGTGACGCGCGGATCGGTAAGGCCGGCGAGCGCCAGGATCGGAGGGTAGTCGAGTGCTGCGACATTGTCGTAGGGCGAATAGGCGGCGATCGTCCGGTAATCGTCGGCCGACGCAATCGGATTGCCCCATTCCGGCCATTCCGGCGGGGTCAGCGGCAGCGTCGCGTCGAGCATGGTGGTAAGCACATCGACGAACGGAACCTCGGCCACGATGCCGCCGAAGCAATCCGGCGCCATGTTGGCGATGGCGCCCATCAGCATGCCGCCGGCCGAGCCGCCCTGCGCGACGATGCGGTCATGCGCGGTATAGCGCTCGGCCACGAGATGGCGGGCGCACGCGATGAAATCGGTGAAGGTGTTCATCTTGTGCGCCCGCTTGCCGTCATCGTACCAGCCATAGCCCTTGTCCTTGCCGCCGCGGACATGGGCAATGGCAAAGACGAGGCCGCGATCGACCAGCGAGAACCAGTTGGTATTGAAGGCGGCCGGAACGGCAATGCCGTAGGAACCATAGCCGTAGAGCAGGCAAGGCGCGGAGCCGTCCAGCGGCGTGTCGCGGTGATGCAGAAGCGAGATCGGCACCAATTCACCATCGGCCGCGGGCGCCATCAGCCGCCTCGTGACGTATTGATGCGGGTTATGGCCGGACGGCACTTCCTGGGTCTTGAGCAGCACACGCTCACGGGTGCGCATGTTGTAGTCGAACATCTGCGACGGCGTCGTCATCGACGAGTAGGAAAAGCGCATCATCTCGGTGTCGTATTCCAGGGCCCCTGAAAGGCCGAGCGAGAAGGCTTCCTCATCGAAGAAAATCAGATGCTCTTCGCCGCTGGCACGGTCACGCACGACGATACGCGGCAGGCCTTCCTTGCGCTCGAGCCGGACCATGTGGTCCTTGAAGCCGATCACCGACAGGATCAGCCGGCCCGGTTCATGCGGCACCAGTTCCTGCCAGTTGGCGCGGACCGGATCGCTTGCCGGCGCCGTCATGATCTTGAAGTCCTTGGCACCATCCGCATTGGTCAGGATGAAGAATATGTCGCCGCCTTCCTCAAGTTCATATTGAAGGCCGGTCTCGCGCGCCGAAACCAGCTTGGGTTCGGCAAACGGATCGCTGGCGCTCAACAGGCGGTATTCCGAAGTCTCGTGATCGTTGATGCCGATCATGATCCATTGATTGTTGCGGGTTCCGTCGACGTCCATGAAGAAGCCGGGGTCGGTTTCCTCGTAGATCAGGCGGTCTCTTTCGGGGTTCTGTCCAAGTGCGTGGAACAGAACCTTGGACGGCCGGTGGTTTGGATCGAGACGCGTGTAGAAGAACCCGTCATTGCCCGCGTCCCAGACGCCCGAACCGCCGGTGGCGGGAATCTGGTCCGCCAGTTCCTTACCATCGGCAAGGTCGCGCACACGCAGCGTGTAGAATTCGGAACCCTTGTCGTCGAAGGCCCACAGGAGCTTGCGATGATCGGCCGAATGTTCGACGCCGCCAAGCCGGAAATAGGCCTTGCCCTCGGCCTCGGCGTCACCGTCGAGCAGGATCTGCTCGGGCCCGCCGTCGCGCGGCATGCGGAAATAGCGCGGCTGCTCGCCGCCGAGCTTGAAGGAAGAGCCATAGGCGTAAGGCCCGTCCTTCATAGGAACGGATGAATCGTCTTCCTTGATGCGGCCCTTCATTTCCTTGAAGAGCTGCTTTTGCAAATCTGACGTGTCGGCCATCAGCTTCGACTGGTAGGCATTTTCGGCTTCGAGTTCGGCGCGGATTCCAGGATCGAGCAAGGAGGGATCCCTGAACATCTCCTGCCAGTTATCCGCCCGCAGCCAGGCATATTCGTCGGTTCGCGTGATGCCGTGATGCGTGTCCGAGACTGGCCGCTTCTCCGGGGAAGGGGCGCTGACGATTGGAAATCGGGAAGTCCTGGTCATTGCGTCTCGCTCTGGAAAGTATCTTGAATGACGAATGAACACACCGATCAGGGCGGGTTCAAGAGCAGTTGCGTAGAGGTGGTGTGGGCCCATGAGGTGGCCGGGAGGAGGGAAGATGACTATTCGGTCTCGTATTGCTGCGGCCTTCGCCGTTGCTTCGCTAACTCTGGTCTTTGCCGGCCAGTCTCATGCGACCGTATTCGCGGCTTGGCAAGTGGCCAATGTGCCGTTCGGCGACACGCTCAATGTGCGCAAATATCCGTCGGGAACATCCCAGAAACAGGCCGCCTACCCGAACGGGGCGCGTCCTGCAGATGACCGGGAGATGCACCGGCGGCATAAACCTGCTCGATATCGCCAATCAACCGGCATGGAAACAGCAGCAGACGGTTCGCTATCGCTGGTGCGAAATCTGGCATGACCCCGCCAAGAACGGCGTCTTCGTAACCGGCTGGGCCTATGGCGGATACATCGCGCCGTTTTGACCGGGGAATGGCCTGATTGATGGCGGGATGGTTTGGCAACCTATGGTTTCGTGGACAGGTGTGAACAACCAAGCTTGTCGGTGTGGTCGCCAAGCAAACCGGGAGCATTGAAACTTGTTTTGTGAGTTATCGCGAATGTAACGATTAGCTGACCCGACGTCAGCCTTTGTCCGTTTGGCGACCGAAATATCGAAAAATTACATGGTGCACGAAAGATTGAAGCTGATCGCGCAATAGTTGACCAACATTCGTAAATATAATGCAGAGAGCGAATTGACTTACTTGACGTGTGGCCGCATTGATGTCCCTGTGACGCGAATCGTCGCAGCTCTATCTGCGCAAAATTCGTGCAATGCCCTGTTTGTAAAAAGGGGCACAGATCGACGTAACTCTTGTTGGGGCCTGAAGACCATGGATATTGTCGAAACACCTTCCAGAAACAATGATGCGCTGATCGAGCTTACCGCCGATGTGGTGGCTGCCTATGTCAGCAACAATCCCGTGCCGGTCGGCGAACTGCCGAACCTGATATCCGATGTCCACGCCGCTCTCGGGCGTGTGGGCGGAACCGTCGAACAGCCGCCTGCCGACAAGCAGAAGCCGGCTGTCAACCCGAAACGCTCGGTTCATGACGACTACATTGTCTGTCTTGAAGACGGCAAGAAGTTCAAGTCGCTCAAGCGTCACCTGATGACCCACTACAATCTGACGCCCGATCAGTATCGCGAAAAGTGGAACCTGGACCCAAGCTATCCGATGGTTGCCCCGAACTACGCGGCGGCCCGTTCGCAGCTTGCCAAGAAGATGGGCCTTGGCCGCAAGCGCAAGGCGCGGTAGTCGCGGCTTGCCGGATTAGAACTGAAATCAAACGGCGCCTTCGGGCGCCGTTTGATTTTGCGGGCGAGTGCAATTCCAGGAAAAGTGTGAACCGGTTTCCCGGGAAAAGCGCGTAGCGCTTTCCCTAGGGAATTGCGTCAAAACAAGGAAGATCGGGCAGAAGCCTGTCAGGCGGTCTGCGCGAGCGCCACCTCGGCATCGCGTTTGATGCGCTTGACCATCGAGCGAAGGCCGTTGGCGCGCTGGGGTGACAGGTGTTCGTCGAGGCCGAGTGCCTTCAGCGTCGCTTCAGCGTCGGTTTTCTGGATTTCGCTGGCCGTCTTTCCGGAAAACAGCGCCAGCATGATCGCGACCAGTCCGCGCACGATATGGGCGTCCGAATCGCCCGTGAAGGTGATGACGGGATCGGCGCCCGGACCCCGTTCGGTGGTCAGCCAGACTTGGCTGACGCAACCTGGCACCTTGTTGGCGGCGTTGCGCTCAGCATCGGGAAAGGGAGGCAGCGCTTCGCCAAGCTCGATGACGTAACGATAGCGGTCCTCCCATTCCTCGAGGAACGAGAAGTCGTCGCGGATCGTCTGGATCGTGGTCGTCATGACCCGGATATAGTCACGGGATGGCGCCGCGTCACGGAAAAACAAGAACACCGCGGACGTCGAGAGGGCAGACGGTCCGCGGTGCGCCGTCGAGACGGCCTAATTCTTTATCGGCAGGTTGACCGTTTGGGGCAGGACGATTTCTTCCGGCACGCTGCCCGTCAGTGTCGAGACGTCGGGGCCGGCGGACTTGTCGTCCAGCATGGCGGCCGCGATCTTGGCGGTCTCCTTGGCGCGTGCGGTGATGGTGTGCATCGCCGATTTCCCGGTTTCGCAGACATCGGGCTTGCGTTCGCAGATACCGGCGATGTCGCCGACGGCGTCCCGCGCCGCGAACAGGGCCTGGATCGGCCCGACGCTTTGCTGGCCCGTTTCATCGGACCCGACACCCAGCGGCAGCGCCAGCAGCACCAGTGAAAACCAGAAAGCCATTCTTATCAGGAAGAACATGCCTTGCCTCTCGTCGTGACCGGATCATGCATCATGGGGCACGACCTCTTTTATGGGCAGGATGTTGGCACACAGGCACAAAGGACGGCTTGCATGATCGCCGAGAATTTTCCTCAAATTTTAGGCAAATTCGAGACGAAGCGTTTTGTTGTCGATTTGTTTCATATCGGGACGATTCTCGTTACCATTCGATAACCATCTATCTGGTTGTTTCTACCGGATTTTTCGCAAATGGACGCGATCCCGTTCCTGCCTCTTAGCCGCTGATGACGGGCATTCGCGAATAACCCTCCGTTTACTATGGCTGCATTTGCCCGGGCTTTCGGCGGCCGTCATCCCGATATTTGCCGCAGGGCCGGCCTTGGTCGGCCCTGCCTTATCCATTCCTTAAACGCTGGATGCGAGTTTCAAAGCCACCACCCAAGACGATCTGCAAAAGCAGAGCTGTTCACGACGAGTGCGAGTGCGTTGAGTTGATGCCGATCGAGGCCAGATACGCTGAATTGCCTGGCGCAATGGCGGCCGGTTGTGAACGCATGGTTCATCCCAGCATTCTCGGGCGCAGCGACCGCGAGCGCCAGCGCCGTTTCATCGGCGTGATGCTGGCCGCGCCGTTCTTTGCAGCGGGTGCCGCGGTCACGCTGGTTACGTCGGGCATGGGGGCTGCGGTGACCATGGCCGCCATTTTCGCGGCCTTCGGTCTGTGCTGGTTCGTCGCCCTGCTGGTAGCAGCGACCGGCAAGATGGCCGCCGCCGGGCCGATCGCCCTGGCGATGGCGGCGATAGCCCTTGGCGGTCTCATCGGTGCCGCCGGCGGATTGAGTTCACCTGTCGCCATGCTTGCCTTGGCGCTGCCATTCGAAGCCTGGTGGATCGGCACCTCGCGGCGTGCTGCTGTGTGGGGGGGCGCCTCGGCCGTCATCGCCATCGCCCTTCAGTCCCTGTCGGCCACCTTCCTTCCATTCGCGGACGCGCACATCGCCGCCTGGCACTGGCTGGTGCCATTGGCGTGGGCGCTGACCCTCCTCCCGCGCATTTCGGCTTTTCGCGGCACCGCCGGCGCGGCCGCTACGCGCGATGCAGGTGACGGATTGGAAGACATCATCGACGCGGTGGTCTTTCGGGTCACCCGCCACGGCGAAGTCGTGGAGGCGTCCGCCAAGGCGCGTACGCTTCTGAAATTGCCACCTGAATTGTTGTCCGGAACGGGCCTCTTCGACCGCGTCCACCTGTCGGACCGTGTCTCCTATCTCAGCGCCCTGGCCGACATGCGTGACGGCGCACTGTCGCGCCGCCTCGAATTGCGCATCAGGCTGCCTCAGAGTGGCAACGGCGCCCACAACGGAAATGGTTTGGTGGCCGACAACTACCAGCCATTCGCGCTCGAACTGGTGCGCGGCGAGGAACAAAGCGACGTTTTCACGCTTGTCCTGCGCAAGAACGACGAGACCGCGCGGTTGCGCGAAGAACTGGCGCAAGCCAATGAGACGGCGGGGGCCGCCGAAGTGGCCAAGGGCCGCTTCCTCGCAGTGGTGAGCCATGAACTGCGTACACCCTTGAATGCCATCATCGGCTTCTCCGACATGCTGCTGCACGAGATGTTCGGCGCCTTCAAGGATCCGCGCCAGAAGGAATATGTCGGCCTCGTGCGGGATTCGGGCCAGCATCTGCTGGCAGTCGTGACATCCATACTCGACGTCTCGAGGATCGAATCGGGTGTCTACGCCACCGAGCCGGAGCCGTTCCGGTTCATGGAAGCCGTGGACATGTGCCAGTCGATGATGCGGCTGCAGGCGCAGGCCAAGAACATCGACCTGCAGACGCAGATCGCCCCTGACGCGGGCGATATCAATGCCGATCGCCGCGCGGTACAGCAGATGCTCATCAACCTCGTTTCCAACGCGATCAAGTTCACGCCCGACGGCGGCGATGTCGTCGTCGGTGCCAAGCGGATCGGCTCACGTCTGCATTTCTGGGTCAGGGACACCGGCATCGGCATCGCCGAGGAGGATTTCGCCAATCTCGGCAAACCCTTCATGCAGATCCAGAACGACTATACCCGCCGTTTCGAGGGTACGGGTCTTGGCCTTTCCCTGGTGAAGGGGCTGGTGGCCTTGCATGAAGGCACCATGTCGATCGAAAGCATGCCGGGCGAGGGCACCACGGTGACCATCAGCCTGCCGGTCAGCGGGCCGAAGGGACGCCCCGCCAACTCGACCGGAGTGCTGACGATGCCGGTGACGAGGGCGAAAGGGGACGGAAATGGCTCGCTCCGCAAAACAGGCTAAGGCGGTCAAACGCCGCAGCAACGCCTTGCAGGACGGCGCCATCGCCGTTGGCGGCATGATTTCGCGCAATCCCGTCCTGGTGGGAGGATCGACCGCATTCCTGGTGACGCTGTTCTACGTCTCGGCCAACGCGCTGTGGTATCAGCCTTTCCCGCACGCCGGGGCGTTTTTCGCCACGCGTCATTTCCAGGGCTTTCCGCACGCCGCCGCCGACGAGCCGGAGACGACAATCAACATTGTGCGGTCCAATGCCGCGCCCGCCCCGATTAAGGGCGATCCGGTGGTCGAGCAGGTGCAAGGCATATTGAAGGACCTCGATTTCTATTCCGGCACCGTCGACGGCATTTCCGGCCCCAACACGCGCAAGGCCATACAGGCCTATCAGCAGAAGGTCGGGCTGAACGCCTCGGGCGAGATCGATGCGCTGCTGCTGGATCAACTGGGTGCAACGCCGAAGACGGCCGCCGTGCCCAAGCCGCAGCCTCGTCCCGACATTGCACCGGCCGCTGTTCCCGTGTCCTTGCAGACGAATGAGGCACAGACGAATGCCGCTTTGCAGGGGCCTGATCCCCGCATCGTCAAGATCCAGGCTGGGCTCAAGGCCTTCGGCAATGACGACATGCAACTGGATGGCGTCGTCGGTGCACGCACGAAGGCGGCGATCAAGGAGTTCCAGACGCTGTTCGGGTTGCCGCAGACCGGCGAACCCGACGAGATCGTCTACGTCAAGATGCGCGAGATCGGCCTGACCAACTGACAGCCGAAACGACGGCTCGCCCTGCATCGGAAATTTCGATAGAGAGCCCGCATGTTGTCGGGAGTCTTCGATGCGCGTAACCGCTGATCTGTGGGTGTCGGCCCTGTTGCGCCGGGTTTTCGGCGCTGGCGGATTTGCCGCCGTGGTCAATCGCGGCGCGACAGAGGCCGGGGCTGTGTTCATCCTGGCGCGGGGCAGGATGGGTGAAACGGCTCTCTACGGGCCGGCGCCGCAGACAAGCTACGATTCGGCCAAGCCCGAAGACCGTTTTTTCAGCCTTCTGGCCGCCGGCGATGATGCGTCCGTGCTGGATGCGAGACTTGAGCGCGAGAAAAAATTCGATCCCGACATTTGGGTGGTCGAGATCGAGGCCGGGAATGTTCCCGTCGAGGAGCTTATTTCCGTGAAGAGACCCTGAGGCCGGGGGCGTCGGCTTCGTCGCTGTTGGAGGCCTTGCGGCTGTCGCCGTTTGTCGGCGAAGCATCGCGAGCTGCCCTGGACGGGGTTTTGGCTTTCCATCCCCGCACTTTGTCCAGGGCCGTATCGCGGTGCAGCAGGCGGTAACGGTCGAGATAGGTGCGGATGGCCTGCGGATGCGGGAACAGGCCGGGATAGACGGCAACCGTGATCAGGAATGCCCGGTTCTCGCTGAAATCGAGCGAACGCAGCGCCGCAAGCAGCGGCGCATAATTCTGGTTGGCGGTCAGCGATTGCGCGATCGAAAAATCAATGTCGAGGGCATCGGCAAGCGCGGTCTGGAAGAACGCGGCGTTTCCCGTCAATGCCGTCTCGCGCAGTCTGATATAGGTATCCGCACCTGGGAACGCATCGACCTTCGCCGCCAAGGCTTCGTCGCCGGTGTGCATCATGGAGCGCAGCCTGCGCCGCGCGTTCTCGGCGGCAACGCCGGGCGTCTGCTGAGTTTCCGCGCTGTCCGCCGTCGCTTGCGTCTTCACGGCAGGGCTTTGCGCCGGGGCTGCTTCCGGAACCCGCGTCCGCACCAGGGTCGGTCTTTCCAGCGCCCTGATCAGATCGGCGATGGTCGGGTTCAGGTCCTTGCGCCGCGCGATGGCGCGCGCATGCGGCAGCCCGTGCCGGCCAATCAGCGCGATCAGGTCGATATCGCTGACCGCGCGTGAGCGGATGAGCAGCGGAGCGGCAATGTCGACCGGTTCCTCGCAAAGGCGCCGCACCAGGGCCGCGGGTGCATATTCGCATTCGGAAAGGGCGGCAGCCACGTAGCGCCGCGATTCGACGGATACGCTGTCGAACAGCGGCAGCGTCAGATCTTCGAGCTGGCCGATCTCGCGGCGTGACGGTCGGGTCAGCGAGCAGAACGCCGACACGGCGGCGCGGAACAGCCTCTCAGCTTTTCCCGATTCCGTCCTTATCGCGATTTGCCTGAAGTCCGAAGATGACACGAAGGATACGCCTGACAACAGATACACACACTCGACATCGCGCCACCGGAACCATGTCGGTTTCGCGTTTGCCTCGGTCAGAACTCTCTGACCTGGGAACAAAGATCAAGTTAGCGGCGATCCGTTAGCGCTCCGTTAACCCTCTGCCGGCCTTAATGACATTTGGAGGCGTTGCGTTGTGCTCCGGGGAAACCGAGAGGAATGCGCGAACCATGGGCATGGTACTGTCTTTCGTGCCGCGTGCGGCACCGACCAATCGAGCAAAGCAAACCACCGAAATACCGGCGGCCGTAATCATATTTCCCGGCATCCGCTATGAGCGGTCCAGCACCGGCGAAGCGCGGCCCGCGGGGCCAGACAAGCCGGGATCGCCGCGGCCGCCCGTGCCGCACCACTGAGCTTGCTGAAGCCCTAGAAATCCTGCAGTTCGCAGGAACTCTGATCGAGAAAGCGCGACACGATCGGCTTCCAGCTCTCGTCCGGCACGAAGCTGCGGATGACGAAGATGCCTTCGTCGATGGGCGCTTCGACGAAAATCGCTCCCTGGAGGTCTTCAGGCAGGTCCTTGCGCACGTCGATCATCTGCGCCGGCGTCAGCACGACCGCATCCAGCTTGCCACCGGTCGCCGTGTGGTCGTTGAAGGAATAGATGTTGTGACCGCTGCGGTCATAGACCGACACCGACCAGAAGGGGACGTCGCCCGGCGCCTTGATCCGGACCATTCCTTCCTCGAGGTCGAAGCGGCAGGCCGTGGCATAGAACAGCGGGTCGACCGATTTCACCACCGGCGCGCCGCCGGCTTCGGCATCGAGCCGGTTCATCCTGTAGAGATCGGATGCCATGGAAAGACGCGACCAGGCGTCACGTTCGGAAAAATCCGGCACCAGAAGCAGGACGATAATGTGGACAATGCCGGCGCCGACGAGGCCGAGCAGGACAGCGTGCAGAAGCCTGCGCAGGGCGGCATGCAAACTACGCATCGCAGCCCGCCCTCACGATCCTGGGCAGCGAAACGTCGGACAGGCCGGTGCTGCTGGCGATCGGCGTGTCGTAGAAGGTCAGGACGAAATACATCTTCCCGGAACCGTCGGTCAGAAGCCAGTTGCCCGGCATCGGGTGATGGCCGACGGAGATGATCACGGAATTGTCCGGTTGGCGCAGCACCCCGTAGGACTGAAGTGCCGCAAGCCGGGATTTGCCTGTCTCGACGACGCCGAGCGATCGATCGGCGGCATAAAGCGTCCAGAATCGGGCTGTCGGAAATCCACCCTCGACCCTGTAGGCGCATTCCCGCTTGAGCTGGTCGCCGGCGGCGTCGTTTTCCGCCACGAAGGACAGGCCTTCGGCGCGGCCGAGCGCCAGCACCCCCTCGCGCGCCACGCGCGCCTTGGAATAGGGGTCCGCGGCCGGTGTGCCGATGTCGGGGAAGGCGGTCCACTGGCCGATCCTGATTGCGCCGACCCCGTCCTGGATCTTCAGCGCATACCAGACGCTGGCGCCGCCCCCGCCAATGGCTATGGCAAGCGAAATCAGCATCAGGAAGGCATTCTTGAGCATGAGAGGCCGGGTGCGCGAAGGATTGCAGTTCGGGAATATCGCGGCGCGGGGTCTTGTGGCAAGCCGGCGTGATGGATTTGCCTGCCGACCCGGCTCGCGCCGGGGCGGATGTCACAGGGCCGAAAGCGTTTCGGGTGGAGTGGGGGCGTCGAGTTTGGGCGCCGTCTGGAACAGCTGGCTCATGTCCCTCAGCGTCTGCGTGGTTCGGCTGGACAGCACCGGCGGCCGCTCGGCGGCGGTATCGGCCGCTGCCTGCTCCTCGGTCTTCTTCTGCGCCTCGGCGGCCTTGGCCGCGATCTCCTCGTCGACGAAGGGTTTGTCGATGCCGGGGATCGGCTTCAGGTCGATGTTCTGGTGCGCGTAGACCATCATCCGCTGCCACACCATCGCCGGCAGCGAGCCGCCGGTCATGTTCTTGGTCGGTGTGAAATCGTCATTGCCCAGCCACACTGCCGCCGTGTAGTTGCCGGTGAAGCCGACGAACCAGGCATCGCGGTAGGACTGCGTCGTGCCGGTCTTGCCGGCGACGACGATGTTGGGAATTTGCGCCCGCCGCGCCGTGCCCATCACCGGCACGGCCGTCAGCATGGTGTTCATGGATTTCAGGGCCTGCTCGGACAGCACGCGGTGCGGCGGCGGCGCGTCCTTGGTCCAGTCGTAAACCACGTCGCCGGTACGCGTGACGAGCTGGGTGATGCCGTGCCGGGAGCCGACGAAGCCGTTCTGGGCGAACACGCTGTAGCCCGTCGCCTGGTCCATCACGGTCATGCCCGAGGTGCCGAGCACCATCGTCTTGTGCCCTTCGAGCGGCGATTCCACGCCAAACGATTCCGCCAATGCCTTGATCGGCGCGATGCCGAGATGGTCTTTGGCCAGCCGCACCGGCACGGTGTTGATCGACTTGGCCATCGCCATGATCAGGGTGATGTTGCCTGCCGATTCGCCGCTGTAATTATGCGGTGACCAGTTGCCCCAGCTGATCGGCCCGCCAGAAATGATCGAGTTCGGCGTGAAACCGTGTTCCATCGCCGTGGCGTAGACATAGGGCTTGAACGACGAGCCGGTCTGGCGCAGCGCTTTGGTGGCGCGGTTGAACTGGCTGGCGCCGTAGTCACGGCCGCCGACGATCGCTCGCACCGCACCATTGGTCTCTATGACCACCACGGCACCTTCGGTGACGTTGTATTCCTTGCCGAACTGGCGCAGGTGGAACTCGACGGATTCCTCCGCCGCTTTCTGGATGTTGGCGTCGAAGGTGGTGTGAGCGACCAGCGAGTGCTGGCCGGGCTTGGCGATCTTCTTGACCTCGTCGAAGGCCCAGTCGAGGAAATAGTCGGGACTTTTCTGTTCGCCGCGATCGACGACATCGGCCGGATGCAGTCTTGCCTGCAGCACCTGGCCTTCGGTCATGAAACCGGAATCGACAAGGTTGGACAGCACCACATTGGCGCGAGCGCGCGCCGCCGGCAGGTTGATGTGCGGCGCGTATTTGGTCGGCGCCTTGAACAGGCCGGCGAGCATCGCCGCCTCGGCAAGGTTCAGGTCCTTGACGCTCTTGCCGAAATAGAAATCCGCCGCCGCCTCGATGCCGAACGTGCCGCCGCCCATATAGGCGCGGTCGAGATAGAGCTGCAGGATTTCTTTCTTCGACAGATTGGCCTCCAGCCACAGCGACAGGAAGGCTTCCTTGATCTTGCGCTCGAACGTGCGCTCGTTGGTCAGGAACAGGTTCTTGGCCAGCTGCTGGGTGATGCTGGAGCCGCCCTGGACGACCGAGTTTGCCCGCACATTCTCGAAGATCGCGCGCGACAGGCCGAGCACGTCGATACCGTAATGATCGAAAAACCGGCGATCCTCGGTGGCGAGCACCGCCTTGATGACGTGGTCCGGCATCTCGTCGACCGGCACGGAATCGCGCTGGATGATGCCGCGCTGGCCGATCTCGTTGCCGTACCGGTCAAGGAAGGTGACGGCGAAGTCGCCCTGGGCACGCCAGTCGCCGGTGGTGTCCTGGAAAGCGGGTATCGCCAGCGCCAGCATCACCACCATGCCGCCGGCGCCGAGTGTAAAACCTTCGCTCAAAAGTTCGATGAAGCCACGGCGCCAGCCCCTGAGACGGAAGCGCCGCGAGAAGATCGTCGCGGCCTCCCAGAACTGGCGCGCCTTGAACCCGATCTCATAGAGAGAGGAATCGAGCCACGCGTCCAGCGCCAGAAGGCGGGAGGCGATCGGACCTCTTCTCTTGCGTGGTTCAGGGTTGACCATTCAAAAACCCGGCTCGGCTCTGGCCCGACCTGAAAACCGCAAGCGGGCAATTTCAGGGCGGCGACCTGTTGGACTATTCATCCATTTTACCGACACCCACAAGGGCGGCGAGGACACAGCCGCAAGGTTTGTCGATGGAAGGCCAGGTAGCCGGCGGGCCGGTTCCTCGCCCGCCAGATTCTGCGGCCGGCGAGCGAGGGGAGATTTGCTTCCCCGGGCTATCAGGCCGCTTCGCGCTTCAGCGCCTGCGCCATGCAATGGATTCCGCCGCCGGTCTTGGAGATTTCGCTCATGTCGACGGCCGCCACCTCAAAGCCGCGCGCCTTGAGTTTTTCGATCAGTGTCTTGCTGGATGTCGGCGCGATCACCCGGTCCTTGCCCAGCGACATGAAGTTGCAGCCTAGCGCCATCGTGTCCTGGAAGGGGACGTCGATGATCTCGTGACCCTTGCCCTTCAGCCAGTCGACGATGCCGGGCTCGGTGCAGGCGAGGCAGACGGCAGTGAGCTTTTCGGCGATCGGCACCACCATCAGGTCGATGTGGACGTAATATTCGTCGATGAATGCGATGCGCGTCTCCCAGCCTTCCTTCTCGAACCAGGCCTGCACCTGGCGGGCGCCTTCCTCCTGCGTGCGCGCGCCGCCGCAGCCGATCAGCACCACGCCGTCCTCGATGACGTTGAAGTCGCCGCCCTCGAAGGTGCCTGCGGTCACCATGTCGTAGATCGGGATGCCGAGCTTTTCATAGGTGCGGATGGCCGCGTAGTTCTCGCCGCGCCGCCACCAATTGGCCATGGCGGTGATGATCGCGCCATAGGGCGTCATGACGCTGGAATCACGGGAATAGACCTGCATCGGCAGTTCCGGCATCGGCTCGTGCCAATGGATGTTGACGCCGAAATGCTCGTAAGCCGCGACCAGATCCTTGTGCTGCGCCTGCGCGATCTGCACGTTGCAGGGCGCCTCGCGCAGATGTTTTCGCGAGAGCGAGCTGGTCGACAGGTGACGCAGGAAATTCGGCGAGCCGAGCAGCACGTCGGTCAACACGTCGGTCTCGTTGGCGAAACCCCAAACGGTCAGCGGCTTGGTGCCGCCGGAGGGATTGCGGCGCTGCAGCGAAAACGGCTCGGCGATGATGCGGTCATGAACGGTCATGCGGTTCTCCTCGTGGCTTGTTCTCAAGAATTGGTCGGTCGCGCATTGTTTGGTATCCACCAGTCGCGCCCGCGCGGCGTGGTGACATATTCCGGCCAGCGGAAATTGATCGGCGGCTCGTAGTCGCAGAGCGGGGCGATCCAGTTGGAGCCGCCAACGCCGCCGCCGGTACGGGTGGTGAACTCGCTCATCGCCTCCTCGCGGGCGATTTTGTCCTCGAGCAGGCGCAGCGCCGCCAGCGCGACCGTCTTGGCAGCGCAGATGACCATTGGATCGATCGTCGCGGGAATGCCGCCCAGCGCATTCATCACCCATGCCGGAAAAGCGTGGCCGTTTGCCGAGCGGAGCGCTGGGCGAGCGACATAGAAGCGCGCGGTCGGCGCGTGCCAGCTCATGTCGGTATAGTCGTCGGAAGTCGAATTCACCTGCGACGGCGGCAAGTCGCGGCGCAAGATCGCCTCGGCCTCTTGCGGCGAAATCAGCCGCTCCAGTTCGTCGATAAACGGGTTTTCGGTCGCGGTGCCGCCGGCGTTGACCTGGATTTCCCGCGCGATCGTCTTGGCGGCATCGTCCCAGCGAGGTGGTCCGACAATTGACAGGGCTTCGTAGGCAATCCCGGCCATGGCGTGGTTGGCGAGCCCCGGCCGCGATTTCGACACCCAGTGCCGTTCGTAGCGGCAGCCGCTGATCGCGGCCGCGGCCGCGGCGTTGCGGTCGAGCACCGCCGTCACCTGCTCGGCCATACGAAGCGTCGGCACGCGGATCATGTACTGGATCTCGGCAAGGCCTGCCGGCAGATTGTCGGCCGTGGCCTGGCCAGCCGTCAGGATTGCCTCGCTGATCGACCAGCCGCCCTGGTGCGGGAGCATGGAATCGCGCAACGCCTTGGAGGTCATGAACATGGTCATCAGCGCATCGTTGGCGCCCGGTGCCCTGACCGCCGAATGCGCCTGCGGGATCGGTGCGCCGTCGCCTGCGCGAACCCAATTTTCGGGTTCGTCGCAGACGAAGCGATAGATCATCGCGTAGGCCGCACCGCAATGCGTGTCCCAGCGCGCGGTGTTGCAGAGCGGCAGCATATAGAAGGGATGGAAGGAGATCATGCCGGCAAGGCCGTCATAATAGCCTTTGGCGGCATGGATCGGCTTCGAGCCGCGCACCTTTTCGGCCGGTTCGCCGGTGAAGCGCAGCGTGCCTTGAATACCGTCGCGCT
The DNA here is from genome assembly GCF_006440535.1 of Mesorhizobium sp. B2-5-13. Lineage (NCBI taxonomy): Bacteria > Pseudomonadati > Pseudomonadota > Alphaproteobacteria > Hyphomicrobiales > Phyllobacteriaceae > Mesorhizobium > Mesorhizobium sp. B2-5-13. Next base: position 100,106 of record NZ_VFUI01000005.1, on the reverse strand, counting down.
GCATGGCGGCCTTGGTCGCGAGCAGCCCGCCGAGACTTGCTATGCCAAGCCCCGAATGCGGATCGGTATGGCCGCCGGCCTCGTCGCCAAGGCCAGGTCGCGGCTGCCTCACCGTCACGGCGTCCTGGCAGTTGCCGGGCACTGCGTCATATTCGGCATACATGCCGACGGTCGGTCCGGCGCCGTTTGTCCAGTGGGCGCAGAAGGCGGTCGGCATGCCGCCCGAGCCTTCCTCGACCGAAAATCCCTCGCGCTTGAGCCGATCGACATACCAGGCGGCCGATTGGTACTCGCGCCACGCGGTCTCGCCGAAATCGAAGATGGTGCGTGTCCAGGCCGACAGCAGGGGCTGGATGCCGTCGAGGCAGGCAAGCGCAGTCTCTTGCGCCGATGTCGTCACCGGTTTGTCCATGCTCTGAAAGAAAGCAGTGAAGCGGCTCGCCAAAAAGTGATATGTTTTCCCGGTTCGTGCAAATTCGGTTCACCTCTTGAGAATTCCATCCACACAGGCGCTGCGCGCCCTCGACAGTTTCGCCAGGCATGGCAGCGTCTGGCGCGCAGCCGACGAACTGCACCTGACCCGCAGCGCGGTAAGCCATCAGCTGCGGCTGCTAGAACGCGACCTTGGCTTCGATCTGCTGGAACGCATCGGCAAGGGCGTGGCGCTCACCCCGCGTGGCCAGCGCTATGCCAGCGACGTGCGCAAGGCGCTGACAGTGCTGGGCGATGCGGTCACGCGCGATGCCGGCACTGGCGTCGGCGGCTCGTTCGCCGTCTCTTGTACGCCAGGCTTCGCCTCGCTGTTCTTGTGCACCCATATCGGCGAGTTCCGGCAGATGTATCCCGATGTGGCGCTGCGCATTCTGACGCCCAGGCGGCTCGACGATGTCAGCAATGCCGATGCCGACGCCTTCATCGCGTTTGGCGTCGGCAACTGGCCGAACCGCATGGCCGAACTGTTGTGCGAAATCTCGTTCACGCCGCTTTGCAGCCCGACGCTGCTCAACAAGGTCGGCGGCTTTTCCCGGCCGGCGGACGTGCTGCGCGCCAATCTGCTCCATCTCGACGACACCGAGGACTGGGCACGCTGGCTGGCGCTGTCCAAGGTCGAAAACCCGGACACCGAAGGCGGTATCTTCTTTTCCGACATGAACCTCGTCTTCTCCGCGGCGATCGCCGGCCAGGGGATTGCCATGGGTGACGAACTGACCAGCCGCCGCGCGCTGAGCGAAGGCCGTTTGGTCAGACCGTTCGACATCGCGATCAAGTCGCCGCGCTCCTATTTCCTGGTCTCCGAACACGCCAAGGCCTCGCACCCGGTCCTGGAAGCGTTCGCGGGATGGCTGAGGTCGACGCTCTCCGAGAACCGCATTCAGCCTCATTGAAGGGCAGGGTGGCGTCGGCCCGCCATAGATGAATGAAATTTGCCGATCAGGCGAAAACTATTCGGTTGCGGTGAGCTTCGGCCCTGCCTACGATTTGGCTCAACGGTAAGGATAGAGGCAGGATGCAGCAACCCGGCCGGGCCGCAGAGATCAAGGCAATCGGGATCGGCAAGAGCTTCGGCTCGTTCCGTGCGCTGGACAATCTGACGCTCGATATTGGTCGCGGCGAGTTCCTGACGCTGCTTGGCCCTTCCGGATCCGGCAAGACCACCTTCCTGATGATCCTGGCCGGCTTCGTGCAGCCGACCGAGGGCAGGCTTTTCAGCGACGGCGCCGACATCACCGACCGCCCGGCCGAGCAGCGTGCCGCCGGCATGGTGTTCCAGGGCTATGCATTGTTCCCGCATATGAGCGTCGAGGCCAACATCGCCTTCCCGCTCAAGGTCCGCAAGAAATCGGCCACCGAGATCAAGAAGCGCGTCGGTGAGATGATCGAGCGCGTCGGTCTGATCGGCCACGAGAAGAAATTGCCGTCGCAGCTTTCCGGCGGCCAGCAGCAGCGCGTCGCACTTGCCCGCGCGCTGGTGTTCGAGCCGGGCGTGCTTTTGCTCGACGAGCCGTTTTCAGCGCTGGACAAGAGCCTGCGCGGCCAGATGCAGGCCGAGATGAAGCGCCTGCACCAGGAGACCGGCACCACCTTCGTCTTCGTCACCCACGACCAGAGCGAGGCCTTGGCGCTGTCGTCTCGCGTCGCCATCTTCAACCATGGCAAACTGCTGCAGGTCGGGGCGCCGGACGAGGTCTACGATCGGCCGGCCAATCGCTTCGTCGCCGAATTCCTGGGCGAGATCAACATGCTGCCGCTGAAAGGCGTGCGCAGCGCCGATGACGGGGCCACCGGCCTTTGCGAGGACCGCGCCGTCAGCCTGCGCGGCAATCGGGCGACTGTCGGTGCCAACGCCATCCTGGCAATCCGGCCCGAACACATGTCGATAGCGCGCGAGGCCGCCGCCGGAGAGAACGGCATTGCCGCGACGGCGATCGCCTCGACCTATCTGGGGGCGGCAACCAAGCTCGACCTCACCACCCGCCAGGGTGCCAAAGTAACCGTCTCGGTGCCCAACGAGGTCGCGGCGGCTGCTCTCAGCAAGGGCAATTCCATCTGGCTGACATGGCCGGCGGAAAAGGGTTTCCTCCTTCCGGACGGAGGACAATGAGCGCCAGTGGGGCCTGATCCGCCGCACCGGCTTCCGTAATTAAAATCAACAAAAACAAAGGGGAACTGACATGAACATGAACGACACCAAAAAACAGGCCATCGAAACGCTGTCCGAAAGGACGAGACGCGGCGAGATTTCGCGCCGCCAGTTCACACAGTTGGCGGCGCTCGTGCTCGCCGGCACGCCAATGCTGCTGCGTTCGAGCGGCGCATTCGCCGCTGCGAAGGAACTTGTGCTGGTCAACTGGGGCGGCGACGCCATCACGGCCTATGACGCGGCCTATGGCCAGGCTTTCACCAAGGAAACCGGCATCACCGTCAAGATGGACGGCTCGGGCCCGACCGAAGGCGCGATCGCCGCGCAGTTTAAAAGCGGCGCCCCGACCTGGGACCTGGTCGACGTCGACCCGTTCTCGGCCATTACGCTCGGCGCGCAAGGCATGCTCGAGCCGATCGACTACAACATCGTCGACAAGAAGAAGATGCGGCCGGGCTTCGGCTGGGACTATGCCGCCTCGACCTATTTCTTCTCCTATGTCATCGCCTACGATTCCGAGAAATACGGCAAGGATGCACCGACCGGCATGGCCGATTTCTTCGATGTGAAGAAATTCCCGGGCAAGCGTTCCCTCTACAAATGGGGCGTCTCGAGCTGGGAAGCGGCCCTTCTGGCCGACGGTATCGCGCCGGCTTCGCTCTATCCGCTCGACTTGAAGCGGGCGCACGACAAGATATCAGCCTTCAAGGAAAACGTCGTCGCCTATTGGGGCGGCGGCGCCGAGAGCCAGAGCGTGCTGCTCAATGGCGAAGCCTCGATGGCGATCGTCTGGTCGACGCGCGCCTCGTTGATCGAGCAGGATTCCGGCGGCAAGATCAAGTTCGTCTGGGACCAGGGCCTGATCTCGCCCGGCGCGCTGGCCGTGCTCAAGAACAACCCCGGCGGCAAGGATGCTGCGATGAAGTTCATCGCCAGCGCACAGGATCCGGAAAAGCAGTTGGTGATGTTCGACAAGCTCGGCCAGGGTCCGGCCAATCCGGCGGCCGATTCGCTGATCCCTGCCGACAAGAGGCGCATCAACCCCGTCGATCCCGAGAACATGAAGAAGCAGATCGCACTCGACATGGATTGGTACGCGAAGAACTACGGTGCGGCACTCGACGAATACACCAAGATCATCTCCGCCTGACCGGCGGCGATGCTGAACTGACATGAGAGGCGTTCTCTCCGACAGGATGGGCGCGGCGCTGTTGATGGCGCCGCTGCTCCTGTTTCTCGGCCTTGCCTATGCCTGGCCGTTTTTCGGCGTGGTGAAGTGGAGCTTCACCTTGCCGACGCCCGGGCTTGGCCAATACAAGGCGTTGCTCACCGACGATCTGGTGCAGTCGGTGTTCATCCGCACGCTGCGCATCGCCGCCATTGTCACAGTTGTGTCAGTCGCCGCCGCCTATGCCATCACGGTGGTCTGGGTGCGCGGCAGCCCGGCGCAGCGCCTCATCGCCGAATTCTGTATCCTAGTGCCGTTCTGGATCTCGGTGCTGACGCGAGCCTTCGGCTGGGTGGCGCTGCTGTCCAATCGCGGCCTGATCAACACCTGGCTGCAGTCGATCGGTTTCATCTCCGAACCGCTGACTTTGGTGCGCAACGAGTTCGGCGTCATTGTCGGTATGACCCATTTCCTCATTCCGTTCGCCGTCTTTCCGCTGGCTTCGGCCATGCGCAGCCTGGACGACCGTGTGCTGCTGGCAGCGCGCGGCCTCGGCTCCAGCCGCATGCGCACCTTCTGGACGGTGTTCGTGCCGATGACGCGCTCCGGTGTTATCGGCTCCGCGATGATCGTGTTCGTCTTCTCGCTCGGCTTCTTCGTAACGCCGGCGATTCTCGGTGGCGGCCGCAGCGTCATGATCGCCGAGCTGATCTATCTCAGGATATTCCAGAGCCCGGACTGGGGGCTGGGAGCTGCGATCAGCGTAGTGCTGGTGCTGTTCGTCGGCGCGCTGATGGCGCTCTTGTTCCGTTATGTCAGACCGAAGCAGCTTATCTGATGCCGACTTATCGCCCCGGTCCTGTCTCGCTGGTTATCGCCGCCCTGGTGGCGCTGTTCCTGCTTATGCCGCTGCTCGCCGTCATTCCGGTATCGCTGACGCCTAGCCGCATGCTGGCGATGCCGACGGGTGAATTGTCGCTGCGCCATTATCGGTCGTTGATTGAGGATCCGCGCTGGCTCCAGTCGATTCTGCTTTCGATCCGCATCGGCATTGTCAGCAGCGCCATTTCAACTGTACTGGCGCTTTGTTTCAGCCTTGGTGTATGGATGTTCCAGCCGCGCTTTACGGCAGCCCTGGTCGGCTTTGTGCTTTTGCCGATGGTGGTGCCACCCGTGGTTTCGGCGATCACGCTCTACTTCCTGCTCACCTCGATCTCCGGCGTCAGTTCCTTCTTCGGCTACGACACCTGGCTCGGCGTTGCCATGGCGCATTCGGTGATGACGGTGCCGTTCGCGACCGTGCTGATCCTGGTCTCGCTCAGCCAGCTCGACCGCCGCATCGACCTTGCCGCGCGCGGCCTTGGCGCAAGCGTGGGGGAACGCGCCACGCGCATCATCATGCCTAACATCAAGTTCGGCATCGTCACCGCGGCACTGCTCTCCTTCGTGCTCTCCTGGGAAGAGATCGGCGTCACCCTGTTCATCACCTCGGTCAATGCCATCACGCTGCCGCGCCTGATGTGGATGGGCCTGCGCGACAACATCGACCCGGCGATCGCGGCGCTTTCGGTGATTTTGATCATCATCACGGTGCTGGTTCTGGCGGTGAGGAGCCTCGCGGTCAGGCAGCGCGGCGAGCATTAGACAAACCGCACCGAGACTTTGCCAAACCTGCCCAGATCGCCGATCACTTCGTCACCGGCCTCGACGCGTATCGGCGTCAAGCAAGTGCCGGTGATCACCACCTGGCCCGGCTGAAGCGCTATACCGAGACCCGACAGCTCATTGACCAGCCATGTGAGCGCAATACGGGGATCGCCGAGGACAGCCGCGCCGGTTCCGTCGTGCCGCGACTTGCCCGAAACAAGACCGGTCACCGGGTACTCCGCGAGATTCACGTCGCGCCATTCGTCTTGCGTGGGCTGGCCGATGACAAAGAGATTGGCGCAGGCATTGTCCGCTATCAGCTGCGGCGCGCCGACGGCGCAGAAATCGTCATAGCGTGAATCCGGTATTTCGATTGCCGGGTGCAAGGTCGCCACGGCATCCATCACTTCAGCGATTTCATAAGGTGCCGGGCGAGGTGGGACCTGGCGGCCGAATCGGAAAGCGAATTCGACCTCGGCGACCCGCATCTTGCTTGTCGCCAGCGAGACGGTCCCGCCAACCTCGACCGCTTTCTCTGCCAGCAGGCGCCCGGCCATAGGGCCGTCGACATTGATATGCCTTTGACCGGCAAGGCTGGTTGCCGCGATCTTCCAGCCGAAAAGCGGGGCCGCCGAACGATCCATGACATGGGCCTGGATGGCATAGCCTTCGGCCCGCGTCTTCGGCCGCAGCTCCTCAGGTATGGTGGCGAGATGGGTGCCCTTGTCCCAATGACTTACCAGCAGATGCGACGCGGCCCTGGCCTTTTCTGGATCGAGCATGGTCAACTCCCGAAAATCGGGAACATGCCCTCTGTCCGGCCACGCCTGCAAGGAACATTCCATCGTAGGCACCAGCCTATATATGGCAAGACCACGTGACCACGCTCATGATTCATTTGCGAGGCTCTACCGCGCCGGCTGACGAGATTGTCGGCAAGTCGTATTTTCGAGATCATAGGCGTTCATCATTCCGATGACGAATCGCCATCGTCTTCGCGTGGCGAACCGCTATATCTGCGAAGGGATGCGGACACGGACAGGCTTTGGGAAAGCATTGCCAGTCGCGCAACGGCTTGAGGAAATGGACGATGACCGCGCCCGGTGATTTGCAGCAGGCCCTGTTCCTCAGGTTGAAAAGCGATGCTTCGCTGTCGGCGCTGCTGGGCGGCGCCGGACTGCTCGAGCGGCCAACCGACAACGTCGCCTTTCCCTATGTGACTTCAGGACAGACCTCGGCCTTCGACTGGCATACTGGCGCTGAGAACAACGATGACCAACTGATCACGCTGCATGTCTGGTCGAAGGCCCATGGTGAAGCCGAAACGCTTGCCATTATGGCCGCCATCGAAGCACGCCTTGCCGACGCGGTGCTGGTGATCGGCCCGCGTGGCCAGACGCGGCTGTCGCTGGAATTCAGCGAGGCGCGTTATGATGAGGAACTGCTTGTCCATCATGGTCTGCTGCGATTCCGAGCGCTGACGCAGGAAAACGCCTGACGCGCTTTCAATCTCACCGAAACGGAGTCTAAACTGGTTTTCGCGGGTTTCACTGGTGGGGCGGTGAAATCCAGATTGTCTGTCTCGCGTTGCAGGGGTGTGGCGAGCATGGTTTCAGGGCCGTTCACCGTTCATTTCACGTTCAGCACCGACGCGTTAGAACGCCGGTCATGAAAACGCTTCGCTCCCATTTCCGAACCGCGACCCTGGCGCTTGGTGCCGCCGGGCTGTTTGCGTCGCAGGCAATGGCGATACCGGTGATCGGGCCCGACCAGCCCAGCCCGATCGTCCTGGCCGCATCCGACTGTTATGCGATCGGTCAGCAGGTGGCCCAGCAGAATGGCGGAACACTCGCCAAGGCTTCGGCGTCGACGCGTGGCGGCCAGCCGGTCTGCGTCATCGTCGTGCTCGTGCCCGGCAAGGACGGGCAGCGTCCGCGCCGCTCCGAAATCGTCGTTCCACAGAACTGACGCAGTCTTCCCTTCCTACAGGGCTCCGTTCCCAGGCCGGCGGAATCGGCCTATATCTGAAACCTCAACAGGCATTGGTCCCCGCATGCGCGTACTCGTTGTCGAGGATGACAAGGATCTCAACCGGCAGATTTCGGATGCGCTGATCGATGCCGGCTATGTCGTTGACCGGGCCTTCGACGGCGAGGAAGGCCATTTCCTCGGCGACACAGAGCCTTACGATGCCGTCGTCCTCGACATCGGCCTGCCGCAGATGGACGGCATCAGCGTGGTCGAGCGCTGGCGTCGCGGCGGCCGCAAGATGCCGGTGCTGATCCTGACCGCGCGTGACCGCTGGAGCGACAAGGTGTCCGGCATCGATGCCGGTGCCGACGATTACGTCACCAAGCCGTTCCACATCGAGGAGGTGCTGGCGCGGGTCAGGGCCCTGATCCGCCGCGCCGCCGGCCACGCCTCGTCGGAACTGACCTGTGGGCCGCTGCGTCTCGACACCAAGGCTTCGAAGGCCGATGTCGCCGGCATGCCGCTGAAATTGACCTCGCACGAATTCCGGCTGCTTGCCTATCTGATGCACCACATGGGCGAGGTCGTTTCGCGCACCGAACTGGTCGAGCATCTCTACGACCAGGATTTCGATCGCGATTCCAACACCATCGAAGTCTTTGTCGGGCGGCTGCGCAAGAAGATGGGCATCGACATGATCGAAACCGTGCGCGGCATGGGCTACCGCATGCGTGAGCCGGAGGCGTAAGGCGGAACCGCTCGCTACCAACTCAACCGTGGGCAGACGGCTTTCGCTGCGCGCTTGGCCGCGTTCGCTGACGTTCCGCGTCATCGCCTTCTCCACCGTGTGGGCGATCCTGACCCTGGTCGTCATCTTCACCCTGATCACCACGCTCTACCGCCAGGCCAGCGAGCGGGGCTTCGACAGTTTGCTGTCGGCGCATTTGTTCAACCTGATCGGCTCCATCGGCATTTCCGACAGCGGTGCGCTGACCGGTTCCCCCGATCTTGGCGACCTCCGTTTCTCGGAACCGAATTCGGGCTGGTACTGGTCCGTCGAGCCCGCCTCGGAAGGCGTGCATGGCGATCTTCATTCTTCGTCCATGACCCGGACCATCCCGTCGCCCGACGTGGCGGATGTTCCCTTCAACGCCAATTTCCAGCGCAGCTATGCCGCGCAAGGCATTAATGGCGAGGAACTGGTAGTGTTCGAGAGCGAATTCGTTCTCGATGCCAAGAACCGCGCCGCGCGCTTCCGCGTCATGGGCAACAAGACCGAGTTGGAGCAGGAAATAGGAACCTTCCAGCGCCGCTTGCTGACCTATCTCAGCCTGTTCGGCATCGGCATGATCGCCATCAACGCCATCGCCATCCTGCTCGGGCTGCAGCCGCTGCGCAGGGTCCGGAACGCACTTGCCATGGTGCGCGAGGGCACCGCGCAGAGGCTCGACGGCCGCTTCCCGGCCGAGATCGAACCATTAGCCAACGAAACCAACGCGTTGATTGAAAACAACAAACGCATTGTCGAGCGCTCGCGGACGCAGGTCGGCAATCTCGCCCATTCGCTGAAGACACCGCTTGCCGTTCTGCTCAACGAGGGCCGGGCGCTTGGCGGCGCCAAGGGACAGTTGATCGCCGAGCAGGCCGCGTCCATGCAAAAGCAGATCGACCATTATTTGCAGCGCGCCCGCGTCGCGGCGCAGCGCGACAGCGTCGTCTACCGCACGCCGGTGGCACCGCTGGTGCAGCGCATGGTGCGCGTATTGCAGAAGCTCAACCCGCAGACCAGTCTGTCGCTGTCGTTGCCCGCGGCCGAGCTCATCTTTGCCGGCGAACGCGAGGACCTCGAGGAACTGCTTGGCAACCTTCTCGAAAATGCGATGAAGTGGGCAAAGAGCGCGGTGTCGGTTACGGTTGCGCCCTTGGCCAGCAGCGGTGACAACCTGTTCGAGATCAGCATCGACGACGACGGCCCTGGCATTCCCGAAGACAAGGCGCGCGAAGCCATGAAGCGTGGACGCCGCCTGGACGAGACAAAGCCTGGAACGGGTCTGGGCCTCGCCATCGTCGCCGACCTCGTCAACGAATATGGAGGCGGGCTGGTGCTGGAACGGTCCGGCATGGGTGGATTAAAGGCAGTGGTGCGATTGCGGAGCCTTCAGTGACGTTTCCCCAGGCCAATCGACACCGACGGGCGGCCCATGCTATGGCGGCATATCGATTGACCTCGGACTGGCCGGCGGCGGCCAAATTTCCGGCAAATATCAACACTATGGCCACGCCCACTTCTCAGATGATGCTCCCCGCGCATCCATGGCAGGCTCGAACTCAGGAATACCGGTTGTTGGCATGAAGATTCGCGTCGCGCTTGTTTCCGCCTTGCTGGCCGTATCGGGCTGCACCACCTTGAGCGGCAAGGGCCCGACCGTGCCGGCGACACCGGCCTCGACGCCTCCGGCCAGCGGCAAGGTTGTCACCAAGTCCATCATTTCCGCCATGGGCGGTGGTCTCATTGGCGGGTCGATCGGCAATGGCCTGAACGATACCGAAAAGCGCAGCGCGCTCGAGGCCGAATACAAGGCGCTTGAATATACGACGAGCGGCCAGAAGGTGGCGTGGAAGGGCGATCAGGCGTCGCGCCATGGCGAGGTGGTTCCAGCCCAGCCTTACCGCGTTGGTTCGCAGGATTGCCGCCAGTACACGCAGACGGTATTCACCGGCAGCGCCAGTGTCACGGCGCACGGAACGGCCTGCCGCAATGCCGACGGCAGTTGGACGCCATTGACCTAGCCAACCGGGTCCGGTTGCGATCCGGTCAGTTGATGTCGATCAAGGACATTCGGCGTGCCTGCCGTCAAAGCGTCGCAGGATGCCTGTGTTGGCAGGGCAGGGCTCTGCCGTTATTGGAAGAACCATGCTGTTCTGGGTCATAGCCGCAATTCTCACGCTGGGCGCTAGCCTGGCGGTGCTTTTGCCGCTGGCCGGGGCCTCCAAGGGCGCGCCATCGAGCGGCGATCACGATCTGGAAGTCTATCGCGACCAATTGGCCGAACTCGACCGCGACGCCGCACGTGGCCTGATCGGGCCCGCTGAAGCGGCCGAGGCGCGCGCCGAGATCGCCCGCCGCATCCTTCGCCTGGGCAATGCTGATCCGGCCGGCGAGACGTCCGGCAGGTCGGCATCGGTCACGGCACGACTTGTTGCGACCGTCGCCGTGCTGGCGGTGCCGTTGGTCAGTTGGGGGCTCTACAGCCAGATCGGCTCGCCTGACCTGCCGTCGCAGCCGCTCAGCGACCGGCTGGCCAAGAACCCCGCCGACAGTTCGGTCGATGAGCTGGTAGCGCGCGCCGAAGCCCATCTTGCTGCCAATCCTTCCGATGGGAGAGGCTGGGACGTGCTGGCGCCGGTCTATCTGCGCATGCAGCGCTTTGCCGACGCCGCGGCGGCCTACCGCAACGCCATACGCCTCGACGGCGACAGCGCCATCCGCCAGGCCGGCCTCGGCGAGGCGATCGCCGGTGCCGCGGGCGGTATTGTTTCGGCCGATGCCCAGGATGCCTTCGAGGCGGCCTTGAAGCTTGACCCGGCCAATGCGAAAGCCAGCTTCTATCTGGCCATGGCGTTGGCGCAGGAGGGCCGCGGCAAGGAAGCGGCCGCGGCCTGGCAGGCGATGCTTGGTACGCTGCCGCCGGATTCGCCATGGCGCGGCGCAGTCGAACAGGCATTGGCCAAATCCGGCGGCCCCGAAGTCGCTCCCGGCGCGGCCGCGAAAGGCCCTGATGCCGCCGGTCTCGATGCGGCATCCTCCATGTCGCCGCAGGACAGGGAAGCCATGATCAACACCATGGTCGCCGGCCTCGACGACAAACTTCGTCAAAATCCGCGCGACCCGGAAGGATGGATGCGGCTGGTTCGTTCCTATGTCGTGCTGGGCAAGACCGATCAGGCACGCGATGCGCTGGGCCGCGCCATTGCGGTCTTTGGGGCCGACAGTGACGAAGCCAGGAAATTCACCGCCTTTGCCGCCTCGCTCGGCTTGACGGCGACGGAGTAGAACTTGACATGACGCGCAAGCAGAAACGATTGTCGGTGATTGTGGGCGGCTTGGCTTTCCTCGCCGCCGCCACCGGCCTGACCTTCTACGCGCTTGGCCAGAAGGCGTCCTATTTCTACATGCCGGCCGATCTGACCTCGGCCAGTGTGCAGCCCGGCCAGCGCATCAGGCTCGGCGGTTTGGTCGAAAAAGGCACTATCCAGCGTGGCGAGGGCGCGACGGTTGCCTTTTCGGTCACCGATACCCACAAATCGGTCAAGGTTACCTATACCGGCATTCTGCCCGATCTTTTCCGCGAAGAGCAGGGTGTCATCACCGAGGGCACCTTCGGCACCGACGGTGTCTTTGTCGCCGACAGCGTCCTGGCCAAGCATGATGAGCGCTACATGCCCAAGGAAGTTGCCGACGGGCTGAAGGCCAAGGGTGTCTGGCAGGAGAGCAAGAGTGAGTAACTCTGGCGAGAGAGCAAGGGTGAGTAGCGGGAATGGTTGAAACCGGACATTTCGCCCTGGTTCTGGCGTTCGCGCTTTCGCTGGTGCAGACCGTCGTGCCGCTGTTTGGCGCGCGGCTGAATAACCAGCGCCTGATGGCAGTCGGCGGTCCGGTCGCGGTGACCGGTTTTGCCCTGACGGCGCTGTCGTTCGCCGCACTTGCGAGCGCTTATGCAAGCTCCGATTTCTCGCTGGCGACCGTCTGGGAGAACTCGCATTCGCTGCAGCCGCTGATCTACAAGATCACCGGAACCTGGGGCAACCATGAGGGCTCGATGCTGCTCTGGGTGCTGATCCTGACCTTCTTCGGCGCGCTTGTCGCCGCTTTCGGCTCCAACCTGCCGGCGACGCTGCGTGCCAACGTCCTTGCGGTGCAGGGCGCCATTGGCGCTACCTTTTTCCTGTTCATCCTGGCGACGTCCAATCCTTTCATCCGGCTCAATCCGGCGCCCATCGAAGGCCGTGATCTCAACCCGATCCTGCAGGATCTTGGCCTCGCCATTCATCCGCCGCTGCTTTATCTCGGCTATGTCGGCTTCTCGATCTGCTTTTCCTTCTCGGTCGCGGCCCTCATCGAGGGGCGCATCGATGCCTCCTGGGCGCGCTGGGTGCGGCCATGGACGCTGGTCGCCTGGATGTTTCTGACCGGCGGCATCGCGATGGGATCGTACTGGGCCTATTACGAGCTCGGCTGGGGCGGTTTCTGGTTCTGGGATCCGGTCGAAAACGCTTCCTTCATGCCGTGGCTGGCGGGCACCGCGCTGCTGCATTCGGCCATCGTCATGGAAAAGCGCTCAGCGTTGAAGATCTGGACGCTGCTGCTTGCCATTTTGACCTTCTCGCTGTCGCTGCTTGGCACCTTCCTGGTGCGTTCGGGCGTCCTGACTTCCGTCCACGCCTTTGCCACCGATCCGACGCGCGGCGTCTTCATCCTGTGCATCCTGACGTTGTTCATCGGCGGCTCGCTGGCACTGTTTGCGCTGCGCGCCTCGAAATTGACGGCAGGCGGCCTGTTCCATCCGATTTCGCGCGAAGGGGCGCTCGTCCTCAACAATCTGTTCCTGACCACGGCGACCGCCACCGTGCTGGTCGGTACGCTCTATCCGTTGGCGGTCGAGGCTTTTTCGGCCGACAAGATTTCGGTCGGAGCGCCGTTCTTCAACCTCACCTTCGCCCCGCTCATGGTGCCGCTGCTGGTGATGGTTCCCTTTGGGCCGCTGCTGGCCTGGAAACGCGGCGATGTCTTTGGCGTCGCGCAGCGTCTGATGGTGGCGTTTGCGGCCGCCCTTCTGGCAACGCTGGTCACGGCCTTGTTCATCGACGGCGCTTCGGTGCTTGCCGCGCTTGGCGTCGGCCTTGCCGTCTGGCTGATCCTTGGCGCGCTGACCGACCTCGCCGTCAAGGCGGGGTTAGGCAATGCCGCCGCGCCGATCATGGTCAGGCGCCTGGTTGGTTTGCCGCGCTCGGTCTTCGGGACCGCTTTCGCGCATCTTGGCCTCGGCCTGACCGTGCTCGGCATCGTCGGCACGCTCTGCTTCGGCACGGAGAAGATACTGTCCATGCATGCCGGTGAAATCGTCGAAATCTCCGGCCGCACGGTGCGTTTCGTCGGGCTCTACCCCGCGCAGGGACCGAACTACAGCGAGGATCGCGGCCGCTTCGAGCTGATCGGCGTCAGCGGCAGCCCAATCGGCGAAATCAGCTCCGCCAAGCGTTTCTATCCCGTGCGACAGATGACGACGACGGAGTCCGGCATCAAGACCATCGGCCTCTCCCAGCTCTACCTTTCGCTCGGCGACGAGGGCAAGGACGGCTCGGTCGTGGTGCGTCTGTGGTGGAAGCCGCTGGTGACGCTGATCTGGGGCGGCGGCCTGGTGATGATGGCGGGTGCGGCCATGTCGCTGATGGACAGACGCCTGCGTGTCGGCGCGCCATCGCGCCGTCGCAAGCAGGCGGTGGCGCCGGCGGGCCTGCCATGAGGGCGAGGTTTTCACTGACATCGATTGTCCTGCTGCTGGCGTTGCTCTTCGTCGGCACGGCGCTGGCGGTGAAGCCCGACGAGATGCTGGCCGACACGGCACTCGAGGCGCGGGCGCGGGCGCTGTCGGAAGGCTTGCGCTGCATGGTCTGCCAGAATCAGTCGATCGACGAATCCGACGCCGACCTTGCTCGCGACCTGCGTATCCTGGTGCGACAACGCCTTGTTGCCGGCGATACCGACCAGCAGGTGATGGATTATGTGGTTTCCCGCTACGGCGAGTTCGTGCTGCTGAAGCCGCGTTTCGACCTGCGCAACGCGTTGCTGTGGGGCACGCCGGTTCTGTTGCTGCTGGTGGGAGGCGTATTTATCGCTCTAAGCGCGCGATCGCACCGGACGCTGGCGACGAAATCCCTGTCAGCCGACGAGCAGGCGACATTGGACGCGATCCTGCACCGCGACTGACAGCCCAGTCGCGCGCTAACATTACCAAAGTTTCATGTGCCGGAAATGGCGTCGTAATGTGCGCCGCTCTAATTCTCGTTCTTGAGGATGCCGATCAAGGCGCGTCCGTTTGAAAGAGGATAAGAGATCCATGAATATTGCCCCCAATTCATATTCCCTCACCCGCAAGCGTCTTCTGGCTGCCGTCGCGTCCGTCGCTGTCGCCGGCGCGATCGGATTTGGCGCGCTGACCAGTGGAACCAGCCCCGTTCTGGCTGACGCCGTGCGTGTCGAGGCTCCGCAGGTCCCGAGCTTCGCCGATGTCGTTGAGCGCGTTTCGCCAGCCGTGGTCAGTGTCAAGGTCAAGGCCAAGCTGCAACCGACAGCCGATGACGGTTCCGACGATCAGGGCGGTTTCGACAATCTTCCCAACAATCCGCAGCTGCGCCGCTTCTTCAAGGAATTCCGTGGCTTTGGTGACCAGGACCAGGGTGGTCAGAACGACGAAGGTCACCGCCGCTTCGGCCACCGCGACCGCAACAACGATCAGCCGCGCCCGGTGGCGCAGGGCTCCGGCTTCTTCATTTCCGAAGACGGTTATCTCGTCACCAACAACCACGTCGTCGAAGAAGGCACCGCCTTCACCGTGGTGACCAATGACGGCAAGGAACTCGACGCCAAGCTGGTCGGCACCGATCCGCGCACCGACCTCGCCGTGCTCAAGGTCGATGGCGGCGGCAAATTCACCTATGTCGACTTCGCCGACGATTCCAAGGTTCGCGTCGGCGACTGGGTCGTGGCTGTCGGCAACCCGTTCGGCCTCGGCGGCACCGTTACCGCCGGCATCGTTTCGGCGCGCGGCCGCGATATCGGCGCCGGCCCCTATGACGATTTCCTCCAGATCGATGCCTCGGTCAACCGCGGCAATTCGGGCGGCCCGACCTTCAATCTCAACGGCCAGGTGGTCGGCATCAACACCGCCATCTTCTCGCCCTCGGGCGGCAGCGTCGGCATCGCCTTCGACATTCCTGCCTCGACCGCCAAGCAGGTCGTCGGAGACCTGATGAAGAATGGCGCGGTCCAGCGCGGCTGGCTCGGTGTCGAAATCCAGCCGGTCACCTCCGACATCGCCGAATCGCTCGGTCTGAAGTCCAACAATGGCGCCCTGGTTTCGAGCGCCCAGGATGATGGCCCCGGCAAGAAGGCCGGCATTACCGCAGGTGATGTCATCACCCAGGTCGATGGCAAGGACGTTGCCTCGCCGAAGGAACTCGCCCGCCTGATCGGCGCCTATTCGCCGGGCAAGTCGGTTGACGTCACCGTGTGGCGTGACGGCAAGGGCCAGACGGTCAAGGTCGATCTCGGCAAGCTGCCCGCCAGCGACAAGCAGGCGTCGGGCGACCAGCAGCAGCAACCCGCCGCTCCGGCAAAGCCGGACACGCTGGCCGATCTCGGCCTCACCGTCACCAAGTCCGAAAACGGCAAGGGTCTGGTGGTGACCGACGTCGACCCAGACAGCGCCGCCGCCGATCGCGGCATCCAGCCGGGCGACGTCATCACCGCGGTCAACTCGGCGGAGGTCAACGGCACCGAAGACGTCACCAAGGCCATGGCCGATGCGGTCAAATCCGGACGCAAGTCGGTGCTGATGCAGATCTCCCGCGACGACAACAACCGCTTCGTCGCGCTGCCGGTGGCCAAGGGCTGAGACGACTTTTCCAATGCGGCGGTTTCAACACCCCCGAGTCGCCGCATGGGAAAGCAAGAAGGAGAGCCCGTTAGTCAGTCATCGCGCTCTTCTTCAGCGGCAGCGGGCTTCCCATCGCCTGCTGCCGCGCCCGCATATGACTGCCCATCACGCCCTCGTGCCCGAAGCCGATTGGTTCGGTGGTTGCGGGTACCGACATGACCGGGAACCGGCATGTCCCGCGTAACGACGCCACGGAACAAAGATTTTATCGCGCGCGCTCTCGATCCTCTTGATCGCGATGTGCTTTGGCAAAGGCTAAAATGCAGATGCCTGCTACTCAACCTTCCAGCGAAATCGCGTATAACGGCCCTATGAAGATTCTCGTCATAGAAGACGATCGCGAGGCTGCGGATTATCTGCAGAAAGCCTTCACGGAAGCGGGTCATACCGCGCATGTCGCGGGTGACGGCGAGACCGGCTTCGCGCTTGCCGATGCGGGTGATTATGACGTGATGGTCATCGATCGGATGATGCCGCGCCGCGACGGCCTATCGGTCATTGCCGCTCTCCGCTCCAGGGGCAACACGACGCCGGTGCTCATCCTGTCGGCGCTGGGCGAGGTCGATGACCGGGTCACCGGCCTACGCGCCGGCGGCGACGACTATCTCACCAAGCCCTATGCCTTTTCCGAACTTCTGGCGCGCGTCGAGGTGCTGAACCGACGCGCCAGCGCCAAGGAGGCCGAGACCGTCTACCGGGTTGGCGACCTTGAACTCGACAGGTTGTCGCATTCTGTCCGCCGGGCGGCGCGCGAGATCACGCTGCAGCCACGCGAATTCCGTCTGCTCGAATATCTTATGCGCCATGCCGGCCAGGTGGTGACGCGCACCATGCTGCTCGAAAATGTCTGGGATTATCATTTCGATCCGCAGACCAATGTCATCGATGTCCACGTCTCGCGGCTGCGCGGCAAGATCGAAAAGGGTTTCGACAAGCCCATCCTGCACACGGTTCGCGGCGCCGGCTACATGCTGAAGGGCGGCTAGGCGGCAGCATGGCGCTTTCCGTGCCCGCCATCATGAAGACGACGGCCGCACGGCTTTCGGCGCTGTATCTCCTGCTCTTCGCACTCTGCGCGGTGCTGCTCGTCCTCTACATGACTTCGCTCTCGGCGCGCATGTTGACCGCGCAGACGCAGGAGACCATCAACGACGAAGTGCTCGGCCTTGCCCGCGCCTATCAGCGCGGAGGCCTGCCGGTATTGGTCCGCGTGGTAGAGGCCCGCTCGCGCCAGCCCGGCGCCAACCTCTATCTGATCGCCGATGCCAACGGCCAGATCCTGACAGGCAATGTGCAGAGTCTTGAACCTGGTGTGATCGACACCGAGGGCTGGACGACCGAGCCGTTCTCCTACAAGCGTTTCGGCGAGGGTGAGCTTGATCGTCTGCGCAGCGGAACGTCGGACCAGGCGACGCCTCCTTCAACTGGCGATAATGCGCCGCCGCAGGCCGAAGGCGAAAAGGGTCACAACGCCATTGCCCTGGTGCTGCGGCTGCCGAACCAGATGATCATGCTGGTCGGCCGCGATCTCGGCGAACCGGAGCGGTTCCGTGCCGTCATACGCCGTTCGCTGGTGCTGGCGCTCGGCATGATGGGGGTGGGCGGCATCCTGATCTGGTTCTTTGTTGGCCGCGCGGCATTGAAGCGTATCGACGGGGTTTCCGAGGCAAGCCGGCGCATTATGGGCGGTGATCTCAGCGGCCGGTTGCCGGTGACCGGCGCCGGTGACGAGTTCGACCGGCTATCGGAAAACCTCAATGTCATGCTGGCCAGGATCTCCACGCTCAACGAAGGCCTGAAGCAGGTATCCGACAACATCGCGCATGACCTGAAGACGCCGCTGACCCGGCTGCGCAACCGGGCCGAAGCGACGCTTTCCGGCAAGCAGAAAACATCGGACTATCGGCAGGCGCTGGAAGGCACCATAGCCGAGTCCGACCAGCTGATAAAAACCTTCAACGCCATCCTGATGATCTCCCGGCTGGAGGCTGGGTATTCTTCCGAGCACACCAACCGCGTCGATCTGGCGGCGGCCGTGCGTGATGTGGTCGAACTCTACGAGCCCGTGGCCGAGGAGGCTGGCGTTGCGCTGGACGCCGAAGTGAACGATGGTTTTGTCGTTGACGGCAACCGCGAACTGATCGGCCAGGCGCTTTCCAACATCGTCGACAATGCGATCAAGTACTCAACCGATTCCACATCCAAGCCGGCGGTCCGTGTGGCGCTCGAACGCACGCATGGCGAGATCAGGCTTTCCGTCGCCGACAACGGCCAGGGCATTCCCGACGAAGCCGATCGCGCCCGGGCGACCGAACGGTTCGTACGGCTGGAGAAGAGCCGTTCGCAGCCCGGTTCCGGCCTTGGCCTCAGTCTCGCCAAGGCGGTCATGACATTCCACTACGGCCGGCTTGACCTGTTGCCTGGCAATCCGGGACTATCCGTGGTCATGAGTTTCCCCGCGCGGGAGGATCACTAATGGCTGCCATTGCCAAGCGGAGCAAGACAGACTGGTTGGTGAGCCTGGAAACCCCGCTTGCTCCGCTCGACGAGGGCCGGGCACGGCAGGAACTGTCCGAAATCGCGGACGCAGCGCGCGAAGAAGGGTTGACGCGGGCGGCCAAATTCCTGGCCGGCAAGGGGACGGCGCAGGATTTCCTGGCCGCCGTCTTTGACCTTTCGCCGTTCCTGCGCGATACGGCGCGCCGCCGGCCGCAAATCCTGGACGGCCTCTTCGACTTGCCGGTCGAGACCCGCCTGAAGGCGATCACCGCCGCGATCGACCAGGCGCCGCTGGCGGAAATGGTCTCGGAATCCGGCCTGATGATGGAGCTGCGCCGGCATAAGGCCGAGGCGCATTTCCTGATCGCACTCGCCGATCTTTCGGGCGAAGCTGAAACCTCGCTGACTGTAAGGCGGTTGAGCGATCTCGCCGACGCCTGCATCCGCGCGGCCGTCGATTTCCTGCTGCGTGACGCGCATGGCCAGGGCAAGCTCAAACTGCCCGACCTCGACAGTCCGTCGCATCAATCGGGCTGGATCCTGCTCGGCATGGGCAAGCTCGGCGCGCATGAGCTGAATTTCTCCTCCGATATCGACCTCGTCGTGTTCTTCGATCCGGAAGCGCCCGCAGTGGTCGATCCACTCGACGCCACCGACCTGTTTTCACGCCTGACGCGGCGGCTGGTGCGCATCCTGCAGGATCGCACCGAGCACGGCTATGTCTTCCGCACCGATCTGAGATTGCGTCCCGATCCCGGCTCGACGCCGCTCGCGATCCCCGTTGAAGCCGCGCTACGCTACTACGAAGCGCGCGGCCAGAACTGGGAACGCGCCGCGATGATCAAGGCGCGCCCGGTGGCCGGCGATCTCGCCGCTGGCGATGCCTTTCTCAAGGAACTCCAGCCCTATATCTGGCGCAAATACATGGACTACGCGGCTATTGCCGACGTCCATTCGATCAAGCGCCAGATTCATGCCCATAAGGGGCATGGCGAGATCGCCGTGAAGGGGCACAATGTCAAGCTTGGGCGCGGCGGCATCCGCGAGATCGAGTTCTTCGTCCAGACCCAGCAGCTCATCGCCGGCGGCCGCTTCCCGGAGCTGCGCGGCCGCGAAACCGTGCCGATGCTCGGTCAGCTCGCGGCTCGGGGCTGGATCACATCAGATGCGCGTGACGCGCTCGCCCGCCAGTACTGGTTCCTGCGTCGCGTCGAACACGCTATCCAGATGGTGGCCGACGAGCAGACGCACACGCTGCCGGAAGACGATGAAGGGCTGGAGCGCATCGCCCGCATGCTGGGCTTTGCCGACGCGGTCGTGTTTGCCGGGGCATTCCGTGCCTCGCTGCAGCAGGTCGAGCGCCACTATGCCGCGCTGTTCGAAACAGCACCCGAGCTTTCGGCCGGCATCGGCAACCTGGTCTTCACCGGTGACGTCGACGACCCGGACACGCTGCGGACCTTGCACGGCCTCGGTTTTCAGAGGCCAAGCGATATCTGCCGTGTCATCCGCGGCTGGCATTTCGGGCGCTATCGCGTCACCCGGTCGGCGGAGGCTCGCGAGCGGCTGACGGAACTGACACCGGCACTGCTCAAGGCCTTTGGCCAGACGCGCCGGGCCGATGAGGCGCTGGTCCGTTTCGACGAATTCCTCGCCGGCCTGCCGGCCGGCATCCAGTTGTTCTCTTTGTTGCAGTCGAACCCCGCATTGCTCAGGCTGATGGCGACGATCATGGGCGCGGCACCCCGGCTGGCGGCGATCATCACCCGCCGGCCGCATGTCTTCGACGGCTTGCTCGACCCGGCATTGCTGACCGAGCTTCCCGACCGCGTCTATCTCTCGGCGCGGCTGTCGGCCTTCCTCGAAGGCGACAGGGCCTATGAGGACGTGCTCGACCGGCTGCGCATATTTGCTTCCGAGCAGAAATTCCTGATCGGTGTGAGGCTGCTCGCGGGTTCGATCGATCCGGCCCGCGCCGGCCGCGCTTTCTCCGATCTGGCGGACCTGACCATCGCGGCTGCGTTGCAAGCGGTGACCGCAGAATTCGCGGTGCGCCACGGCACGATCGCCGGTGGCGTGGTTTCGCTGCTCGGCATGGGCAAGCTCGGCAGCCGCGAATTGACCGCCGGATCGGATGTCGATCTTATTCTGCTTTACGACCACGATGCGGATGCCGAGGACTCCGACGGTGAAAAACCGCTGGCGCCTTCGCATTACTACACCCGCATGACGCAGCGGCTGATATCGGCTGTATCGGCGCCGACGGCGGAAGGGGTGCTCTACGAGCTCGACCTGCGTTTGCGGCCGTCCGGCAACAAGGGACCGGTCGCCACCCACATCGATGCCTTCAAAAAATACCAGCGCCAGGAGGCTTGGACCTGGGAGCACATGGCCCTGTCGCGGGCGCGGCCGATTGCTGGTGACCCAGGCCTGTGCGGCGAGGTCGAGGCGGAAGTTGTCGCGTTGCTCAGCCAGCCGCGCGATGCGGCGAAGGTGAGGGCGGAGGCGTCGGACATGCGTGCCATGATCGAGCAGGAGAAGGCACCACGCGACCTCTGGGACATCAAGCTGATCCCGGGTGGTCTGATCGATCTCGAATTCATCGCCCAGGTGGCTGTCATCACCGCGCAGGTCGAGGCCGGGCCGCGCGCCACCGGTACGGCCGAGATACTGTCTCGCCTGACGCCACATTTCGCCAATGCCGTGATCAGGCAGGACCTTGGCGATGCTTACGCCCTCTATCTGGCGCTGACCCAGATGACGCGGCTGTGCCTTACCGGACCTTTCGAACGTGACGACGTTCCGCCGGGGCTTTCGGATCTGCTTCTGGCGGTCACCGACCTGCCGGATTTCGGTGTGCTGGAGGCACACCTCAAGGAGACGTCGCAAAAGGTCAGGAAGGATTTCGACCTTTTGCTTCGTGCCGGGGCTTCGTGATCAACGAGCTCGGCCGCATCGGGGGTGACGATGCAACAGGAGAAAACCATGAGAAAGACAACCAAGCTCGCAATTGCCTTCATCGCCCTGGCCGGAGCTGTCGGCGGCGGCGCCTATGCCGAGAATGTCGACAGCGCAACCATGCGTGAGCGCACCATGATGCGGCTCGACAAGGCGATGAAGGACAATAACGGCACTATCACCTTCGACCAGTTCTCCGATGTCATGGACGCGCGGCTCAAGAAGCTCGTGGCTGACAATGGCGGCAAACTGACTGTCGCTCAACTCGCCGACGCACTGGAGAAGGCGCGCTTCGAACGTATGGCAAGGCGCATCATCGCCCATTACGACAGCAAGGGCGACGGCACGCTGACATCAGATGACATCAGCGGCCGCGAAAAGAAGCTTTTCGCGATACTCGACAAGAACAATGACGGAAAGATCGAGAACCGCGAGCTGCCGAAGAGCGGGCGCTTTGGCCGTCATCGTCAAGGAGGCGACGACGAAAACGGCATGCAGTGAGGCTGGCTGACGCAGGCTCCGGGCCGTCAGCCGGAGCCTGCCGCTCAGGCCGCGGCTTTGACCGCAGGCGGAGCCTTCTTCACCGGAATGCGCACTGACACGATCGTGCCGACGCCTTCGGTGGAACGGATCTTCAGTGCGCCGCCTTGCAACTCGGCCAGCGAGCGGGAAATGGCAAGGCCAAGTCCGGAGCCGGCATGGTTCTTGGAAAACTGGTTCTGCACCTGCTCGAAGGGGCGCCCGAGCTTGCCGAGCGCTTCCTTCGGGATACCGCAGCCATTGTCCTCGATCGTCAGCACCAGCGCGCCTGACGTGTTGCGGGCCCTGACCGATATGTGGCCGCCTTGGCCGGTGAATTTCACCGCGTTGGACAGGAGGTTGATGACGATCTGCTTGATCGCCCGGCGATCGGCGAACAGCGTCAGCGCGTCGGCGATACGCGTTTCCACGGTGATCGCCTTCTGCGCCGCCTGCAGCGACACGACACGCACGGTTTCGCTGATCAGCGGACCGAGATCGATCTGTTCCTGGTCCAGCGAGAACTGGCCGGCCTCGATCTTGGACATATCGAGAATGTCATTGATGACGCCGAGCAGGTATTTGCCGCTGCTGTTGATGTCGGTGGCGTACTCCTCGTAGCGCTCCGACCCCAGCGGGCCGAACAGCCTTTGTTCCATCAGTTCGGAGAAGCCAATGATGGCATTGAGCGGCGTGCGCAGTTCATGCGACATGTTGGCTAGGAATTCGGATTTGGCCCGGTTCGCCGCTTCGGCGCGCTCGGTTTCCTTCATGTATTTGCGGTTGAGGTCGACCAGTTCGCGCGACCGTTCCTCTTCGGCCCGCCGTGCGAGGCTGAGATCATGGATCGTCGCCATCAGCCGGCGCTCGCTGTCGACCAGCTTTTCCTGATGCAGCTTGATCTGGGTGATGTCGGACCCGACCGAGACGATGCCACCGTCCCTGGTCCTGAGTTCGTTGACCTGCAGCCAGCGGCCGTCGGACAGCTGCCGCTCGAACGTGGCGCCGCCCTGCGGGCCATTGGTGTTGGCAAGCCGGCGCTCCGAAGCAAAGGCCAGCATCCGCTCTTCCAGCGACACGCGCGTCACACCTGGCATCACGTCGCGATCCGAGAGCCCGTTGTCCTGCTGGTATTTGGAATTGCACATGATCAGGTTCTGAGCCGAATCCCACAACACGAAGGATTCATTGATATTTTCGATCGCGGTCCTGAGGCGAAGATCGGCCGCTTCGGAGCGCAGCGCCAGATGCCGTTGCTCGGTGACGTCGACCGCGATGCCGATCAGCTGGATCTCCGGCGCTTCCGGATCCATGACTTGGGCCCGGGCGCGCATCCACACCCACTGGCCATCGGCATGCCGCATCCGGAACACCTGGTCGATGTGATCGATCTCGCGTGCGACGATCCTGTTGGCGAGCTCGAACAGGTCGCCGTCCTCGGGATGAATGATCTCGTCGACCTCGCCGAACGATAGCATCGTCTCGCAGGGTTCGTAGCCGAGCATGTCGTACATCGAGCGCGACCAGTACATCTTGCCGCGCACCATGTCCCAGTCCCACAGGCCGCAGCGGCCGCGAACCAGCGCCATGTCGATACGCTGATGCGCTTCGAGATAGATGCGGTCGGCAGCCTGCGCGCGCGCCGCCTGTCCGAAATAGGCATAGAGGATGATGATCAGCACTCCGGCCGTCAGCACGAACAGGGTGACGTTGAGCGAGACGGTCTTGCGCCACGTGTCGAAGACCGCTTCCTGCGGCACCAGAGCCGCGGCGGCTCCCTTCCTGTCCTTGGACAGGCTGACCGCCGCGTACCAGTCCTCACCGCCGATGTTGACCTCCATGACACCGGCGCGATCGCCGAACATGAACAGGGGTTGGCCGCCCTGGACGAGGCCGTCGAGCGAATGGCCTTGCCAGGGCACGGAACGTGGTGTCACCGCGGTGATCTTGAAGGCACTGTCGGTGATGACGAGCACATGGCTGCGGCCCATCGCGCCTTGGCGGCTGGTGGTCTCCAGCAGGTCCTGGGTGGCGCCCGGCAGCGTGTCCGATGTCGTGGCGAGCGAGCTGGCGAGCTGCGCGGCGCCCAGCGTCAGGATCGCCTTGGCATCGCGCTCGATGTCGTCGCGCTCGTTCATGAGCGAGAGCACGCGCAGCGCCGCGATGACGAGGAGGAAGATGACGATGAGGGCTGGTATCGACCGGCGCAAAAGCGGTTCAGCCGCCAGAAGACGCTTGTAGGCTGGTTCGGCGATGAGCCGCGTATTCCCGGCAAGGCCGTCGCTGCGCGTCTCGCGACGTGCAAAAGCCATCCCTCCGGGCGCGCCCCACGCGTCCGCCTTCGCCATAAATGGCACTCCCCGATTTCCAGTATGCCGCATTTCTATGTGCTGGTGATCCGGCAACACCGCACTTCCGAATCGCCATTAAAGAATCAAAGGTGATTCGCCTTGTCCAGTGCTCCGGCGAAAAAAGATTAAAAATCGACTAAAATAACGGACTTTGGAGGTGAGGCGGCTTGGCCTTCTCTCGTACGGGACAAGGCAGGGGACGCCTATGCCAGTGTGCGCTCGACAATGTCGCGCAGGTCCGCCGACAGGTTTTCCGTATTGGCGATCGAAACCAGTGCTTCCCTGGCCTTGGCTTGCCGGCCCGGTTCGAGAGAACGCCAGGACCTGAGCGCCGTCGCCAGCCTAGCCGCCACTTGCGGGTTGCGCTTTTCGACCTCGAGCACCGTCTGCGCTAAGAAACGGTAACCTTCGCCGTCGGGGCGATGGAAGCCGGTCTGGTTGGCGCTTGAGAATGTGCCGATCAGCGAGCGCACCCGGTTCGGGTTGCCCATCGAAAACCCCGGATGAGCGGTCAGGGACCGAACCGAGTCGACAGCCTGCGGCCCCGGCACGCTGGCCTGGATCTGGAACCATTTGTCCATGACCAGCGGGTCGGATGCATATGTCTTTTCGAAAGCCGCCAGCGCCTTTTTCGCCTCTGGCGATCCGTGGTGACGATGCGCGAGAACGGCCAATGCGGCCGCGCGGTCGGTCATGTTGGTCGCGCACTGGAAATGCCCGGCCGCCAATGCCGCCCCGCCAGGCAGCAGCGAGAGATAATCCAACAGAATGTTGCGCAAGGCGCGTCGTCCCGCGCTCGCCGCGTCGGGGCTGAAGGCGTTCTTGTCGGCAAGGCTGTCGTAGAGGCCGGAAAATGCCTCGCCATTGGCCGTGCCGATCGCCAGCGCAAGCGCGTGGCGGGCGGTATGGATGGCGTCGGGATCGATGTTCTTACCGATGTCACGCGCGATGTCGGCGTCGCCAGGCAGCGCCAGGGCAAGGGCCCGATAGGCCGGCTCCAGTGTCTCGTCGCTGGCGATGCTGCCGGCAAGCTCGGTCAGCCGTGGGGCGAAGTCCGGCTGCTTGCCGCCGAGGATCTGGCGGAAGGCAGCGATCAGCGCATCGGTGAGCAGCGTGTTGAAGGCCTGCCAGCGCGAGAAGGCGTCGCTGTCATGGCGGGCGAGGAAGAACTGGTCGGCAGCCTTCTGCTCGACCGATAGCGTCACCGGCGCCGAAAAGCCGCGGTTGAGTGACACCGCCGGTCGTTCGGCAACGCCGGAAAAACGCACCGTGTGGCGGCGCTTGCGGATATGGATGACGCCGTCCTCGACGCTGGCGCCCTCGACGCTGCTATATCGAACCGGCTTGCCGCCGACGCCGATCAGGCCGAAGGCGAGCGGGATATGCATCAGCCGCTTGCGGCTTTCCGACGGTGTCGGCGGCACCGACTGCTCGATCTCGAGCGTGAATTCCTGTGCGGCCGGATTGTGCGTCGAACTCACCGTCAGGTTGGGTGTACCAGCCTGGTGATACCAGAACGCGAATTGCGAAAGGTCGCGGCCGGACGCCTCCTCGAACACTTTGATGAAGTCCTCGATGGTCGCGGCTTCGCCGTCGTGGCGTTCGAAATAGAGGTCCATGCCGGCGCGAAAGACCTCGGCCCCGAGAATGGTGCGGATCATGCGCACCACTTCGGAGCCCTTTTCGTAGACCGTCGCCGTATAGAAATTGTTGATCTCGCGGTAGCGGCGCGGCCGCACCGGGTGCGCCAGCGGTCCCTGGTCCTCGGGAAACTGGTGGGCACGCAGCGTGCGCACTTCGGCGATGCGCTTGACCGCGCGCGAGCGCTGGTCGGCGGAGAATTCATGATCGCGGAAGACCGTCAGCCCTTCCTTCAGGCAAAGCTGGAACCAGTCGCGGCAAGTGATTCTATTGCCTGTCCAATTGTGGAAATACTCATGCGCGATGATCGCCTCTATATTGGCGAAATCGGCGTCCGTCGCCGTCTCCTGGTCGGCCAGCACGTATTTGTCGTTGAAGATGTTGAGGCCCTTGTTCTCCATCGCGCCCATGTTGAAGTCAGACACGGCGACGATGTTGAAGACGTCGAGGTCGTACTCGCGGCCAAACGCCTCCTCGTCCCATCGCATGGACCGCTTCAGCGCGTCCATCGCGTAGCCGGCGAGCGCCTCCTTGCCGGGCTCGACATAGATACCGAGCTCGACTTTGCGCCCGGACATGGTCATGAAACTGTCGGCGACCTGCCCGAGATTCCCGGCCACCAGCGCGAACAGGTAGGACGGCTTGGGGAAGGGGTCGTGCCAGCTGGCGTAGTGCCAGCCATCGGCGAGATCGCCGTTCTCGACCGGATTGCCGTTGGACAGGAGCAGCGGCGCCTCGTCGCGTCGCGCCTCGATCCGCACCGTGTAGACGGACAGGATATCGGGGCGATCCAGGAAGTAGGTGATGCGGCGAAAACCCTCCGCCTCGCACTGCGTGCAGTAAACATTGTTCGAACGGTAAAGGCCCATAAGAGCCTCATTGCTGGCCGGCGCCAGTTCGGTTTCGATCAGCAGTTGGAAACGACGTGCGGCCGGCGGCTTGAGCAGGGTCAGTTGGTCCGGGCTCGCCAGCAGATCAGCCGGTCTCACCGTCTTGCCGTCGATCTCGACGCGCTTGAGCGTCAACCCATCGCCGTCGAGCACCAGCGGAGCCGATTTCGATATCCCCTCGCGGCGCTCTACGGTCAGTATCGCGGTGACGACGGTGGCCTGTGGCGAAAGACGGAAGTCAAGGTTGGTTTCCGGAATGAGGTAGTCGCTGGGGCGATAGTCCTCGAGTTTGAAGACCTGGCCTGTGTCGGTGCGCATTCCCTGGCTTTTCCTGTCTTTTCCGGGGACCGGACATGTTTTGGCTGGTCCAAAAAATTCAAAGTCCGCGCTCTTTACACGAAACACACCCTCGACAAAACTGCGGCAGAGCCTAATTCAGGCCTTCCTTTCATCATAGCGAGGGCAGTCATGACCGCCGTCACACCGAAATTCGGGATGGGCGCTTTCGTTCGGCGCCCCGATAATTTCCCGTTCTGCCATTTTGAGACCCGCAACGTGCGCTCGGCGGCGGGCAGAGACGCATTGCCAAAGTGACATCCGGGGCGGAGGCGCAACCAGAAACCACCGGCGGCCACGGTACGCTCAGGGGCATCGTGCTGAAGATCGTCTCCGTGGCGGTTTTTGTCGGCATGCAAACCTGTATCAAGGCGGCGGGCGACGTGCCTGCCGGGCAGATCGTCTTCTTCCGTTCCTTCTTCGCCATCTTCCCGATCATTGCCTTCCTGGCATTGAAAGGACATCTGGCCACGGCGTTCGTCACGAAACGTCCCTTCAACCACGTCGCGCGTGGCGTCGTCGGCGTCGGTGCCATGGGGCTCGGCTTTTCGCGCTCACCAGGTTGCCGTTGCCGGAGGCGATCACCCTGAACTATGCACAGCCGCTGCTGGTCGTGGTGTTCTCCTCGGTGTTCCTTGGCGAGACGATCCGTGTTTATCGCTGGAGTGCCGTCGCGATCGGCCTCATCGGCGTGCTCATCATTTCCTGGCCGGAACTGACGCTGCTCAATTCGGATCAAGGGCTGGACGACCAGGAGGTCCTGGGCGTCATGGCCGCGCTGGCGGCCGCGGCAATCTCGGCTGTCGCCATGTTGCTCGTGCGCAATCTCGTGCAGACAGAGAAGACGGCCACCATCGTGCTGTGGTTCTCGTCAACGGCGAGCGTGCTCTCGCTGCTGACGCTGCCCTTCGGCTGGCAATCGCTGACGCCGGCGCAAGCAGCACTGCTCATCATGGCCGGCTTTTGTGGCGGCCTCGGCCAGATTCTGATGACCGCGGCCTATCGCCATGCCGAAGCCTCGGTCGTGGCGCCTTTCGAATACACTTCGATGATCCTTGGCGTCGTCGTCGGCTATTTCGTTTTCGGCGACGTGACCTCGTCCGGCACGCTGGTCGGTGGTGTGATCGTGGTGGCCGCCGGCATCTTCATCATCTGGCGCGAACGGCAACTGGGTCTGGAGCGCACCCGCACCCGCAAGGCGGCCCTGCCGCAGGGATGATCACGACCGTTCCGTCCGCTCTTTCGCCAACCGCACCAACACCGCTCTTGTCTGTTCGTCGGCCGGGAAGAACGACTCGATCGCCAGTTCAGAAAGCGTCACATCCAGCGGTGTGCCGAACACGGTAATGGTGCTGATGAAGGAAAGCACCGTGTCGCCATGGGCAAGCCTGAGCGGGTGCACGATGGCATTCGGCTCGATCGGCGCCGGCCGGCTGCTCTTCAGGCCGGAGGGGTAGCCGCGAAGCTCTTGCTCCAATGCGATCAGCTCCGGGTCGCCGGCGGCATCGTTCTGATGCTTCAGCCGTTCGAGCAGGTGGATGCGCCATTCCTGGAGATTCACGATACGCGGCGCGACACCACCTGGGTGCAGGCTGAGCCGCAGCACATTGACGGGTGGCTGGAGCAATGAGGGCTCGGAAACATCGGCCAGGAATGGCCCGATTGCCGCGTTGGCCTTAACCAGGTTCCAATGCCGGTCCACCGCCAATGCCGGAAACGGCTCATGCCCCTTGAGCACCATCTCGACCGCCGCCATTGCCGGCGCCAGCGTCCTATCGGTGAGCGGCCGTTCGCTGAAGCTCGGCGCGAAGCCCGCGGCCAGCAGCAATTGATTGCGTTGCCGCAGCGGGATCGCAAGCTGCTCGGCCAGATGCAGCACCATGTAGCGCGAGGGTGCGGCGCGACCGCTTTCGACGAAAGAGAGATGCCGCTGCGAAATTTCGGCTTCCATGGCGAGGTCGAGCTGGCTCATGCGGCGCCGCGTGCGCCATTCGCGGATGAGACTGCCGGCGGAGGTTTGAGGCGTTGTCATGGGAGGATGGTTAAGCCTCGGGCCAAAGCATTTCAATTACCTGCGAGGTCATCGCTAGGAGAGCGCCCGCAGCTTCGCCTTCACCTCGAGAAAATCCCGCCACGCGAGCTTCTTGTGTGCGGGCGTCCGCAAGAGATAGGCCGGGTGCAGCGTCGGCATGGCCGGAATGGCAATGCCGGACGCCGTGGTGTGGACGCGCCAGTTGCCGCGCAGCCGCAGGATTCCTTCCGAGGTGTTGAGCAAGGTCTTGGCCGACGGACCGCCGAGATTGATCAGCACCTTGGGATTGACCAGCTCGATCTGACGCTCGATGAATGGTTGGCAGATCTCGGTCTCGTGCGGCGTCGGCGTGCGGTTGCCAGGCGGCCGCCAGGGAATGACATTGGCGATGTAGACCGAGCCTCGGTCGAGCCCGATCGCGGCCAGCATGCGGTCGAGCAGGCGGCCCGAGCGGCCGACGAAGGGCAATCCTTCAATGTCCTCGTCGCGGCCGGGGGCTTCACCGACCAGCATGACAGCGGCTTGCGGGTTGCCGTCGGCGAATACCAGGTTCTTGGCGGTGGCCTTGAGATTGCAGCCCTCGAAAGCGGCCATGTGCTGGCGCAGCTCGTCCAGGGATGCCGCCGCGTTCGCCAGTTGGCGCGCCAGCGCCGCCTGCGCCTCGTCGGGCACGGCCGAGGTCGACGGGCGCGGGGCCGGAGCATCCGGCACGGCGCGCCCATCGAGCCGCGGCGGAGCCGCGGGCGGCTGCTCTGGTGCGCTGCTTTCGCGTGGCGTCGCCGTCGGCATGCGCTGCGCCGGCTTCGGCGCGGCCTCCGCGAACCGGTTTACCGGCGCATCCTCCAAAGCCTCGTCAACACCCGCGCTGGCATAGAAGGCGAGCAGATCGGCGAAATCGACCGGATGGTTGGGAGAGGCGGCAGTCATGGCCGCACCATCGTCCGGGCGGCGCCAATTTGCAACCTCGGGAAGGCCGTGGCGGCAGCCAATCCCGCTGCCAAGGAGACGTCGCGGTCTAGCCAGTGGGTATGCGTGGATCCTGCACCAGATAGAAGGTCCATCGCGGCGTGTAGTCGGTCATCAGGAATTCGAAGCGGGCGATCTTCAGCGGATCGACCTTGCCGTTCTTGAACAGCAGCCGATCATAGGGTTCGAACTCGCGATCGAAATCGGCGAAATTGCTCGACCAGATATTGTCAGGTGTCTTGTTGCGCTGGTCGAACGAAAGCCCGTCTCCGAATACGCTTGGCTGGTCCAGTATTTCCTGCAGCTCGAACTGGAATTCAATCCAGCCCTGGCCGCTGTTGTTGAGCACGTCTATGCGCATATACATGATGCCGTTGGCGAACTCCCCCGCCTTGCCGAATGTCTGGATCGGCTTTGTGGTGCGGATGGTCAGCGTCACAGGTGTCGCCGAATTCAGCTCTTCGGTGACAACAAGCGGATCGTCCTTGGTTCCGATGCCGGAGGCCCCGGTGATGCGGAAACCGCCAAGCTCGTCGGAGAATGAGTACGCGCCTGTCGACCAGACCTTCACTTCATCGGCGACGGCATGACCCGGCGCCAAAGCCAGAAGGGCCAAAGTAATCGCCCGGCAGGCCCGGCCGGGCGTTGATGGAAAGCGCGTCGAAGAGAAGCCGCCTGGCCCGGGAATGCGCATGGCGGGAAGTATGGCCGATAAGCAAGCCGTCGAACAATAAAAAACGCAAGTTTGGCGGGTCGCGCAGCGCGGAAGCGGCTTGCCTGCCGCGGAATGCGCGACTTTTTGGCCAAATCCGCATTGTCACGTATGCGCCGGTTTCCTGTCGCCAAATGATGCGCTATGCAGCGCAAGAGCCAGCAAGATACGCCAACGGCGGCAAGCCAGTGCGGAGGGGTTGATGAGCGATATCGAACGCGAAAGCATGGAATTCGACGTGGTCATCGTCGGTGCCGGACCGGCCGGCCTTGCCGCGGCCATCCGCCTCAAGCAGGTCAATCCCGAACTCTCGGTCGTCGTGCTGGAAAAGGGCGGCGAGGTCGGCGCCCATATCCTATCGGGTGCCGTCGTCGATCCGATCGGCATCGACCGGCTGTTGCCCGGCTGGCGCGAGGAGGATGGTCATCCCTTCAAGACGCCGGTCACGGCGGACCATTTCCTGGTGCTCGGCCCCGCCGGCTCGTTCCGCCTGCCCAACATCCTCATGCCGCCGCTGATGAACAATCACGGCAACTATATCGTCTCGCTGGGGAACGTCTGCCGTTGGCTGGCCGGCAAGGCCGAAGCGCTTGGCGTCGAGATCTATCCAGGCTTTGCCGCGACCGGCCTGCTCTACAATGAAGAAGGTGCCGTCACCGGCGTCGTTACCGGAGACATGGGCGTCGAGAAGGACGGCACGCACGGTCCGGGCTTCGCGCCGGGCATGGCGCTGATGGGCAAGTATGTGCTGATCGGCGAGGGCGCGCGCGGTTCGCTCGCCAAGCAGTTGATCGCCAGATACAAACTCTCCGATGGCCGCGAGCCGGGCAAATACGGCATCGGCCTCAAGGAACTCTGGCAGGTCAAGCCGGAGAACCATCGGCCCGGTCTGGTGCAGCATTCCTTCGGCTGGCCGCTCGACATGAAGACCGGCGGCGGTTCGTTCCTCTATCATCTGGAGGACAACCAGGTGGCTGTCGGCTTCGTCCTCCACCTCAACTACAAGAACCCTTATCTGTCGCCCTTCGAGGAATTCCAGCGCTTCAAGACCCATCCGGCGATCGCAGGCACATTCGAGGGCGCCAAGCGCCTGGGCTACGGTGCGCGCGCCATAACGGAAGGTGGTTGGCAGTCGGTGCCGAAATTGTCGTTCCCGGGCGGCGCGCTGATCGGATGCGCGGCGGGCTTCGTCAATGTGCCGCGCATCAAGGGTTCGCACAATGCCGTGCTGTCCGGCATGCTGGCGGCCGATCATGTCGCCGAGGCGATCGGCGCCGGCCGTGCCAATGACGAGCTTTCCGCCTACGAAGAAGCCTGGCGCGCGACCGACATCGGCAAGGACCTGAAGAAGGTGCGCAACGTCAAGCCGCTATGGTCGCGCTTCGGCACTGTCATAGGCGTCAGCCTCGGCGGCCTCGATATGTGGCTGAACACGCTGTTCGGCGTCTCGCCCTTCGGCACGCTGAAGCATGGCAAGGCCGATTATGCCACGCTCGAGCCTGCCGCCCAGCACAAGAAGATCGCTTATCCGAAGCCGGATGGCGTGCTCACCTTCGACCGTCTCTCCTCGGTGTTCCTGTCCAATACCAATCACGAGGAAAACGAACCGGTGCACCTCATCGTCGGCGATATGGCGCTGCAGCAACGGTCCGAGCACGATGTCTTTGCCGGACCTTCCACGCGCTATTGTCCGGCGGGCGTCTATGAGTGGGTGGACAAGGATGGCAACGCCGCCGCCGATCCGCAAGCCAAGGACGTGCGCTTCGTCATCAATGCGCAGAACTGCGTCCACTGCAAGACCTGCGACATCAAGGACCCGAACCAGAACATCAACTGGGTGCCGCCGCAGGGCGGTGAAGGACCGGTCTACCAGGGTATGTGAGCGGCGGCGGACCTCGTCTGTCGCCGCAGGGGCGGCCGTTTCAACCAAGCCCGTTGAAGCGCCGCTCGGAGTATGGTCTCATGGCTTCCGGAGAGGAGGCGGACATGCGCCCGAGGAATCTGACTATGATCGCCGCAGCCGGCATGCTGGTCTGCGCATCGGCTGCTTCGGCCGACACAAAGCTCACCGTGCATATCCGCAGCTATGACGTTGCCGGCAGGACCGGCGCCGCCCTTGTCGAGGCGATGGACCGATTGGGGCCCAAGCACGGCTATATGGCGCGCGCCATCGCCGAAACCGGCTACACCACGCACTGGGATCTCGATGTCGCCCGTCAGGATGGGACCTGTCGCCTGCGCCAGGCCAACGGGACGCTCGACGTGACCTACACTTTCCCACGGCGGCTCTCGCCAACAGATCCAGGCCTGCGCAAGCGCTGGGACCGGTTCATGGCCGGCGTGCGCAAGCATGAGCATACGCACGGCCGCATTGCGGCGCGGATGATGCGGGCCACCGAAACCGCGCTTGTCGGGCTGAAGCGTCCCGACAACTGGTTCTGTGCGGGCACGCACGTCGAAGCGAGGCGGCGGATCAACGCCATCTATGCCGAATACGAAGCCAGGCAGAATGCGTTCGATGCGCGCGAGCATCGTGATGGCGGCCATGTCGAGCACCTGGTCGACGCGCTGACCAGACCTTGAAGGCGGCGTTGGCGTCTAGAGCAAAGTGCGTGGCGGTTTTCCCGGGCAAAGCGCGCAGCGCTTTCCCTTGGGAAGTGCGTCGAAATGTCGAAATAAAGAGTTAGAGCGGTTCGGTGATTCTAACAGACACTGAACCGCGCTTGCCCATTCGCGATGGTGCCCCGTCTTGGGACGGCGAAGCATCAGCCGCGCGGCTTACCTTGGAGATCGTGTGCCGCGAGCGCGCTCTCGTGCTCGTCATGCGGTTGCTTGTCGCCCGTGCGGACGGAGAACTCGACCAGCACCGGCAGATGGTCGGAGCCGGTATCCTCCAGCCGCGTCGAAGACAGGATGGTCAGCCCGCCCTTGCTGAACACCTGGTCGATCGGCAGGCCTGCATAGCGGCGCAGGAAATCGGGCAGTGTCCGGTGAATCCAGGTCGGGCCGGCTGAAGGCATGAGTGTCAGCCCGCCGAGAGCCGCGACCCGCCGCACCGCGGCACTCCAAGGCACGGCGTTGCAATCCCCGGCCAGGATCGCTGTCTCGCCGAGCGCGGCCAGTGGCTGCGCCAGTTCGCCGATCTGCCAGTATTGCTCCTTCGGCCAGGGCCAGGTCAAATGGATCGCGGCGACATCGACATCGCTCCCGCCAAAGTCGATGGTGGCGGTCGCCATCGCGCCGCGCGGCTCGCAACGCGGCGCGGTGTCGGCGACAAACGGCCGGCGCGACAGCAGCGCCACGCCGAACATGCGGTTCGGGTAAGGGCAGAGGATCCGGTAGGGATAGGCGCTGGCGATGTAGCCAAGCTCGGTCGTCCACATCGCCGACACCTCGTCGAGCGTGATCACGTCCGGATTGGTGCGGCCGATCAGTGAGAGCACTTTCTTCGGCGTTGGATTGTTGAAGCGAAGGTTCATCTGCAGCAGGCTGTAGACGATCTGGTCGGCGGGCTTGGCAACCGCCGGCTGCGGCCACAGCCTTGGCAATGCGCTTGCTGTCGTGACCAGGCAGGCGACCGCGAAGAGCAGTGCCGCGGCCGCCTGCAGCCGGTAGGAACTTGCAAGCAGCGGCAGCGCCAAAAGCGCCATCAGCACGCTGAGGTGAATGCGAAAATGCGAGAAGGAATCGAAAGCGGGGTGCAACGCGCCGAAAAACCCGGCCAACAAAGCGGCCGACAATGCCGTCATCGCCAGGAATGCCAGCCCAGCCATCATGTTCAAGCGCGCGCCTGTTGTCATTGAGGTCTTGTCTGCGAGGTCGTGTCCGCTGAATGCCGCCTGTCGATCAGTTCGATTTGCTTATCGGCCAAATTGCGGCCGAGCAAGACGACGAATTGCCTCGCCGAGCCTTCAAGCGACCGCCTACTGGAATGCTGTCTCTGAAAAGCTCCGGAGCTTGCGCGAATGCAGCCGCTCCATCGGCATCTCGGCCAGCTTTTCCATCGCCCTGATGCCGATGGTCAGGTGTTGCGCCACCTGGCGTTTGTAGAACTCTGTCGCCATGCCAGGCAATTTCAACTCGCCATGCAGCGGCTTGTCGGAAACGCACAGCAGCGTGCCGTAGGGGACGCGGAAGCGGAAGCCATTGGCGGCGATCGTCGCCGATTCCATATCGAGGGCGATAGCGCGCGACTGCGACAGGCGCTGCACCGGTCCGCGCTGGTCGCGCAGTTCCCAGTTTCGGTTGTCGATGGTGGCGACGGTGCCCGTGCGCATGATGCGCTTCAGATCATAGCCCGACAGGCCGGTGACCTCGGCTACTGCTTCCTGTAGCGCAACCTGGATCTCGGCCAACGGCGGGATCGGCACCCACACCGGCAGATCGTCGTCCAGCACGTGGTCTTCGCGCACATAGGCATGCGCGAGCACATAATCGCCCAGCGCCTGGGTGTTGCGCAGCCCGGCGCAGTGACCAAGCATCACCCAGGCATGTGGCCGAAGCACGGCG
Organism: Mesorhizobium sp. B2-5-13; assembly: GCF_006440535.1. Lineage (NCBI taxonomy): Bacteria > Pseudomonadati > Pseudomonadota > Alphaproteobacteria > Hyphomicrobiales > Phyllobacteriaceae > Mesorhizobium > Mesorhizobium sp. B2-5-13. The sequence continues at coordinate 64,549 of NZ_VFUI01000005.1, read as the reverse complement.
ATATGGTCGGTAATGGTCTTGGCGTTGGAAGGACCCACGCCGATATTGACCATGGTGATGCCACCATGGTTCGGCTTCTTCAGATGGTAGGCCGGCATCTGCGGCAGGCGCTGTGGCGCTACGCCTTCACTGGGAGCGCTCTGCCCGGACCGGGTGATAACGTTGCCAGGTTCGACAAATTCCGTGTAGCCTTCACCACCGTTTTCCATCAGGTCGCGGGCGCGGGCGACGAACTCGTCGATATAGAACTGATAGTTGGTGAACAGCACGAAATTCTGGAAATGCTGCGGGCTGGTTGCAGTGTAGTGCGTCATGCGGTGCAGTGAATAGTCGATGCGCTGCGCCGTGAACGGCGCCAGTGGCCGGGGCTCGCCGAAGGCGACCTCGAACGTACCGTTGGCGATCTGATCGTCGGTGCCGTCGAGATCCGGCACGTCGAACAGGTCGCGGATCGGCCGCTTGATACGTTCGGCATCAGCGCCGTCGACATAGGTGCCTTCCAGGAAAGCGAAATGCAGCGGGATCGGCGTGGTCGATTCCGAGACGGTCACCGACACGCCGTGATTGCGCATGATCAGCCGAAGCTGCTCGATGAGGTAGGTCTCGAACAGGTCCGGCTGGGTAACCGTGGTGGCGAAATGACCGGGCGTCGGCATGTGGCCATAGGCCTGGCGAGAGTCGACCTGGGTGAACGAACTCGTGGTGACGCCAATCTCGGGGTAGAAGGCCCGGTAGCGCTTGCTGCTGTCGCCGCCGGCGGCAAGGGCCGCGAAGGAATCGCGCAGGAACTTGGTGTTGCGGTCGTAGAGCACCTGCAGCGCGGCAACGGCCTTTTCGGCGTTGTCGAAGCTCTGCCGGCCAAAAGGCTCGGGCATGACGACAGATTCGATGGCTTGGGGATAGATTCGCTTTTCCATGGCCCAATATAGAGACTTGGGCGGCCGGTTGGGAGGGGTGTCGCCGCCGAAGGCGCCCAAAGCGCCCCTTTTTTCTTCAACCCCGCTGCAGGCTGACCAGCAGAACGAACCCGACGCCAGACTTTCTGAGCGCCGGCGCCTCGATCGTCGAGCCGGCATCGGCGCGCATCATCGGTACCGCCAGGACCGGGGCGGCCAGAACCATCAGGATAAGCGCCGCCCGCGGCAGGAGCCGGAGTGTCTTGAGAGTGTTGGCGGCGATGCGGTTCATGATGTCTGCGCTTTTCTTTTCGAGGTCCGGGCTATTTGGTTTCAGTGGCGAAGGTTGGTCGGGCAGGCGAGATGGCAGAGCCTGGAGGCTTCGTCCCAGGAGCGGGGGGAACGGCCCGCTTCGGCGACGAGAATGGCGAAGAACATTCCAAACAGGCTCATCAGCAGGCAGACGATGGTGAAGCGGCGAGCAAGCATTGGGTCTGTGTCTCCTTCAACACGCATGAGAATGCCCTGACGCCGCTGAACCGGCTCTGATGCCGGCGTTCATCTGCGGTTCAAATTGATTGACGCGACGTTGGCTGGGTCGCCGCCGGCCCCGGACGGCGATCGGGTGCGACAGTCAGCGCATCAGTAAAACGAAAACGGGGCCCGCCGGGCCCCGTTTTGAGATCACTGGGAAATGGTCGATCAGAGCTTGTGCCAAGTCTGGCTCTTGCAGATCAGTCCGCCGAGCACGCAGCCGCTCATCTTGAGCGAGGCGCCCGATAATGTCGCCTTGCCCGAATAGGTCTTGTCGTTTGCCGGGTCGGTGATGTTGCCGGTATATTTGTTGTCGCCGGCCGCCTTGAGCGAGCCGATGGTCTTGCCGGCATATTTGCCGGACTTGAGCGTGATGGAAAATGAACCGCCGCCTGAAATGGCCGCCGTGTCGCCTGCCTGCGTTTTCCAGTTGCCCTCTATCGGATCGGCCCACGCCGCGCCGCTCAGGATTAAAGTGGCCGCCAGGGCCAGGCTCACTTTTCGAAACATGTCTTCCTCCCTCTGGATAGCCGGCCGGATGCTCCGCCTCGCCGGTCTGCCGCTTACGCAAACGTAAGCTAATCCAGCTTCCGTCAAAACAAAAGCGGTGCCGCTACGGAAGACTTTGGCATTTTGAAAGCGCCTAAATTCGCTCTGTCGGCGCGGAAATGAAAACGATCGGCTCGTCGCGTTTGTTTCCCGTGGTTAGCGGAGTGTTGATTGCGGCCGTGAAAATTTTCGTCAAATTTGGCGAAAACCAGCCGAATTGCTGGCCCCGTATCGTTAACGAATTTCTGTGTTTACCTCTTGTTTTAGCTTTGTTTTCCTCAAATTAAGCACGCCATTTAACGACGGATTCAAGCCTGCGCGGCATTCTCGAAAGCATCGAAAGAGCGGCCCGGACAAGACAAACGGAGGCAGCTCTCGGGAGCCAGACAGGGGACTAAAATGGCACGTTTTGAAATGCTTGAAGCAGGCTTCGGCGCCATGGGGGCAACTGCCCAGGCCGACATTCTTTTCGAACTGGGCATGATGTATGCGACCGGCCGCGATTGCGAGACCGACGTCGTTGCCGCCCACAAATGGTTCAACATCGCCGCCATCAAGGGTTCGGTCCGCGCCGCCGAGCTGCGCTCGGAACTCTCGGCGGCCATGTCGAAGGTCGAGATCGCCAAGGCGCTGCGCGAAGCCCGCGAATGGATGACCATGCACTGAGTTCCGCCAGACGGGAACGCTCCGGCCAAGACCGCTGAAAAGACGGTCGGGCCAACAGGGATAGGCTGCGCAGACAGCCAGGCCACAGGCCAACAACAAAAAGGATGCGGCAGGCCGACAGGTCCAAGCCGCCCGACGAACCATGATCCCGAAAGTGGAATCGGGGCCTCGGCAAGATCATGGCCAACAGGAAGACAGGGTAGGTGGGTTGGGTTCACAGCGCGGGGGCGCCGGGGAAACGGCCTGACAGGCAAAAAAGCCACGACCAGCCGGAACAAGGCTGGCGTGGCTTTTTTGCTTGAATGAGGCCTGGCAGGCCCAATCGAGTGGCGCCAATGCGCCTAGACAGGTCCGATGAAGGATGAAATTGTCCCGCCTCTCTGGAAGAAGCGCGGCCGGAGCGGCCGCGCGTGAGTGGAGGAGTTCTATTGTCATGAAAAAAATGAGTATTTTGAGCGCGGCCATTTTCGGCCTGATGATGAGTGCGCCGGTCGCATTCGCCGACGACATCACCGTCTCGGTGGTCGGCCCGATGACCGGACAACTCGCGACCATCGGCGATCAGTTCAAGCAGGGCGCACAGGCCGCCGCCGATGCCATCAACGCCGCGGGCGGCGTCAACGGCTCGATGATCAAGCTCGACATCGAGGACGACCAGTGCGATCCAAAGCAGGCCGTGTCGGTCGCCAACCGCATCGTTGCCAACGGCGTCAAGTTCATCGACGGTCATGCCTGCTCCGGTTCGAGCATCCCGGCCTCGGCGGTCTACGCAGAAGCCGGTGCGCTGATGATGAGCCCGGCGTCCTCGAACCCGGTGCTGACCGATGCTGCGGCAAAGGCCGGCTGGCCGACGATCATGCGTCTTTATACGCGTGACGACGCGCAGGGGGCCTTCATCGGCCCTTGGATCGCCAAGAAGTATGCCGGAAAGAAAGTCGTCATCCTGCACGACAAGAGCGCCTACGGTCAGGGCGTGGCTGACGCTGTCAGGGCAACCATGAATACTGGTGGCCTCAAGGAAGTCTACTATGACGCCATCAACCCCGGCGAGAAGGACTATTCGGCGCTTGTCACCAAGCTGAAGGATCTCAAGGCCGATGTCGTTTATTTCGGCGGCTACCATCCTGAGGCCGGGCTGATCCTGCGTCAGTCGGCGGAGCAAAACCTAAAGTTCCAGCTGATCATGCCGGATTCGATCGCCTCGCCGGAGTTCTGGCAGGTTGCCGGCCCGGCCGGCGAGGGCACCATGTTCGTGTTCCCGTCGGATCCGCAGGCAAAGCCGGAAGCCAAGGCGGCCGTCGAGAAGATCAAGGCGGGCGGCTTCGTGCCGGAAGGCTTCACGCTGTTCTCCTACGCCGTGGTCCAGGCTTTCGCCGAAGGCATCAAGCGTGCCGGCGGCGACGATCCGGCCAAGGTTGCCGAAGCGTTGAAGAACGGCACGCCGATCAGCACCGTTGTCGGCGACGTCACCTTCGACGAGAAGGGCGACCTCAAGAATGCCAGCTACGACATCAACCAGTGGCACGACGGCAAGTACGCGCCGATCGCGCAGTAACCGCTCTGATAGCCCAGGAAATGGCCGGGTTCGTCCCGGCCATTTCTGTTTGCGGCCCGCGATGCGCTCCTGCTATCAACTGGTGGCTGAGTTCGACGCGCTCTGTTCCTCGACGAACCGCACCAGCACCGTCCCGTCAGTGACCTGCGCCCCTTCCCCGGCGATCTCGGCGATCACGCCATCATGCGGGGCGGCGATGGTGTGCTCCATCTTCATCGCTTCGAGGATCAGCAGAATTTGCCCCTTGATCACAGCGTCGCCTTTCGCCACGCGCACAAGCTTGACGAGACCCGGCATCGGCGCGCGCAGGCTGCCGGAGGCGGCAGCTGCTTCATCGCTCCTGGCCAGGGGATCCGGCACGGTGAAAGCATATCCGGCAGCGCCTTCGAACACCGTGATGTGGGCGGGCCAGCGGGCGAGGCGGGGAACGGCGCGAAGATCATGCGAATTGGTGCTATCGTAAGGCGCATCGAGCGCCACCCGAAAGCGTCCGTCCGGCCGCATTGAAACCTTTGCCTGAATTTGCTCGTCGCCGAACTTCAGCCGCATGCGCCGCACCACGCCGTGGAAATGCGCATAGCCGGCAAGCGACGACCACGGGTCGTCCGACGACGGCAATGCTCCGGCACCCGAGGCCGCCAGGACGGCAGCCGAGATGATTTCGCCGGTCGGCGGCGCGACCGCCGTCAGCGCTTCCTGGTGTCGGCCGATCAGGCCGGTATCGACGTCGCCTGCTGCAAAATCCGGATCGGCCGCAAGAGCGGCAAGAAAAGCGGTGTTGACGGTGGAGCCGGCAATCTCGGTTTGCGCGAGCGCTGTGCGGAGCGCTTCCAGCGCCGCCTGTCTGTCCCCGGCATGGACGACCAGCTTCGCGATCATGGGGTCGTAATAGGGCGAAATCGCATCGCCAGCCCGCACGCCAGTCTCAATGCGCATCGCGGCTCCTTCTGGGGCAACGCCCGGGAATTTCAGGTGGTGCAGCGTGCCCGTCGCCGGCAGAAAGCCCTTGGCCGCGTCCTCGGCATAGATGCGCGCCTCGAAAGCATGGCCAGAAAGCGCGATCTCGCTTTGTGTCTTCGGCAGTTTTTCGCCGCTGGCGACCCGCAACTGCCACTCGACCAGATCGGTGCCGGTGACCATCTCGGTGACTGGATGCTCGACCTGCAGGCGGGTGTTCATTTCCATGAACCAGAAGCGGTCGGCCTTGAGGCCTTGCGAGGCGTCGACGATGAATTCGATGGTGCCGGCGCCGGAATAGTTGATTGCCTTGGCGGCCTTCACCGCCGCTTCCGTCATCGCCTTGCGCAAAGCCGGTGTCATGCCGGGGGCGGGGGCCTCCTCGATCACCTTCTGGTGGCGGCGTTGCGCCGAGCAGTCGCGTTCGTAGAAATGCACCGCGTCGCCGAAATTGTCGCCGAACACCTGCACTTCGATATGCCGTGGCTTGTCGACATATTTTTCGACCAGCACACGGTCGTCGCCGAAGGCGGCCTTGGCCTCGCGCCGGGCGCTGGACAGCGCCTCGGAAAAGTCATCGGGATGCTCGACGCGCCGCATGCCCTTGCCGCCGCCGCCGGCACGCGCCTTGATCAGCACGGGATAGCCGATCTCGCGGGCCTTTGAGGCCAGCAGCACGATTTCCTGCGCCTCGCCATGATAACCCGGAACGACCGGAACGCCGGCCTTCTCCATCAGCCGCTTGGCGGCGTCCTTCAGCCCCATGGCGCGGATCGAGGTCGCCGACGGGCCGATGAAAATGAGACCGGCAGTCACCACCTGGTCGACGAAATCGGGGTTTTCCGACAGGAATCCGTAACCGGGATGGATGGCCTGCGCGCCCGTTGCAAGAGCCGCCGCAACGATCCTGTCACCGCGCAGATAACTCTCGCCGACGGGCGAGGGGCCGATATGGACCGCCTCGTCGGCCATCTCGACATGCAGGGATCTCGCATCGGCATCCGAATAGACTGCGACGGTGTGCACGCCGAGCTTGCGCGCTGTGCGGATGACACGGCAAGCGATCTCGCCCCGATTGGCGATCAGGATTTTCGTGAACATGGAGCCTCCCGGATTAGGGTCGGGCGGCGCCATTCCGGCAGGCGCCTGCTTATTTGGACGCGGCGATCTCGCAGGCGCCGCCGTTTGTCACCTTGTAGTGGTTGCGCGTGGCCAGGCAGGATTTCATGGCCAGTTCCTCTGCCATCTCTTGCGACGGCGCGTTCAGTCGCGCGCCGCAGAGAATGTGGAGAGAAACCACCCTGGAGTACGGCGTGGTGGCATAGGCGGAATGGCCGGTGGCCGCGACATAGGCCTGGTAGGCCCTGGTGCATGGTGACTTCGGATCGCCATTCAAAGTCGGCGGGAAACGCTTGTCCCCCCCGCTTCCCGCCAGCGAGCCGGCCACGCTCGCGCCATGTGCGGCGGTTGGCAGTAATACTGAAAGTATTAGAGTAGAAACATTCCGTGAGTATTTCGGTTTCATTTGTACCCCATCCCTGTTTAAAAGTGCAGGATGAGGAATAACGAATATTATACAACGCCGCCAGATCTGCAGGGGAGGCTCTTGGTTTGGTGAGCGCATGAACGGCGTGGCTTATAAAGTTCATTCTTCACCCAATGTTGCAAGAATACGTCGGTATAATTCCGCCATGGCTTCGTCGAAGCAGCAGAAAATGACGGTTTCGGGAAGTGTGTTCTGCTTGATGAAGTCATTGACCTCAGTAGCGGCGACATTGGTCGCTTCATCTTTCGGATAGTGGTACACACCGGTCGAAATGGCCGGGAATGCCACCGAGCGGCAGTCATTGGCGACTGCTAGTTCAAGCGAACGCCGGTAACAGGAGGCCAGCAATTCGGCTTCGCCCTTGCCGCCGCCCTGCCAGACGGGCCCGACAGTATGGATGATGTGTCGAGCCGGCAGTTTATAACCCTTGGTGATCTTGGCATCGCCGGTCTTGCAGCCATTGAGCATGCGACATTCGAATTCGAGCTCCGGCCCAGCGGCGCGGTGAATGGCTCCATCGACCCCACCGCCACCGAGCAGCGAGGAGTTGGCAGCATTAACGATGGCATCGACCGCCAGCTTGGTGATGTCGCCGGTGTGAACGCTGATCCGGTCGCCCATAGCGCCCATCATCACATCCTGAACACGCCGAAGCGTGTCTCCTCGATCTCGGCGTTGAGCGCGGCCGACAGGCTGAGCGCCAGCACCTCGCGTGTCCTGGCCGGATCGATGATGCCGTCATCCCAGAGCCTTGCCGAGGAATAGAGCGGATGGCCTTCATGCTCGTATTTCATCAGGATCGGCTTCTTGAATTTCGCCTCCTCCTCGGCGCTCCATTCCCCGCCCTTGCGCTCGATGCCCTCGCGCTTGACCATGGCGAGTACGGCTGCCGCCTGCTCGCCGCCCATCACCGAGATGCGGGCGTTGGGCCACATCCACAAGAAGCGAGGTGAGTAGGCGCGGCCGCACATGCCGTAATTGCCGGCCCCGAACGAACCGCCGATAATGACAGTCACCTTGGGCACCCTGGCGGTCGCCACCGCCATCACCAGCTTGGCGCCGTCCTTGGCGATGCCGCCCGCCTCGTATTTCCTGCCGACCATGAAGCCGGTGATGTTCTGCAGGAAAACCAGCGGGATCTTGCGCTGGCAGCACAATTCGATGAAGTGCGCGCCCTTCAGCGCGCTCTCGGAAAACAGCACGCCATTGTTGGCGATGATGCCGACCGGCATGCCGTGGAGATGGGCAAAGCCGGTGATCAGCGTCGTGCCGTAGTTCTGCTTGAATTCATCGAATTCGGAGCCGTCGACAACGCGCGCGATCACTTCGCGCACGTCATAGGGCTGGCGCAGATCGGTCGGGACGATGCCGTAGAGTTCATCTGCCGGGTGAAGCGGCGGATGAGCTTTCTGTAAGCTCAGGCTTACAGCCTTGTTCCGATTCAGGTTCTTGATGATGCGCCGGCAGATGGCAAGCGCGTGTTCGTCGTCCAGCGCATAGTGATCGGCGACACCGGACAGCTTGGTGTGAACATCCGCGCCACCCAATTCTTCGGCGCTGACGTCCTCGCCGGTGGCCGCCTTTACCAGCGGCGGTCCGCCGAGGAAGATGGTCGCCTGGTTGCGCACCATGATCGTCTCGTCCGACATCGCCGGCACATAGGCGCCGCCAGCCGTGCAGGAACCCATGACGCAGGCGATCTGCGGGATGCCGGCAGCCGACATGTTGGCCTGGTTGTAGAAGATGCGGCCGAAATGCTCGCGGTCGGGAAAGACCTCGTCCTGGTTTGGCAGATTGGCGCCGCCGCTGTCGACCAGATAGACGCAAGGCAGATTGTTCTGAAGCGCGATCTCCTGCGCGCGCAGATGCTTTTTCACCGTCAGCGGATAATAGGTGCCTCCCTTCACTGTGGCGTCGTTGACGACGACCATCACCTCGGTACCCTCGACGCGGCCGATGCCGGCGATCAGGCCGGCCGACGAGATCTCCTCGCCATACATGGACCACGCCGCGAACTGGCCGATCTCGAGGAAGGGCGAGCCGGTGTCCAGCAATTGCGCCAGGCGTTCGCGCGGCAGCAGCTTGCCACGGCCGACGTGGCGTTCGCGCGCCTCGTCCGAGCCGCCGCGCTCGACGGCCGCGGCCTTTTCAGCGATGTCGGCAACCAGCGCCCGCATGCGCTCGGCATTGGCGCGGAAGGTTTCGGAGGAGGGCGAAATCTGGGTCTGGAGGACAGCCACGCTACACCCCCTCCGCCATGATCTCGCGGCCGATCAGCCAGCGGCGGATTTCGCTGGTGCCGGCGCCGATCTCGTACAGCTTGGCGTCGCGCAAAAGCCGGCCGGTCGGATAGTCGTTGATATAGCCGTTTCCACCAAGCAGTTGAATGGCGTCGAGCGCCATCTGCGTCGCTCTCTCGGCGGCAAACAGCACGCAGCCGGCGGCATCCTTGCGGGTGGTCTGGCCGCGGTCGCAAGCGGCTGCGACGGCGTAGACGTAAGCGCGCGCGGCATTCAGCGCCGTATACATATCGGCAAGCTTGCCTTGTACCAGTTGGAATTCCCCAATCGGCTGGCCGAACTGCTTGCGCTCGTGAACATAGGGGATCGCCACGTCGAGGCACGCCGCCATCAAGCCGATCGGGCCGCCGGCAAGCACGGTGCGTTCATAGTCGAGGCCAGACATCAGCACCTCGACGCCGCGTCCTTCCTCGTGCAGCACATTGTCGAACGGCACCTCGACATCCGAGAAAACCAGTTCGCCGGTGTTGGATCCCCGCATGCCGAGCTTGTCGAGTTTCTGCGCCACCGAAAATCCCGGCATCGCCTTTTCGACGATGAAGGCGGTGATGCCACGCGATTCCCTTTCCGGGTCGGTCTTGGCGTAGACAACCAGCGTTTCGGCGTCCGGGCCGTTGGTGATCCACATCTTGGTGCCGTTGAGCACATAGCCGTCATTGCGCTTTTCGGCGCGCAATTTGAGCGACACCACGTCGGAGCCGGCGCCGGGCTCCGACATGGCGAGCGCGCCGACGTGCTCGCCCGAACATAGCGGCGGCAGGTATTTTTCCTTCTGTGCCGGCGTTGCCCAGCGGTTGATCTGGTTGACGCAGAGATTGGAGTGGGCGCCATAGGAGAGGCCGACCGATGCCGAGGCCCGCGAGATTTCCTCGACCGCGATCACATGGGCTAGATAGCCCATGCCGCTGCCGCCGAAATCGGGATCGGCGGTTATGCCGAGCAGGCCGAGCGTACCGAGTTCTCGCCACAGATGCGCCGGGAATTCGTTCTCCCGGTCGATGTCGGCGGCGATCGGCGCGATCCTGTCCTGCGCGAAACGCCGGACCAGGTCGCGCAGGGCCTCGACGTCCTCGTCGTGCCCGAAGCTGAGCGTGTTCGTGTACATGCCGTTCCTCCTGCAGCATGACCCCCCGAAAATCGACTTCGTCTTTCGGCAAGCATCATGCGCGAAATTAAAGTGCTACAGCATACTTTGCGCATCCGAAGGGACGCGCGGCGCTGTAGTATCGGTAGCCATCCTCGCGCCGACTAGGCGCATTGTCATCGAAAGGTATGTCTCCGTGACCTCGGCGATGGACAATCGCTCGCCCGGCCGGAACCAAACGATGACGCCGGTCATCATCTGGATCAGCGCCATGGCCGTCAGGCCGGTGTCCTCGATGCTGAAAATACCAGCCTCGGCGCCATCGCGCAGGATCGAACGCAGTTCCTTTTCGTAGGCCGTGCGCATGCGCAGGATCTGTGTCAGCCTGTCGGGCGACAGGCTGCGCAATTCCATGTTCGATACATGCGTGGCGTGGCGGCGCCCGATATGAAAGGCGATGTGGTTGCGCACATAGGCGGCAAGCTGCCGAGCCGGATCCGCGCCGGCCGGCCTGGAGTGCTCCCACGCTTCGCGAAGCCCTTGCATATGGTCGCGCATCAGCGTGAACAGCAGGTCTTCCTTGGTCGGGAAATAGCGGTAGAGCGCGGCTGCCTGCACGCCGACCTCGGCGGCCAATTGGCGCATCGACATCGCTTCATAGCCATAGCGCGCAATCAGGTTGACCGCCGCCTCGCGGACTGCCGCTTCGGTTCGCTCGCCGTCTGATCCTGTGGTGCGTGCCATCATCGCCTCGTTGGCGGCAGATAATAAAACGAACGTTCAATTAATTCAAGGGAGGAGAAATCCGTCTACGTCATGATCCTGAAATCTCCAGGCGTGGTCCAGGTCTCCAGCTCGTCCAGCTCGATCCGCGAGACAGCAGCGCCGGGCGGGCCTTGCCGAAGCCGTTCGATCATAGCCGCGACAGCCGCGTCGGCGCCGGTAAGCCGTGCCGTAACCGAGCCGTCTCTTTCGTTGCGCACCCAGCCCAGCAGCTCGAGCCTTGTCGCTTCGCCTCGCGCCCAGATCCTGTAGCCGACGCCTTGGACCTTGCCATATATGCGCGCCTGCACTGCCCTTTTCCGGTCTTTCATGGCTCGCTCCCTTGCATAGAGTGTGGCGCAGCGCCGAACGAAGGCAACTGGCTTGAGGTCTATCCAATCGAGAACCTGGATTCTTTGCAGAAAATGGATGACTCGATCTAGTAAATGAGTGACTAGGTCAATTTGATAGCGACCATCTCTATGGCCTGGTAATTTCACGGGAGGCACCTGGCATGCGCGATCGGAATGGCTTTGGTCCGCGATATCCGCCACTTCAACCGGTTCTACACCGGCCTGATCGGGTTGCTCGACGAGACGTTGATGCACAGCGCCTATACCCTGACCGAGGCGCGGGTGCTGTTCGAGATCGGCCACCGCCCTCGCCATAGCGCCACCAATCCCGGCGGCAAGACAGGTTTTCTGGCGCGAGCGTTTCGGCTCGATGTCGAACCGGTGGCCTCCGCGGTCGCCCGGGACCTCCAGGTGAATCCTGCCTATGTCGCGAGAATTCTTCGCAAATTCTCTGCCGCCGGCCTGACTGAAATGTGCACCGGTCCCGCACCTTTGCGGCCGCGCGTCCTATCGCTCACTGCGCGCGGCCAGGCCGCGCTTGCCGCACTTCATGCGGCCACGGATTGTGATCTTGCCCGCCTGACCGCGGGGCTGAATGACAGGGAAGCCGCGGAGTTGTCTGATGTGCTGACGCGTGTCAGGCATCTGCTCGGCGCAGCGATGCCTCCCGAGCACCGCGAAGCGCCCTAGTTTCCGCGCGCCGCTGCCAATGCGCCGGGCAATTCCTCGGCGAAGATATCCAGTTCGTGGTCGAGACCGACACTGACGCGGATGCAGCGGTCGAGCCCTGGCGCCATCGGCTTGCGGATGAAGACGTCGCGCGACAACAATCCCTGCAACACTTTCAGAGCGAAAGCACCGTCATGGCCGCAGTCGATGGTGACGAAATTGGTCGCCGAGGCGAGCGGCTTCAACCCATTCTGTTCGGCAATATCAGCGATGCGCCGCCGTCCGGCGGCCACCCGGGCCACCACCGTCTCGAGATAGACCTGATCGGCGAGCGCCTCGACGCCGGCGATCTGCGCCATGCGGCTGACGCCGTAGTGGTTGCGGATCTTCTCGAAGTCGCTGATCACTTGCGTCTCGGCCAACGCATAGCCGCATCGTATGCCGGCAAGTCCGTAGGCCTTCGAAAAGGTTCGCATGCGGATGACGTTTGGCCGCGAGATGTTGATCGGCGGCAGGGCCGAGGCCGGCCCCAGTTCGCCATAGGCCTCGTCGAGCACCAGCATGGTGCTTTCCGGCAAGGCTTGTATGAAGCCGATGACCTCGTCGGCTTCCCACCAGCTGCCCATCGGATTGTCCGGGTTGGACAGATAGACCAGTGGCGCCTTCTCCCTGACGACCGCCGCGAGCAGACCGTCCAGGTTTTCGCGATCGTTCTCGTAACGGACGGTCACCAGCCGGCCGCCGACACCGGCAATGTGGAAGTTGAAGGTCGGATAGGCGCCGAGCGAGGTGACCACCGCATCGCCAGGCGCCACATACATGCGCGCCACCAGGCTGAGCAGGCCGTCGATGCCTTCGCCGACAACGACGTTCTCGACCGCCACATTGTGATGAGCGGCCGCCGCGACTTTCAGGTCGTAATTGTCCGGGTCACAATACATCCACTGGTCGCGCGCGACACTCTCCATGCGGGCGATGACGCGCGGCGAGGGGCCAAAGCTGCTTTCATTGGCACCGATGCGGGCACGGAAAGCGCGCCCGCGCTCTCGTTCCTGCGCTTCGGGGCCGACAAACGGCACCGTCGACGGGAGTGCGGCGATGAGCGGCGAGAGGGCAGGGCGCGTTGGCATGTCGAAAGCTCGCTTGGAAGGAGCCTTCTTGCTAGCGTGACCGGATGGTTGGCGCAAGGTCGCCACGTCCGCACCCGCGACACTGGATTCCTTCGCCTCTTTTTGATAGCGAGACTCTATGAACAATCGTCTCCCGCCCGCCTGGTCCAAGGACGTCAAGCCTGGCCCCACGCCGAAGCCAAGATCGCCGCAAGCCAATCCGCAGACGGCAAATTCGCTCTCACGTACACAGGCCGACGAGGCGCTGCTGAAACAGGCATATGCCCTCCAGCAAGCCAAACGCCTCAACGAGGCTCAGGACCTGTGCCTTCAAGTTCTGTCGCGCACGCCAAACCACCCCCTCGCTCCTGTACTACCGAGAATATGACCGGCTGATGCAGCATTGGAACAAGATCTTTCCAGGCTTGATCTTTGAAAATCGATACGAAACGCTCGTCGAGGATCAGGAAGCGCAGTCGCGCCGGCTCATAGACTATCTTGGGCTGCCTTGGGACGACGCGTGCCTGCGCTTTTTCGACAGGGATGGTTCGGTTAACACGCCCAGCCGCTGGCAGGTGCGTCAACCGATCTACAAATCGTCGGTCAAGCGCTGGAAGAATTATGAGACGGAGATCCAGCCCCTGATTGAGGGGTTGGGCGATCTGGCGGACATTTGAAAGTCAGGAGCACAGCGCCGGATAGCTGCCGACAAGGTCGGATTTTGTGGTTCGACTGGCTTTATTTTTGGCAATCCCAGGAAAATTGCTGAGCGGTTTTCCGTCCGGAATCGCCTAGAAACAAAGAGTTGGAGCGGGTCGGCAATTCTATCAAACGCTGAACCGCTCTTAATGCATGTCGCCCGGAAGTGTCCCCGGTTCCGGGACACGACATGCATAAAATCAGAAGATCGAGCATCTGAGTGCCATAGGGCGACGCCCTGTTTGCGATTCTTTGACAAGGGCGGTTCGGTGAACAGGTTCAGCGGTTGGCAGGTTCGACAACCCACGAACCTTGCCGGAGACTTCTTCGTAGTTGCTGTCATAGGCGATGACGCCGGTGATCGCGCCCCAGCCCTGCGTCCACTTCACGCCACCGACGACGTGCGGGACATAGCTGTCGATCGAGTAGGCGCCGTAACCTTCTTCGAGCGAGACCACGGCCGAGAAGCCGTTGCCGGCGTCGAAGTAGTACTGCACGACGTTAGTGTCGAAGCCGCCGTAAGGGACAATCGTATCCTGGATGACGTTGCCGGCATAGCCGATGAACGTATCGAAGGCCGATTCGTCTTTACCGACGCGGAGACCACCAAGCTGGATCCAGGCGAAATTGAGGCTGGTGCCCTTGTTGTGACCCTGCCAGCTATTGCCGCCGAACGTGTAATCACCGACGTTGTTGCCGAAATTAAAGCGGGTCTCGGTGTAGGTCTTCAAGGTGCCGAGTTCGGTTTCCTGGCCGGTCCAGGTCTTCAGCGTGAAGCGAGCCTGCTTGTAGTAGGTGTCGTGATTGCCGTCACCCATGTGGTCCGGAACGTTGTTGACGCCGTCGTTGGTGCCATGGTCGCCCACGCCGATGTCATAGCGGACGTAGCCGCCGATGCGCAGGCAGGTTTCGGTGCCGGGGATGTAGAAGTAGCCAGCGCCATAGACGTCGCAAATCTTGACGTATTCAGCGGGTTCCGGCTCGGCGACGACAACGGCGTCGGCGGCGCGCGCACCGGAAACTGCGATCAGGGCCGCAGCGGAGCCGAGAAGAAGGCTCGTGATGTTCATTTTCTGACCTCCAGTCAGAACCGAACGAATTGGCGGCTGGCAGAGCGATAGCCGGAATCGCCAGGACCAGCAGCGTCAAATTATCTAATTGTTATTGCTGGAAATCTTGGCATCGACAGAGCTGTGCGAAGCAGGATGGCGGAGAGGATGGGATTCGAACCCACGAGAAGCTTTTGACCTCTACTCCCTTAGCAGGGGAGCGCCTTCGACCACTCGGCCACCTCTCCGTTGAGCCGCTGGATAAAGAAAAGCGGCGGCACAATCAACAAGCCCGCGTCATTATATGGAAAAATAAGAGCGTAGCGGATCGCGGCTTTGCTCGATGCGGCGGATCTGCGGCAATTCCCTGGCTGGCGACTCGCGACCTCGCCATGATTCCGTCCTCCGATCGCCGGATTCGGCCGGAAACAAGCGGTTGCGGCGGCGCCGATGGTTAACGAGAGCTTTCTGAGTGAGGCCAAATCGTGTCATTTGTTCAACAACGCTGGTGGATAGCAGCCGAACGGCCATTTCGCCGGTGCGATCGTTGTTGAACGCCGCCGGCCCACGCTGAAATGTCGGTTTCGGTGGAGTGGGGCCCAACCAAGAAGTGCTTCGACAGTAAGTCACCGCCCATGAAAGTTGCCGGTGTCCCAGCCGGGACGGTAAAACTTGACATTCGCATGTCTGACCTGGACGCGCCGGATTTTGCGCACGGCGGCGGTAAGGTGGCGTATTCCGGAGAGGCCCTGCCTTACGGCGCGTTTTCATACCGAGGACCCTGTCCCCCGTCGCCGCATACCTACCAATTCACCGTCAAGGCACTAGACGCCAACGGTAAAACTGTCGGGACGGCGAAGGCAAGAAAGCGCTTTCCGTAGGGCACAGTATCAGAGCATGATGCCGAAAAGTGAGGCGGTTTCGGCCGACATCATGCTCTATCTCTTTGATTAGAGGAGGAATTGGATTTCAGGTCGAGTTGACCTGAAATCTGGAGGCTCTAACGGAGCGCTGGTCTTATCGAAACGCTAAGCAGACTTTCGTGGGGTGCCCCACGAAAGTCTGCTTAGATTCTCTTGTTATTCGCAGGTTGTGATCGCAAAACCGTGGGACACTTTTGCAGAACCTGCTTAGCCTTGATTAGCTGATCAATGGCCGTTCTCAGCCCGATCGAGGAAGGAAGCAATCTCTTCCGGCAAAATGCCGGTTTCCAGGAAGGGCGCGTGTCCCTGGCCGTCGGCCGTGATCGCCTCCATGCCGGGACGGCGCTTTTTCATCTCTTCAAGCGTGGTGTCGGAGAGAAGCTTTGAATTGCCGCCTCGTATGGCAAGCAACGGCACGGTGACCAGCGCGTCGAACCGAGGCCACAGATCCGGCAGCGGCTTGGTGACGTCGACGTCGGCCAGCGTGTCGATCAGGGCCGGGTCGAAATCCGGCAACAGCCCCTGATCCGTCTCACGGTAGAGCGCCCCAACCATCCGCGTCCAGTCGCCCTCGGTTAGCGCTGGAAAATCCTGGCCGTGAACGCTGCGCTGGGCAGCCATCGCCTCGGCGAGGGTTTTCGGCTTCGGTGCGCGTTCGAGATAGGACTGGATGTGAGCGAGACCCGCGGGTTCGATCACTGGCCCGATGTCGTTGAGCACGATGGCTTTCAGCGCCGCCGGCTGCATCGCGCCAAGCACATGGATGATCAGCCCGCCGCGCGAGGTGCCGATGAAGGCCGCCTGTTCGATGCCGAGCGCCGCCAGCCCGGCAAGGACGTCGCCGGCTTCGATGCCGACATTATAGTGGCTGACATCGGGATCGTAGGCCGACTGCCCGCGTCCGCGGTAGTCGAAAGCGACGACCTTACGCGCAAGGGCGGATCGCGTCGAGAGATGGAGCGCAAGCTCGTGAAAATCCCGCGCGTTACGTGTCAAGCCAGGCAGACAGACGACCGGCCAATGTGCGGAATTCGCTTCGCCATAGACGCGCGCGTGAAGTCTCAGCCCATCTGGCGCCGCATAGAAGAAGTCGGAGAAATCTGGATTGCTCGACATGGGACGGGCTCTTTAGCCGAAGGATCGTCCACGACTGCTACAGACGGAGCGCCGGAGGGTCAAACGGGAAAGGCTCCTCCTTCTCCTCGCAAGGCGAGGGCAAGAGCCTCAGCCGCGCCCGTTCACGAGATCGCCGACGATGTCGTACTTGCCGGAAATACGCATCTTGTAGACCTCGTAATTCTCCATCACGCGCTGCACGTAACTTCTTGTTTCCGTGTAGGGAATCCGCTCGATCCAGTCCACCACCGCATCGATGTCCTTGCCGCGCGGGTCACCGTATTTCGCCACCCACTGGCTGGCTCGGGTCGGGCCGGCATTGTAGCCCGCGAAGGTCAATACGTACGAGCCATTGAAGCGATCGAGCTGTTCGCCGAGGAACGCCGACCCAAGCGTTGCATTGTAGCCGGCGTCGGTAGTCAGCCTGGTCTGCGAAAACTGTAATCCGGCCTTCTTCGCCAATTGCTTGGCGGTTCCCGGCATCAGCTGCAGCAGTCCGCGTGCGCCGGCACTGGATACGGCGCCGATATTGAATTCGCTTTCCTGGCGGGCGATCGCATAGGCCAGCGCCTTGCCCGAACCGGAAATATTGGCCGAATCGGGGATGACGCCGAGCGGATGCGACAGCGCGCCGACATCGATGCCGCGCGCCCCGGCGATCTTGCCGATTTTCAGCGCCATGAAATGGTTGTCCTGCTTTTCGGCAAGGATAGCGAGCAGCGCCAGTTCACCCGGGCTGGTCAACTGCCCGGCAAGGTCGCGATAGAGCGTTTCGGCATAACGGTCGTAGCCTGCCTCCTGCAGGCGCTTGATGGCCGAGACGGCCTCGCGGCCGGCAAAGTTCTGCCGGTCGGCGGCACTTGGCTGGGGATAGACGATGTTGAGCGCCTGCCGGCCGACGCGTTCGGCGGCTAGCTGGCCGTAAAACGTCGTGCCGTAGGTCGCCGCACGCCCAAGATAGTCCTTGGCATTGCCGGGGCCACCGACTTCCGCCGCGCGGCCGAGCCAGTAATAGGCGCGCGACAGGGTCATCGGCCCTTGGGCAAGGTCGGCAATACGCGCGAAATGCGTCGCCGCGAGCTTGGGATCGTTCAGGCCGCGCAGCGCATACCAGCCGGCATGGAATTCGGCTTCCGCCGCATTGGCCGCGCTTTCGGCGGCATGCGTGGCGACTATTTTGTAGGCGGTCTTCATGTCGCCCTGGTCGACCAGTTCGCGCGACAGCACCCGGCGTTCGACCCACCAGGCATCCGGATCGACCAGGGATTCCCGGTCTGCCGGCGCTTTCATGACAAAAGCCGCGGCGCCCGCAAAATCCTTCTGCTTGCGCAGATATTCGGCCTGCGCGAAGAAATAGCCGGCCGAGCGTTGCGCCACCGGCACAGTCTTCAATAGTTTGGCAGCATTCTTGTCGCCCTTGTCGGCCGCCGCCCAGGCGTCGGCAAGCTGCTGGGCGCCGGCGAGGCCGGCGACACGCAAGGCGGAATTCACCCGGTTGGCATAGAACATGCGCTCCATGCGAAAACGGTGATCGGCGGCGGGAACAAGGCTGCCGAACTCCTTGATCAGAGCCGTCTCGTCCTTGGCTTCCAGGATCGCGGTGCGCCAGAACGGCGACAGCACCGATCGCGCCGCCTTGGCGTTGCCCGACGACACATAGGCGCGCGCGAGAACCATCACGCCTTCGGCTGTCTGCGGCTGGCTGCCGTCGAATGCCTTGACGACGACATCCGCCGCCGGGTTCTCGCGATAGAGTGCGCGCTCGCTGTTCTTGCGCAATGCAACGGTGCCCGGCCAGTTGGGCAGCATCTTCGCGGCCTTGGCGATGTCGCCGCTCGGAACCTTGTCGCCCCCGTAGAGCGCGATCGCCCAGGCCAATATGTGCTGGTCGAGCGATTGTGCGGGTAGCGCATCGCGCACACCGCGCGCGCCGGGAATATCGCCAGCCGCCAGCGCATCCAGTCCGCTTTTCAGGAGCGTGACGGCGGGTGAAGGGTCCTGTTGCGCCTTGTCCTGTACACCAGGCATCGGGATGGCCGAGGTGACCCGCACATCGACGCTGCCGCTGATCGCCACGCCGGGCATCAGCGCGGCGATGGCGCCAAGAAGCGCGAACAGGTGGGGCCGACTGGGCGGCATGATTTCGTGTCTTTCCTTAATCCAGCATTTTACCTGCGGGCGAAGAAGCCTTGAAGCCTAAGCTTAGGTCGTGAAGGGCTCGTAAACAAAGGGTTGTCGAGGCCGTTCGAATTACGCCTGCTGGCACCATGGCAATGCTTGCCGCGCAACAATGTCGAGACTATGGTGCGCCGCTTCGCTTTCGGTTAGAAGGCGCGCACGACAAAACACCGATGCATGTCGCCCAAAAGTGGATACCGATTTTGTGGCAGCGACATGCATAACCGACAAAGTGCATGTCGCCCAAAAGTGGATACCGGTTTTGGGGCAGCGACATGCATAACCGACAAAGTGCATGTCGCCCAAAAGTGGATACCGGTTTTGGGACTGCGACATGCGTGAACCAAGAAGTCCCAAGGAGTTGGACGACATGCTGAGAGGCTCGCTTACTGCGCTCGTGACACCGTTCGAAAAGAGCGGGCGTTTCGACGAGAAAGCCTTTCGCGCGTTCGTCGAATGGCAGCTTGGCGAAGGCACCACGGGCCTTGTCCCGGTAGGCACCACCGGCGAATCCCCGACGCTGTCGCATGACGAGCACCGCCATGTCGTCAAGGTCTGCATCGAGGTGGCCAAGGGCAGGGCGCCTGTCGTCGCCGGCGCTGGCTCCAATAACACCGTGGAAGCGGTAGGTTTGGTGCAATATGCCGAAAAGGCCGGTGCCGATGCAGCCCTGGTCGTCACGCCCTATTATAACAGGCCGACGCAGCGCGGCCTGTATGAGCATTTCGCCGCCGTCGCCAGGGCGACCAGCCTGCCGATCATCATCTACAACATCCCGCCTCGCTCGGTGATCGACATGACGCCGGAAACGATGGGCCGGCTGGCGCACGACTTCAAGAACATCGTCGGCGTCAAGGATGCGACCGGCAAGGTCGAGCGCGTGTCCGAGCAGCGCATGACCTGCGGCAAGGATTTCATCCAGCTTTCCGGCGAGGATGCCTCAGCACTCGGCTTCAACGCGCATGGCGGCGTCGGCTGTATTTCGGTGACCTCGAACGTTGCGCCGCGGCTGTGCGCCGAGTTTCAGGAAGCGACGCTCTCCGGCGACAGCGCCAAGGCGCTGGAACTGCAGGACCGCTTGCTGCCGCTGCACAAGGCGATCTTCATCGAGCCCGGCGTGTCCGGCGCCAAATACGCGTTGTCGAAGCTGGGCAAGGTCGAGAACGTCGTGCGTTCGCCGCTGGTCACCATCGAGCAGTCGACGGCCGAAAAGATCGATGCGGCCATGAAGCACGCCCGCTTGATTAATTAACGAGTCCGTTTGGAAACTCTACTCCTGCGGCCATCTGAAGGCGCCACCTGCGCTTCCGGTGCTCGCGTACTATATGTACGCTCCGCTCCGGTTCGGCGCGTGGCCCCGAAAGCACTTCGCTTTCGGAAAGGACCATGCGCAAAGTCGGATTTCTAGAGCGTCCTTTGCGCGTTAAAAAACGCGCGGCGCTCTAGTAGCACCATCATCTGACTCGCAGGAGCGAGTTTCGAAACGGATTCTAGACGTTATGAACCAAGTCAGAAAAGCCGATCCCAACAACAAGACAGTTGCGGAAAACCGCAAGGCGCGGTTTTCCTATGAAGTGCTCGACACGATCGAGACAGGCCTGGTGTTGACCGGAACCGAGGTCAAGTCGCTGCGCCAGGGCCAGGCCAACATCCAGGACAGCTATGCCTCGGTCGAAGGCGGCGAGATCTGGCTGATCAATTCCTATCTGCCGGAATACCTGCAGGCCAATCGCTTCAACCACGAGCCGCGCCGGCGCCGCAAACTGCTGCTCAACAAGCGCGAGATGGCAAAACTATCGCAGAGCGTCGACCGCGAAGGCATGACGCTGGTGCCGCTGAAAATCTATTTCAACGACCAAGGGCGCGCCAAGCTGCTGCTTGCAGTTGGCCGCGGCAAGAAACTGCATGACAAGCGCGAGACCGAGAAGCAACGCGACTGGTCGCGCGAAAAGGGCCGGCTGCTCAAGGAACGTGGGTGATCGGGAGATAGCCTGGAAAAGTCACGGTCGGGTTTTCAACGTCGAACAACCGGCACGTCCAACAGGGGATGGTCTTGAAGAAGCGGATTGTCCTCTGGGGCCTGGCCAATCTTGCCCTGGCATGTGTCATTGCCGTGGCCTATTTCCGCACCTACTCTCCCGACCGCGACCGATATCCGGTCAGGGGCATCGACGTCTCCCATCATCAGGGCAAGATCGACTGGCGGCGTGTTGCCGCCGACGATGTGGCTTTCGCCGTCATCAAGGCGACTGAAGGCGGCGACCATGTCGATAATGCCTTCGCCGGCAATCTGCGCGAGGCCCGCGCCGCCGGGCTCGCCGTCGGCGCCTATCATTTCTTCACCTTCTGCCGGCCGGGCGCCGATCAGGCCAGGAACTTTATCTCGGCGGTTCCGCACGATCAGCCATTGCTGCCGCCGGTCGTCGACATCGAGTTCGGGGGCAACTGTCCGCAGCGCCTGTCACCCGAGCAACTGAATACGGAACTGAAGGATTTCCTTGGACCTGTCGAGGCTGCCTTCGGCAAGCCGGCGATCATCTATCTGACGGATGAAGCCGAGGCTGCCTATGCTGGGCAAATCGCCGCTCGCCCACCCTGGCTACGCTCGCTGCTCATGGAACCGGACCGCCGTGACTGGATCTACTGGCAGTACCACAACAGCGGGCGCGTGGACGGCATAGAGGGGGACGTCGACCTGAATGTTTTGCAGGGTGGGCCGGAGAAGTTGGCGGCTCTGCTTGCCTCCGCACCTTGATGGACAGACCCGATCCGATGCCGGCTGGTTCTTCAGAAGCCTGCCATGCCCCTGAAACCATTCACGTTCCAGCTGATGTCGAGACAGCCAGCTTTTCCCTGGTGCCGCGTCGGCCCATCGCCGAATAACCCATCCCGGCGGCCATGATGGCGATGGCCACGCATTGGATAGCCAGCGGGGTCTCGCCAAGCACGACCATGCCGACCAGCACGGTGGCGACCGGCACACCCGGCAGGAACAGCGATGCAGCCTGCGAGCCCAATCGGTCGACAATGTAAGTGTAGAGGAACATCGCGGCAGCGCCCGCGAGAAGACCTTGAATGACGATCTGGCTGGCGATTTCGGCGCCTGCGGCGGCATGGAGGCCGCTTGGCGCAAAGACATAGAGAAGTGGCAGTGGCAGGCAGGACAAAAGCACGACGCTCGCGGTCGCCGTGACCGGGTCGACACGCCATCGCTGCACAAGAATGGCATATGTGGAAAACATCGCGCCCGATCCGATAAACAGCAGGTCGCCGAACAGGACATCACTGGCGCCGGTGCGCGCCGGCGCTATGAACAGCAACAAGCCGGTGATGATCGTGGCGACGCCAATGATCCGCCGACGCGACGCGCTTTCCCTGAACAGCGACAATAGGAACGAGAAGAACACGATCGAGGCCGGGCAGAGCGCCGCGGCATGGGCGGCGGGCGCGTGGGTCAGGCCCCAGTTGATGATCAGTGGATAGGGCAATCCGGCCAGTGCCGCCAACGTCAGTCCACGCCGCCAGCCCAGCGCCTTCATGGTGGCCAGGCCGCGCCTCCAGACGATCGGCAGGAACACCGCGCCGGCACCGGCAAAGCGCAGGCTGGCCATGTCGGTGGCCGTCAGATGCTCCCTGAGGCTGAAGCGGGCGGCGACGAACTGCGCTGCATAGATGGCGATCATGACAAGGCCGGCGATCACCGCCAGTCTTGTGTCTCCGGTGTCTCGTCCGTCCGCCATGTCGGTTCCGCCGGATGTTCATGTCGCCAGGAGGAGACAGTTGCGATGAAGCGCAGCCTATTGTCGAAATGGCCGCGACAAAATACGCTGTTTTTTACAATTTGAAGTGTAATTCACGCAAATAGGATGGCTTGAACGTGAATCCTGAACCAGTCGACCTGGACGCCGTCGACCGCAGTCTTCTGCGACTGCTGCAGGAAGATGGACGCCGCACCACGCTCGACCTGGCAGCGCGCGTCGGCCTGTCGCCGACCGGCGCCAGCCAGCGCGTGAAACGCCTGTTTCGCGATGGCTTCATCACCGCCGTCAGGGCGGTGCTCAATCCGGCAAAGATTGGCCGCGGCATGCTTGTCTTCATCGAGGTACGGCTCGATCACGCGGCCCCGCATATCTTTGACCGCTTCGCCGAGGCGGTCGCAAAGGCGCCCGAGGTCCTGGAATGCCACATGGTCGTCGGCGGCTTCGACTATCTCGTGAAGGCCCGCATTGCCGAGATGGCCGACTATCAGGACTTTCTCAAACGCGTCATCCTGCCACTGCCGGGGGTGAAGGAGACACATACCTATGCCTCGATCGGCGACGTGAAGCCGGATGCCTTGCTGCCGGTGTGAGCAGGCACCGGAGACCGCACGGTATCCGAGAGCTCAGTTCTTCAGGAATGCCGCGATCTCGCCAAACACCCTGACGAACATGTCTTCGGTCAACACACCGGTATTGGTGTTGTAGCGCGAGCAATGGTAGCTCGAAAACAGCATGATGCCGCCGGCTTCCAACTGGCCGCCATGTTTGAACGGATAGGTGGCGACGCGCCCGCCCAGTGCCCGCACGGTCGACTGGTGCGCAATCGATCCCAGCGCCAGCACGGCGCGCAGGTTGGGAAAGCGAGCGATAGTCGGCACCAAAAATGTCCGGCATGTGGCGATCTCCGCACCCACCGGCTTGTTCTCCGGCGGCACGCAGCGCACCGCGTTGGTGATCGCCGTGCCGACGAGCTCCAGCCCATCATCGGGCCGCGCCTTGAACTCGCCGCGTGCGAAGCCGTGGGCAATCAGCGTCGAGTAGAGCAGGTCGCCGGCATAGTCGCCGGTGAACGGGCGCCCGGTGCGGTTGGCGCCGCGCAAGCCAGGCGCCAGACCGACGATCAGAAGCCGGACGGTATCTTCGCCGCCCAATGGCAGGAAGGTCGGCACCGGCGCGTTGAACCATGACGGCTCGCGCTGCCGCCATTCGGCGATGAAATCATGCAACCGCGGGCAGAGTGGGCAGTCGCGGCTGGGTTCGGCAGCGGGGAGGGCGGTCAAGTCGACCGGCCTCAGTAGTCGTCCTCATCGACTTCAGCCGGTTCGGGCCGCCTTACGGGCCGCTCCGAGGGATCGCGGCCGACTTCGTTCTTCAGCGTCGCCAGGTCGATGAAATGGTCCGCCTGGCGGCGCAGGTCATCTGAGATCATCGGCGGCTGCGAGGCCATGGTCGAGACGATCGACACCTTGCGGCCACGCCGTTGCAGCGCCTCGACCAGCGTGCGGAAATCGCCGTCTCCGGAGAATATGACATAGTGGTCGACGACGTCGGCGAGTTCCAGCGCATCGACGGTGAGCTCGATGTCCATATTGCCCTTGATCTTGCGGCGGCCGGTCGAGTCGGTGAATTCCTTGGCCGGCTTGGTCACCACCTTGAAGCCGTTATAGTCGAGCCAGTCGATCAGCGGCCGGATCGAGGAGTATTCCTGGTCCTCGACCAGCGCGGTGTAATAATAGGCGCGCAGCAGGTAACCGCGCTTGTGGAAGCTCGCCAAAAGCTTGCGATAGTCGATGTCGAACCCGAGCGCGCGTGAGGTGGCGTAGAGATTGGCGCCGTCGATGAACAGGGCGATTTTTTCACGGGGATCGAACATGGAAATAGTCCTTTTCGAAATAACGGCCGTCTAACGAAATGCGGTAGCGACTAGCGGTCAGGCCCATAATAAACCGGCCGACCTTGGACCAACCGAGATAACGCCAGTTTGGTGGCAATCCAAGGGCGCGTGGCGCACTGCAAGCAATTGTGATCGCGGCGCCGAACCGTGGACGCGGGCTGCCCTGTGGGTACGCATTGCCATGATGCTTGTATTTTGGCGCTGTTCGGGTTATGGACCGCGCCTGTTTTCCATTACATCCAGGCATGAAAGGGGCAATCCATGGCCCGCGTAACCGTTGAAGATTGCATCGACAAGGTCGACAACCGCTTCGAGCTGGTGCTTCTAGCCGGCCACCGCGCTCGTCAGATCAGCCAGGGCGCACAGATCACCGTGCCGCGCGACAACGACAAGAACCCGGTCATCGCGCTGCGCGAGATTGCCGACGAGACGCTGTCGCCCGACGATCTCAAGGAAGATCTGATCCATTCGCTGCAGAAGCATGTCGAGGTCGACGAGCCCGAAGCCGATGGTGAAGTGATCGCCGACCAGACTGGCGGTGCCGTTGCCGCCGCCGACGCGGACGACACCGAGGACAACGTCACCTTCGATCGCATGACCGAGGAAGACCTGCTGGCCGGCATCGAAGGTCTGGTTCCCCCGGAAAAGAGCGACGACTACTAAGAGCTTTTGATAATTCTACCCAGCCGGTTGCCTAGCGCCGTTTTCTGTGCTTCCGGTGCTCACGGACCCAAATGTCCGCTCCGCTCCGGTTCTCGAAAACTACGCTATCCGACTCGGCTGAGCGAATTCTGAAAAGCCCTTTGGAATTGGCTGGAACAATCTTCCGGCACTTCCGTCCCGGCGGTTTCGTGGCTATCTATGACATGCGCCGTACAGCAGTGCGGCGCATGATTCATTTCATCGCCGAGAGATTCCGCCCATGATGCGTCAGTATGAGCTTGTCGAGCGCGTCCAGCGCTACAAGCCTGACGTCAACGAGGCGTTGCTCAACAAGGCCTATGTCTACGCCATGCAGAAGCATGGCCACCAGAAGCGCGCTTCCGGCGACCCCTATTTCTCGCATCCGCTCGAAGTCGCAGCCATCCTCACCGAAATGCATATGGATGAGGCCACGATCGCCGTCGCCCTGCTGCACGACACCATCGAGGACACCACGGCGACCAGGGCCGAGATCGATGAGCTGTTCGGTCCAGAAATGGGCAAGCTGGTCGAAGGGCTGACCAAGCTGAAGAAGCTCGACCTCGTGTCGAAGAAGGCGGAGCAGGCGGAAAACCTGCGCAAGCTTCTGCTGGCGATCTCGGAAGATGTCCGCGTGCTCCTCGTCAAGCTCGCCGACCGCCTGCACAACATGCGCACCCTCGACCATATGCCGGAGGCCAAGCGCCTGCGCATCGCCGAGGAAACGATGGACATCTATGCGCCCTTGGCCGGGCGCATGGGCATGCAAGGCATGCGCGAGGAGCTGGAGGAGATAGCCTTCCGCTTCATCAATCCGGAAGCCTATCGCGCCGTTACCGCCCGGCTCGCCGAAATCTTCGAGCGCAACAAGGATGTGCTGTCCGAGATCGAGAAGGCTCTTTCGGGCCTGTTCGAGAAACACGCCATCAAGGCCGGCGTTAAAAGCCGGCAGAAGAAGCCGTGGTCGGTGTTCCGCAAGATGGAGGCCAAGGCGCTGTCCTTCGAGCAATTGTCCGACATTTTCGGCTTCCGCGTCGTGGTCGACTCTGTCGAAGACTGCTATCGCGCGCTGGGAGCCATCCACACCACCTGGTCGATGGTGCCCGGCCGTTTCAAGGATTACATCTCGACGCCGAAACAGAACGACTACCGTTCGATCCACACCACCATCGTCGGTCCTTCGCGCCAGCGCGTCGAGCTGCAGATCCGCACCCGCGAGATGAACAAGATCGCCGAATATGGTGTCGCCGCCCATTCGATCTACAAGGACACTGGCGGCAAGACGAACGGCGCCGTGCACGCGATTTCGAAGGAGACCAATGCCTATGCCTGGCTGCGGCGCACCATCGAGCAGCTGGCAGAGGGCGACAACCCGGAAGATTTCCTCGAGAACACCAAGCTGGAGCTGTTCCAGGACCAGGTGTTCTGCTTCACGCCGAAGGGCATGCTGATTGCCTTGCCGCGCGGCGCCACGCCGATCGATTTCGCCTATGCCGTCCACACCGATGTCGGCGATACCTGTGTCGGCGCCAAGGTCAATGGCCGCATCATGCCGCTGATGACGGAATTGAAGAATGGCGACGAGGTCGAGATCATCCGCTCCAAGGCGCAGGTGCCGCCGGCCGCGTGGGAATCGGTCGTCGTCACCGGCAAGGCGCGCGCCGCCATCCGCCGCGCTACCAAGAATGCGATCCGCAAGCAGTATTCCGGCCTTGGCGCGCGTATCCTGGAGCGTGCCTTCGAACGAGCCGGCAAGACCTTCACCAAGGAAAGCCTGAAGCCCGTCCTGCACCGGTTGGCGCGCAAGGACATCGAGGATGTGCTGGCATCCGTCGGTCGCGGCGAACTGGCTTCCACCGATGTCATGAAGGCGGTCTTCCCTGACTACAAGGACGAGCGCGTCACCCCCGCGGCTCCCAAACAGCGCGAGGAGGGCTGGTCGAAGATCCGCAACGCCGCCGGCATGCTGTTCCAGATTCCGGGCCGGGCCGCGCGCAAGGACAAGGACCAGCCAGGCGCCGGCGCGGTGCCGATCCGTGGTGTGCGCGGCGACCTGCCGGTGCGCTTCGCGCCGGAAGGCGCGGTCCCTGGCGACCGCATCGTCGGTATCGTCCAGCCGGGCACCGGCATCACCATTTATCCGATCCAGTCGCCGGCGCTGCAGGCTTTCGACGACCAGCCGGAGCGCTGGATCGACGTACGTTGGGACATCGACGAACGCACCAAGGAACGGTTTCCCGCGCGCGTCTCGGTCACCGCCATCAACGCGCCGGGCTCGCTTGCCGACATCGCCCAAGTCGTTGCCTCCAACGACGCCAACATCCATACGCTGTCGATGGTGCGCACCGCGCCCGATTTCACCGAAATGCTGATCGATCTCGAAGTCTGGGACCTGAAGCATCTCAACCGGCTGCTGTCGCAGCTCAAGGACAATTCGAGCGTCAGCGATGCGCGGCGCGTCAACGGCTAGCGATAGCCGACCATGGGGGACGAGATGAATACCGACGAAGTGCTGGGCATATTCCGTGAGGCTGGCGCTGTTCTGGAGGGTCATTTCATCCTGACGTCGGGCCTGCGCAGTCCAGTCTTCCTGCAGAAGGCACGGGTGTTCATGCATGCCGACAAGACCGAGCGGCTGTGCAAGGCGCTGGCCGAGAAGATCCGCGCCGCGATCCCAGGCAAGATCGACTATATCGTCGGGCCGGCGATCGGCGGGCTGATCCCGGCTTACGAAACTTCGCGCCACCTTGGCGTGCCGGCGATCTGGGTGGAGCGGGAAGGGGGCGAGTTCCGCCTGCGGCGCTTCGAGATTGACCGGGGCGCGCGCGTCGTCATCGTCGAGGACATCGTCACCACCGGATTGTCGATCCGCGAAACCATCGATTGCCTGCGCGCCCTTGGTGCAGAGGTGGTCGCGGCCGCCTGCATCATCGACCGATCGGCCGGCAAGACCCATGTCGGCGTGCCGCTGATCGCGCTTGCCGAATATGAGGTCCCAGCCTATCCGCCGGACAGATTGCCGCCGGAGCTTGCCGCCATCCCGGCCATCAAGCCCGGCAGCCGCAACATCTGAGGAGGTCGCATTGATCGTCGGTATCGATCATTTCGTGCTGACGGTGGCATCGCTCGACGCGACCTGCGCCTTTTATCAGCGCGTGCTGGGCTTCGAACGCATCGACACGCCGGGCCGGCCTACGGCACTTGCCTTCGGCAACCAGAAGATCAATGTCCACGAGATCAGCCGCACCTTCGAGCCGAAGGCGAAGTCGCCGACGCCCGGATCCGGTGACTTCTGCCTGATCACCGACCGGCCGCTCGATGAATTCCTTGCCGGCCTGGAGGCCAATCACGTAACGGTGGAACTCGGGCCGGTCGAACGCATCGGCGCGCAGGGGCCAATGATGTCGGTCTACTTCCGCGATCCGGATGGCAACCTTGTCGAAGTCAGCCAGTACCTGCGGTAGCATAGCGATCATTGGCTGCGACAATTAGCCGAAACCACTTCTCAAATTCGCCGCGATTGTCCGATGTTGGAGAAGACGGACTTACCCGAATTTGGCGGTGCGGCCGCTGCGCGGACGGCCTCCAGTTGTTGTCGGGGTTGCGGATAGCTATATCAAAGTCGCGATTGCCTTCTGGCGACCGTAAAGCGCAAGATGTGGTGGTCGAAGCCCGGCTGGAAACAGCGGGCCTGTAAGCTGTGAATTGTCGGGAATAGGAAGAGAGTGCTTTTTCGTCGTCGCAAACCTGATGGTCTTTTCGAGCGGGTGCGCACCTATCTGTGGCCGCGCCGTTCGTTTTCGCGCTCGCTTCAATATTTCTCCAAGCGCATCCTGCGGCTGAAGGCCACCCCGCATGCGGTGGCGGCTGGCGTCGCGGCAGGTGTCTTTGCTTCGTTCTTCCCCGTCGGTTTCCACTTCATCATCGCCGCCGTTCTGTGTTGGGTGATCGCCGGCAATCTGGTGGCAGCGGCTCTCGGAGCCGTGTTTTTCGGCAATCCGCTGACCTTTCCGCTCTTGTGGGGCGCGTCCTGGGAAACCGGCAAGCTCATCTTGCACGATCGCCTGCCTACGCATGGCCCGCCGGCGCATCTGGGCGAGATGATGCACAAGCTTTCCTTCGCCAAACTATGGCATCCCGTGCTGGAGCCCATGCTGATCGGGGCGGTGCCGCTCGGGCTCGTGTTCGGCCTGGTATTCTACGGCATCACGCGCTGGGGCATGAATGTCTTCCGCGAACAGAGGCGCAAGCGGCTGGCAGAGCGCGCGAGACGCCGTGAGCATTCGCCTCATCCCGGCGGAAGCATCGGTTCCGCCACCCAATGATCATCGGCATCGGCAGCGACCTGATCGACATCACACGCATCGAGAAATCGCTTGAGCGTCATGGCCAGCGCTTCATCCAGAGGATCTACACCGAGGTGGAGCAGGCGCGTTCGGAGAACCGGCGCGCCCGCGCGGCTTCCTACGCCAAGCGCTTTGCCGCTAAGGAGGCTTGCGCCAAGGCACTGGGCACCGGTCTGGCGCAAGGGGTCTTCTGGCGTGACATGGGTGTCGTCAACCTGCCCAGCGGTGCGCCGACGATGGCGCTGACCGGCGGAGCGCTGGCGCGGCTGGAAAAGATCCTGCCGCAAGGTCATCGGGCAGCGATCCACCTCACCATCACGGATGATTTCCCGCTCGCTCAAGCCTTTGTGATCATAGAAGCGCTACCGGTCGAAGAAGCGCCACACTGATTGCATCTGACGACCGGCATTGACGTTGCCGAGCGCGCGCCGAGACTCTATACCATCCAACGCACAATCGAGGACGACATGAGCGTGGCTGAAAAATCCCAGAAGAAATCCGGCGGGCTTGGCGAAACCGTCAGCGTCATCGTCCAGGCGCTTTTGCTCGCCCTGGTCATTCGCACGCTGCTGTTCCAGCCGTTCTCGATCCCGTCGGGCTCCATGCGGCCGACGCTTCTGGAAGGCGACTATCTGTTCGTCACCAAATGGTCCTACGGCTATTCACGCTATTCGCTGCCTTTTGGACCGGACATTTTCTCGGGCCGCATCTGGGGCTCCGAGCCCAAGCGTGGCGACGTGGTGGTGTTCAAGTTCCCGCCGGATCCGTCCGTCGACTATATTAAGCGCGTCATTGGCCTGCCCGGGGACAAGATCCAGATGAAGGATGGCCAAGTCTTCATCAACGGCGTCGGCGTGCCGCGCGTCAAGACCGGCCAGATCGACAATCCCGACATCACGGAAAAGGATTATCCGATCGATGTCTATCGCGAGACGCTGCCCGATGGCGTCAGCTACGACACGCTGGACCTGTCGCCGAACTCGATTGGCGACAACACCCGCGAATTCGACGTGCCTCCCGGCCACTATTTCATGATGGGCGACAACAGGGACAATTCCGCCGACAGCCGCTTCACCGTCGGCTACGTTCCAGCCGAGAACCTGGTCGGCCGCGCCAACCTTGTCTTCTTCTCGATCGCCGGCAAGGCAAGTCCGCTCGAAATCTGGAAATGGCCGTCGCTGATGCGTGCCTCGCGCCTGTTCCATTTCGTCAACTAGGGTCATGGCGGCACCAAAAAGGTTGACCGCCGATGCGCTCGCCGAAGCGCTTGCGGAACGCACGGGCCATGCCTTTGCCGACCGCCAGCGCCTGCAGCGTGCGCTTACCCATGCCAGTGCGCGAGGCGCCAATGCGGGCGCCGATTATGAGCGGTTCGAATTCCTCGGCGACCGGGTTCTTGGCCTTGTTGTCGCCGATATGCTGCTGGCTGCCTTTCCCGATGCCGCGGAAGGGGAGTTGTCGCTGCGGCTCAATGCGTTGGTCAATGCCGAGGCGCTGTCTGACATCGCTGAAGATATCGGGCTGCCGGACCTGATCCGTGCCGGGTCGGATGTGCGCGGGCTCGAGGGACGCAAGCGCGTCAACCTGCGCGCCGACGCACTGGAATCGCTGATCGCCGTGCTGTATCTCGATGGTGGTCTGGAAGCAGCCCGCGCATTCATCCATAGATACTGGCAGCCGCGTTCGCGGGCCTCGGGTGCCGCGCGCCGCGACGCCAAGACCGAATTGCAGGAATGGGCGCATCAGGCGGCGAGTGCTGTTCCCGCCTACCAGATCGACGGCCGGGAAGGCCCCGATCACGATCCGCTGTTTACCGTCAGCGTCAAGGTCGGCGCGTTTCAGCCGGCAACCGGCAGCGGCCGCTCCAAGCGCGAGGCCGAACAGGCCGCCGCTGCTGCCCTTCTGGTTCGCGAGGGCGTCTGGGTTCATGAAGGGAGTGCGGCATGACCGCCGAAGACACCGCAGCCGCTCCTGTCACGCATTCCGGCTTCGTCGCGCTGATCGGCGCGCCCAATGCCGGCAAGTCGACGCTGGTCAACCAACTGGTCGGCGCCAAGGTCTCGATCGTCACCCATAAGGTGCAGACGACACGCGCCATCGTGCGCGGTATCGCCACGCACGACAACGCGCAGATCGTCTTTGTCGACACACCGGGCATCTTCAAGCCCAAGCGGCGGCTGGACACCGCGATGGTGACCACCGCCTGGGGCGGCGCCAAGGATGCAGATATCGTGCTGCTGCTGATCGACGCCGAGCGCGGCATCAGAGGCGACGCCGATGCCATCCTCGAACGGCTGAAGGATGTGCGCCAGCCGATGGTGCTGATCCTCAACAAGGTCGATCGGGTAAAGCATGAGGCGCTGCTCGCCCTGTCCGCGGCAGCGAACGAGAAAGTGCCGTTCCAGCGCACCTTCATGGTCTCGGCGCTGACCGGCTCCGGCTGCAAGGACCTGCTCGACTACTTGGCCCAGGCGCTGCCGGCCGGCCCGTGGTACTACCCGGAAGATCAGATTTCCGACCTGCCTATGCGCCAGCTGGCGGCCGAGATTACCCGCGAGAAGCTCTATCTCAGGCTGCATCAGGAACTACCCTATTCCTCGCACATCGAGACCGAGAAATGGGAAGAGAAGAAGGATGGTTCGGTGCGCATCGACCAGACCATCTTTGTCGAGCGCGACAGCCAGAAGAAGATCGTGCTCGGCCACAAGGGCGAGACCATCCGTGCCATCGGGCAGGCCGCGCGGATGGAAATATCAGGCATATTGGAGCAGAAGGTGCACCTGTTCCTGTTCGTGAAAGTGCGCGAGAATTGGGGCGACGACCCCGAGCGCTATCGCGAGATGGGGTTGGAGTTTCCACACTAGGCGTGATCCCGAGAAGTGAGCGCCGTTTTCGGGAAAGATCATGCTTGAGGTAGCGATCGATGCCGCCTTGGTGCGCCGGCTGATTGCCGCGCAATTCCCGCATTGGAAGAATCTTGCGGTCAGGCCGGTTGATTTTGGCGGCTGGGACAACAGGACCTTTCATCTCGGCGACGAGATGACCGTGCGATTGCCGAGCGCCGCCGCCTATGCCCTGCAAGTGGAAAAGGAACATCGCTGGCTGCCGAGATTGGCGCCGCTGCTGCCACTGCCCATTCCCGTACCGCTGGCGATGGGCGTTCCGGCCGAGGGTTATGCCTGGCACTGGTCAGTCTATGGCTGGATCGAGGGCGAGATCGCGAAACGGGAACGTATCGCAAATCTGTCGGAATTCGCGGCGGACCTGGCTCGGTTCCTGGTTGCGTTGAAACAGGTGGACGCGACCGATGGGCCAGCGCCTGGGCAGCACAATTTCTTTCGCGGCGGACCGCTGACGGTCTATGACGGCGAGACAAGGCAAGCGATCTCGGCACTCGGCAGCAGCATCGATGCCGGCGCCGCCACCGCCGTCTGGGAGATAGCCCTTGCCGCGGCCTGGGAAAGTCCGCCCGTCTGGTTCCATGGCGATGTCAGCCGGGGCAACCTCCTTGTCGAAAAGGGCAGGTTGAGCGCCGTGATCGATTTCGGCACCTCCGGTGTCGGCGATCCATCCTGCGATCTGGCAATTGCCTGGACGCTGTTCGAAGGCGAAAGCCGGGACACTTTTCGCGCCTGCCTCGCGGCAGACGAAGCGACCTGGGCGCGCGGGCGCGGCTGGGCGCTATGGAAGGCATTGATCACCGCCGCCGGGCACATAGACGTGGCCTCGGCCGAGATCGAAGAATCGTGGCGAGTGATCGATGCTGTGCTGATCGATCGCGAGCGCCAGGCATGAGGCGAGACGCGTGGCGCCGTCATCGGGCGGCGCTGATGGATCAAAAAACCTGCTGTCGCCGGCAGCTTTCGCGTGGGCCTCTCGTCGGCCGAGCGCTCAAGAAATTGACCAGATTTGACTTGAGAATCTGATGTTGAAAAATAACTCATTCGACATTTTGTTAGACAGCGTGCGCAATTGACTTGAAAATAATGGAATAAAATGGAAATTTTACAGTATAAAGAAAAGATATCATGGATTATTACATAAAAACGACGATGTGCCATTTGTGCCGATTTGAAAATCGACATGAGCCGGTTAGTGTTATTTGTGCAACACCGATTTAATCTGTGGCGTGAATCCGGCATATTCGCGGAATTGTCATTGAAGGCGGAAGATTGGTGGGTATGTTCGCCGCGAAAAGGGGACGCAGTGCGAGCCTTTTTTCATTGTGGGGGTGAGGCGGGAAAACATATCCGCCAGCCACAATTCGGAAGCCATTTTATTAACTTGACTGGAGAGGTCAGAAAATGAACATCAAGAGCCTCCTTCTCGGCTCAGCCGCGGCACTGATCGCGGTGTCCGGCGCACGCGCCGCGGACGCTGTCGTCGTCGCCGAACCGGAACCGGCCGAATACGTCAAGATTTGTGACGTCTACGGCGCCGGCTATTTCTACATCCCGGGCACCGAGACCTGCCTGCGCATCGGCGGCTATGTCCGTTACGACATCGGTGTCGGCGATGCCGGCTCGCTCGATGGCGTCAACCACGTCCCGGATCATCAGGACGCCGGCACCACTCATTCGACCTACTACAAGAACACCCGCTTCACGCTGAAGACCTGGACCGGTCAGGAGACCGAGCTCGGTACCCTGAAGACCTACACCGAGACCCGCTTCAACTACGGCAACAGCTCCGGTGACTATACTAATCAAGCCGCCTCCAGCGCCGACGATTGGACGGGTCGTAACAAGTCGCTCTCGCTGCGTTTCGCCTGGATTCAGCTCGGCGGCTTGCGCGTCGGCAAGGACGATACGGCTTTCGATACGTTCATCGGCTATGCCGGCAACGTCATCCAGGACACGCTGGTTCCGTATGGCGGGCAGGAGAGCAACGTCGTTCAGTACTACTTCGACGCTGGCAACGGCTTCTCGGGGCTGGTCTCGCTCGAAGAGGGTGCTGGCAAGGTCGGCACCATCGACAGCTATGTTCCGCATGTCGTCGGCGGTTTGAAGTACAAGGGCGACTGGGGTTCGCTCACCGGCGTCGTGGCCTATGACAGCAACTATGAAGAAGTCGCTGGCAAGGTTCGCCTCGACGTCAAGGCAACCAACGAATTGTCGCTGTTCATCATGGGTGGCTACGGCACCGACGACAATCTCACCGACGATGCGAACAACGCCATCGATGCACACGGTCGCGGCTTCTACAAACAGTGGGGCGGCAACTGGGCGATCTGGGGTGGCGGCACCTACAAGTTCAACGACAAGACCTCGTTCAACGCCCAGATCTCCTATGACGACTGGAAGAATCTCGGCATCGCCGCGAACATTGCCTATACCGTTGTGCCCGGCTTTACCGTCACGGCTGAAGTCGATTACCTCAATGCTGGAAAGTTCGACGACGCAGATTTCAGCAACTGGACCAAGGCCAACAAGAAGAGCAGTGTCGGCGGCATTCTCCGCTTCCAGCGCTCGTTCTAACGGATCGACTGACCTTACCAGACCGCCCGCAGCACATCGCTGCGGGCGGCTTTTTTACGCGTTGTTGCGAGAGCCGGCCAAGGCGGCAGGCCCATACCTTGATTTCGCCACCCGATCGGTGAAAAGCTCCTGATATGGAATGGCGCGACGAGGGAATCATTCTCGGCACCCGCAAGCATGGCGAAACCAGCGCCATTCTCGAGGTGATGACGCGTGCCCATGGCCGCCATCTCGGCCTCGTGCGCGGCGGCCGCTCGCGCAAGCTGCAACCCGTTCTCCAGCCCGGCAATCGCGTCGATCTCTTGTGGCGCGCGCGCCTCGACGAGCATCTGGGCACCTTCCAGGCCGAAGCGATCGAGATGAACGCCGCCCGGCTGATGGACAGTGCCATCGCCGTCTACGGCCTTCAGACGATGGCGGCGCATCTGCGCCTGCTGCCCGAGCGTGACGCCCATGGCGGCCTCTACGAGGCGCTTTCGGTGATGATCGTCCACCTGGACGATGCCGACGCCGCCGGCGAGCTGGTGGCGCGCTTCGAACTTCTGATCCTCGATGAACTCGGCTTTGGCCTCGATCTCAGCCAATGCGCCGCCACCGGCACCAAACAGGACCTTGCCTATGTCTCGCCGAAATCGGGACGCGCGGTGTCGCGCGAAGCCGGGGCGCCGTGGCACGACAAGATGCTGGTGCTGCCTGCATTTCTGCAGCGCGGCTCCGGCCTGCGCGCAAATCATGCGGCGATCGCGGACGCCTTCCGCTTGACCGGTTTCTTCTTCACCCGCCATGTCTACGAGCCGCGCGGCATCGATCAGCCCGACGCGCGCGCCGGCTTTCTTGCAGCGTTGCGGAAGCACCACGCAGCGCACAAGCCCATCGCCGGAGAGAACGCGGCCAGGGAAGTCATCAGATGAGCGAAGTCGAACTCTATCCGGGCCGGGTCTCGCCGCTTGGCCTCGGCACCATTCCTCACGCCGATATCCTGAAATACACCGGCCTGGAATTGCTTCAGCGGATCATCGACGGCAAATATCCAGCACCGCCGATCTCCTTCCAGCTCAGCTTCGCGTTGACCGAAGTATCGGAAGGTCGCGCCGTATTCCGCGGCGTGCCGAACGAACGTCACCTCAACCCGCTGGGTGGCGTTCATGGCGGCTGGGCGGCCACGCTGCTCGATTCGGCGTTGGCCTGCGCAGTACAGACGTTGCTCGACAAGGGCGAGGCCTACACGACCGCGGAGTTCAAGGTGAACCTCACGCGGCCGATAACGCCCAGGACCGGCGAGGTGGTCTGCGAAGGCAAGGTGGTCCACAAGGGCCGCACGCTTGCCGTTTCGGAAGCGACGCTGAAGGACGCCGGCGGCAAACTGCTGGCTTTCGGCACCGAGACATGTTCGATATTTCCAGCCGCCAATCTGGCGGCACGTTGAGTTTTCAGCCGTTTGGCCGCCGCATTTGAATGTCAATGAGACGAAACGTCAGTGAACACTGGCCTGGTTTGGGGGAACCGCCATGTTTGAAAGCCTGATCGGCCTTGTCGCCATTATCGCCTTGTTCGTCATCATTTCGCGCCAGCAGAGCCGGATCGGCCTGATCGAGCGCGAACTTGGCGCGTTGCGCAGTCTCGTGCTTTCGGGCGCGGTGCCGTTCGCGGCCAGGCCGTCGGAACAGGAAGCGTCCGAAGGCGAGGCCTACACGGCACCGGTGGCCGCGCCCCCAGCCGATATCGCCCCGGCAGCAATCAGCGAGCCCGCGCCGGTACAGGCCACCGAGGCGGAAATCCCGGCCGCAGAGAGTGTGCCCGGTCCCTGGAGCACCCCCGAGGCAACACCGAAAACGCCAGAGGTCGCGCCGGCCGCGGTCGCCAAAGCCGCTCGCCAGTCCGACGTCGAAACCGCGCTCGGCACGCGTTGGGCGGTCTGGGTCGGTGGCATTGCGCTTGCTCTGGGCGGCCTGTTCCTGGTCCGCTACACCATCGAGGCCGGCATTTTCGGTCCCGGCGTGCGGCTCACCATGGCGGCCGTGCTCGGTTTGGTGCTGGTCGCCGCCGGCGAGTTCATTCGTCGCACCGGATTCAAGGTGCCGGTGCAAGGTGCTGCCGGCGCTTATATTCCGGCGATCCTCACGGCAGCCGGTGCCTTCATCCTGTTCGGCACCGTCTATGCCGCCCATGGTGTTTACGGCTTCATCGGCCCGGCGCTTGCCTTCACGTTGCTTGGTGCGATCGGCATTGCCACCATCGCCGCCGCTCTCGTCCATGGCCAGGCGCTGGCTGGCATCGGTCTCGTCGGCGCCATGGTGACGCCGGTGCTGATCGCTTCGCAGGCGCCCAATCCCTGGGCGTTGTTCGGCTATCTCGCAATTGTGCTCGCCGCCACCGGCGTTATCGCCCGCATGCGCGACTGGAAAGCGCTGATGGCGGCCGCCTTTTTCGGCACCGGCATCTGGACCATCCTCTACATGACCGACGCACCGGGCGCGAACCTCTCCGCGATCCTGTTCATCGACACTGTGACGCTGGCTGTACTTGCCCTTGTCTGGCTGAGCAGTCGCGGCGAAACCGGACCAGCAAGATCCTTTGACTGGCCGTCCATCGTGCCTGGACTGTTCGTCGCCTTCTCGGCGCTGGGCCTCTCGGTTGACCTGGTCTTCGCCGCTGCCGGTGATGCCTTGCCGGGCGCGGTGCTGCTTATGGTGATGGTAGCGGTCGCGCTCTACCGCCCGCTGGCGCTGCCACTGCTTTATGCCGCCGGACTGGCGACGGTACTGATCTATCTCGGCATCATCCCGCCGACCTCTATCGCTTCCGATTTTTCGACCGGCGCTCTGGGTGTTGATGGGGTGCCTTTGGCCACGGCCAACGTGCTGAGCTTGCGCCTTGGCATCGGCCTTGGCGTAGTCTTCATTGCCGCCGGTCTCTGGGCCGCGCGCCGTTTCGCCGCCTCGGCGCAGATCCGAGCAGCCTCGTGGGCTGCATGGGGTGTCATCGCGCCTCTGGTCATCCTGCTGGCGCTCTGGTTCACCTTCGGCAATCTCGACCGTGACTTTGTCTATGCCGCCGTTGCGGCCCTGCTGGTCGTGGTCTTCGCCGCCGGCGGCGAGTGGATCGCGCGGGCTGAGGAACCGCCGCTCAGGGGCGGCGTGGCAGTGTCATTTGCCTTGGGTGGCGCAGCGGTCGCCGGCCTCCTGATGCTGCATATGGCTTTTGATTCCGGCTGGACCACCACCTTGCTCGGTGCCACGGCAATCGTGCCGGCGCTCGCCACGCGCTGGCGCTCTTATCCTGTGCTCGGCTGGATTTCAGTCGCCGCCGTCACCGCGGTGCTTGGCCGCGTCGCCTTCGACCCGACGATCGTCGGCGCCGAGTTCCTGTCAATGACACCAGTCTTCAACTGGTTGCTGCCGGGCTATGGCATGCCGGCGCTCGCCTTCGGCTTCGCGGCCTGGCAGCTCGCCAACACCACCGATGGCCGACCGCGCCTCGCCATGGAGGCGGCGGCGGCACTGTTCGCGCTGCTGACGCTCGCCATGCTGGTGCGTCACGCCATGCATGGCGGCGTCATCAACAGCGATGCGCCGACGCTCGCCGAACAAGCGATCTACACGCTGATCGCCATCGGTGCCGGCGCCATCCTGATCGCCATCGACAGGCGCTCGCCAAGCTCGGTGCTGCGCTATGGTTCGATGGCGGTGGGCGCGGTCTCGGTCGCCTTTGTCGTCATCCAGCATTTCCTGGTGCTCAATCCGTTGTTCACCGACGAATCGACCGGTCGGATTCCGGTTTTCAATCTTTTGTTCCTGGCCTATCTCGTGCCGGCCGTCGCCGCCGGCGGTCTGGCGCTCTATAGCAGGGGCAAGCGGCCGAAATGGTATTCGGCCATGCTGGCGCTGGTGGCGGCGCTGCTTGCCTTCGCCTATGCCACGCTGTCGGTGAGGCGCCTGTTCAAGGGTGAGTTCATCGGCTTGTGGAGTGGCCTTGGCCAGTTGGAGACCTATACCTATTCGGCACTCTGGCTGGTGATCGGCGTGGCGCTGCTCACGGCTGGCGTCTGGCTGAAATCGCAGGTTCTGCGCATTGCTTCGGCCGGGCTGATCGCGGTTGCCGTACTGAAAGTCTTCCTCTTCGACATGTCGGAACTGGAGGGTGTGCTCAGGGCACTGTCCTTTATCGGTCTGGGTGCGGTGCTGATCGGCATTGGCCTGTTCTACCAGCGGCTTTTGACGCGGGCGGCGAAGGAAAAAGGATAATCGCCTGCGATCATTGGTTTTCCTTGCCGGTCGGGAATAAACCGGAACCCGCCGGCGTTATCTCGTTGCTTGGGTGACCGGAGCGGTGGACCGCTTCGCGCTGGCCGCTTGCGCCGTGCCGGGAAGGCGCGTTCAATCGAGATCAACAAGGGCGACCTCAGAACCAGCGGTCATGAACGAAAAGAAGGCAGCAATCCTTGGCGAAATACCGCGCCTGCGACGCTACGCACGCTCGCTTTTGCGCGACCGCGATGCTGCCGACGATCTCGTTCAGGACTGCCTTGAGCGCGCGCTGTTGCGGCTCGACAATTGGCAGACAGGAGAAAGCCCCAGGAGGTGGCTGTTTACGATCATGCATCATTTGTTCATCGACCAGATGCGCAAGGTGAATCGCCGCGGCGAAGCGGCGATGCTGCCGCTGGAGGCGGGCGAGACGGTTGCCCAGCCGCCCGAACAGTTGGAGGGCATCGCTTCGCGCGAGATCATCGACGCATTGCAGGCGATCAGCCCGGATCGCCGCGCGGCGCTGGTCATGGTCGCCATTGAGGGCTTTTCCTATGCCGAAGCCGCCAACATTCTGGGTGTGCCCGCGGGCACGCTGATGTCGCGCATCGCGCGTGGCCGTGAGGAACTGCGTGGGTTGCTGGACGACACAGCACGCCGCCGAGCCATAAGGATCGTCGAGAAATGATCCGCCGCGATTTTTCCGAACGGGACATCCACATGGCGCTCGACGGCGAACTGCCGCCCGATGAACGTGCCGCCTACGATGCCTGGCTCGACTCCAATCCCGAGATGAAGGCTAGGAGCGCCCGCTTCACCGCCGACCGGGAGGCATTGCGCTCGGCTTTTGCCGGCGTACTGGATGAGGCTGTACCAGTGCGCCTGCGCAAGGTGGTGCTCGGCGAAGCGCCTGTTAAGGTTGTGGTGCCACGCTCACGCTGGTGGCTTGCCGCCGCTGCGGCCGTGCTTCTCGCCACGGGCGGATTTGGCGGCTACTTTGCCGGCATCGGCGGCCTCGGGCAGGAGGATCCGGCGGAGGATCAACTCGCCGAACAGGCGATCGCCGCCCACGTCATCTATGCCGCCGAGAAGCGGCATGCGGTGGAAGTTCCGGCCAGCGACAAGGATCATTTGCAGACCTGGCTGTCCAACCGGATCGGCCTGAATCTGGTGGTGCCGGACCTGAGCGCGAACGGCTTCCAATTGGTTGGTGGCCGGTTGCTGCCGGCTGGCGAAAGCAAGGCCGCGATGCTGCTTTACGAAGACGACAAGGGCGAGCGCATATCCCTCTTCGTGACGGCGGAATCGACCGAGAATGCCAAGGGTACCTACGCTTCGGCGCAGGACGGTCCGCAGGCCGTCTACTGGCTGGACAAGGGCTATGGCTGTGCCGTCGTCGGTTCGCTGCCGCGCGAGCAATTGGCGGTCGTGGCCAAGAGCGCGTATGGCCAGCTTTTAGCCGGGCTGGCCAGTTGAGCCGGTTGCGAACTTGCGCGGCCGACTGGCTTGAAAACAGCGATTGCGTTCAAAGCTTGCCAGCTTCCCTGTCGTGGCGGAAACTGTCACAATTCGGCCCTAATCAAGGAGCGATAGCGCTTGATGAATACCGGCGCTTCGGCCGGTGTTCGCGACGCTTTTGACCGGGGCCGTTTTCCGCAACGCAATCGAGGTTTTCTCAAGCCGCATGCCTGCCGAGATCCGCAAGGCCCGCGCGTCAGACGTCGATGATCTCGCCGCCATCGAGAAAGCCGTGTTCTCGAGCGACCGCATTTCCCGCCGCTCCTTCCGCCAGTTCATCGAGCGGGAGACCGCCGAGACGCTGGTCGCCGAAATCGATGGCCGCGTAGGCGGTTATGCGATCGTGCTGTTTCGCAAGGGCAGTGGCGTGGCGCGGCTCTATTCCATAGCCGTCGGACCGTTCTTCGGCGGGCTCGGCATAGGCCGCCAATTACTGTCCGCGGCCGAAGAGGCAGCCTTCGAACACGACCGCATGATGCTGCGTCTCGAAGCGCGCGAGGACAATGGCCGCGCCATCCATATCTACGAGCAGGCCGGCTACCGCAAGATTGGCCGCGAGCCGGGGTACTACGAAGACGGCGCGACGGCGCTACGCTATGAAAAAACCCTGCGCGGCGACCTTCCGGTCGCCACCAGGGTGCCGTTCTACCAGCAGACCTGCGAGTTCACCTGCGGTCCATGCTGCCTGATGATGGCCATGGCCAATTTCGATGGTGGCTTCGTACCCGACCCGGTGATGGAAATCCGCCTCTGGCGCGAGGCAACGACCGTCTTCATGATGTCTGGGCCAGGCGGCTGCGAACCATTCGGTCTGGCCGTTTCGGGGTACGAAAGCGGGCTTGCTGCGGAGATTTACGTTTCCTTCTACGGCGCATTGTTCCTGCAATCGGTGCGCAGCGAGGAGAAGCGCCGGGTCATGGAACTGGCACAGGTCGACTTTCGCCGCCGCGCGGAACTTTACGGCATCCCGGTGAATTACCGTCCGTTCACCATCGACGATATCAGGGCGGCTCTCGCTGGTGGCAAACTGGTTCTGGTGCTGATCAGCGGCTTCCTGATGTTTGGCAAGAAGGTGCCGCACTGGGTGCTGGCCATCGGCGATGATGGCGATCATATTCTGATCCACGATCCGTGGGTCGAGGATGAAAGGCAGGAAACCATCCTTGATGCCGCCAACATTCCCGTGCCTTACGGCATCTTCATGAACATGGCGCAGTTCGGTCGCGACGGACTGCGTGCCGCCATCACTTTGGGAAAGAGATAATGACCTGGGTCATTCTTACCGGCAGGCAGAGCGATCTCGACCAGGTGGCGACACCGCACAAGATCATCACCAATCGTGACTATCTCGCGCATCCCTCGCTGTTCCGCGGCCAGCGGCCGAAGGTCATTAACCTGTCGAACAACTACGGCTACCAGAGCCGCGGTTATTATGCGTCACTGCTGGCAAGTTCGCGCGGCCACAAGGTCATCCCGACCGTCGAGACGATGATCGACCTGTCGGAGCGCAAGCTCTACGAGCACGCCTTGCCGGAACTGGAACTGGCGCTCAACAAATGCCGCAAGGATCTCGGCGGTATATTCCCGGCGAAGGTCTGCATCTTCTTCGGCATCGGCCCGTCCAAGGTCTGGGACCGTTTTGCCAAGCTGTTGTTCGACTGGTTCCGGGCGCCGGCGCTCGAGGTCCACATCAAGGACAGCGCCGAATGGGCTTCGATCCGCAAGATCGGCTTCCACCCGCTGGCGCGCATGACCGAGGACGAGGAAAAGAGCTTCATCCAGTGCCTGGAGACCTACACCAACCGTGAGTGGCGCGACACCAAGGGCCGCACGCCGGCGCGGTACACCTTCGCCACGCTGGTCGACCCGCATGAGGAATTGCCGCCGTCGGAAATCTCCTCGCTGCGCTACTGGGCCAAGATCGCCGAAAAGATGGGGGTCGAAATCGAGCCCATCACCAGGAAGGATCTCGCCAAGCTCGCGAATTACGATGCGCTGTTCATCCGCGAGACCACCTCGATCTCCAATCATACCTATCGTTTCGCCCGCCGCGCCCAGCAGGAAGGCATGCCTGTCATCGACGACCCGCTGTCGATGATCCGCTGCACCAACAAGGTCTATCTCAACGAACTGATGGCCTACAACAAGGTGCCGGTGCCGCCGACGGTGATGATCGCCGGCGCCTCCGATCTCGAACTCGCGGCGCAGACGCTGGGTTTTCCCCTGGTGTTGAAGATCCCGGATTCGTCATTCTCGCGCGGTGTCAAGAAATGCGCCAATTTCGAGGAGCTGAAGACGCTTGCCACCGAATGGCTCGAGGATTCCGATCTTCTGATCGCGCAGAAATTCATCCCGACCGAATATGACTGGCGTGTCGGCGTGCTCGGTGGCCAGCCGCTGTTTGCCGTGCATTATCTGATGGCCAAGAAGCACTGGCAGATCGTCAACCACAAGGCCAATGGCAAGCCCGACCAAGGCGGCATCAAGACCTTCACGCTGAAGGAGACGCCGCCTCATGTCGTCGAGACGGCAGTGAAGGCTGCGCGCTGTATCGGCGATGGTCTCTATGGGGTCGACCTCAAGGAGACCAAGGACGGCGTCTTCGTCATCGAGGTCAACGACAACCCCAACCTCGATCATGGCTGGGAGGATTCCGGCGAGAAGGATGAGGTCTGGGTGCGGCTGACGCAGTGGTTCCTGGAGCGGCTGGACAGGCCGGGACGGTAATCAACCGAGGGGAAACATGCAGTTCATCGTCATCGAGGATTTCACCGGCTGCGACCGCAAGGAAATCTATCGCCGGTTCCGCGACCGCGGCCGCCTGAAGCCGGAGAAGCTTG
This sequence comes from Mesorhizobium sp. B2-5-13, assembly GCF_006440535.1. NCBI lineage: Bacteria > Pseudomonadati > Pseudomonadota > Alphaproteobacteria > Hyphomicrobiales > Phyllobacteriaceae > Mesorhizobium > Mesorhizobium sp. B2-5-13. Next base: position 20,840 of record NZ_VFUI01000005.1, on the reverse strand, counting down.
TTGTGCATCATAGCTGGATCGCGGCCGATATGCCGCTGTTTCCTGCTGGTGGAGACCGATGACGTCACGCTACTGCAGCGATGGGTCATCGAATGGGCTGATCTGGTCGAGTTCGAGATCGTGCCCGTGGCGGCCAACAAGGACATGGTGGCGGCCTTGAGCGCGCACCTCTGACCATGGCCCCACCCGGTCAGCGCAGCGCCGGCGAGCCCACGACGCGCTGGCATTCATCGATCAGCCAATCGCGGAACGCGGCCACGACGTCGCGCCTCGCGCTTCGCTCCGGGACGGTGAGGCAATAGGGCTGTCGCAGGGCAATTGCGCTCTTGGCGGGGCGGACCAGCCGGCCGTCCTCCACCGCCTCGGCACAGTAGATCCCTTGCGCCAGTGCCACGCCCAGCCCCGAAATGGCGAGGTCGAGGGCCGCGCGCGACGAATTGGCCGAGAGCCCGCGCCGTACCGCCCGGCCAGATTGGGCGCCCGCCGCCTCGAACCAGTTGCGCCAGGACGGAAACGATGCGCCGGTCGGTCCCCAATCCGTGTGAATGAGCGGCAGCCCGGCGAGCGGCTCGCCGCCCGCCTTGATCATGCCGGCAAGCTTTGGCGCGCAGACGGGGTAGACCGCATCCCTGGCAATGTCCTCGGTCGGATGCTCGCGATAATGCGGGCCGTAGGAGAGCCTGATGTCGATCAGCTCGCGGTCGAACGGCACCGGGTCGTCATCGCCCCGGAGCGATATGTCGGCGGCGCCATGGCTTGCGACGAAGCCGGCCAGACGCTGCGAAAGCCAACCCATGGCCATGGATGGCGGCACCGATACCACGAGGCGCGGGCGGAATGCGTCGCCGGCAAGCTCGCGCGAGACGCTGCCGATCTCCTGAAAGGCCACGGTCAGCCGCGGCAGCATTTCCACGCCGGCCTCGGTGAGGACAACGCGCCGGTTGACCCGCTGAAACAGCTTGCGGCCCATCTGCTCCTCCAAGATGCGGATAAGCTGGCTGACGGCGGCGGCCGAAACCGACAGCTCCTCCGCCGCCGCGGCAAAGCTGCCCGTACGTGCCGCGGCCTCGAAAGCCTGAAGCCCTTTCAGGGATGGAGATGTGACCATTGCCGCCCAATAAGATAAGCTTACCTTATCCAAATCGCAGGAATCGTCGTTTTTGGAAAGCTTTTTTGCCAACTAGAATGGTCGTCGTCAATATCCAGCCTGGATCGAAGCCGATGGACCATCGCGACATCATCGCGTCACTGACACCGGAAGAGCGCAATCGCCTGACGACCAAATCCGATGTAGCGGGCCTGTTCCAGCTGGGCGCTCACTTGGGCGCGATTGTCATCATTGGATCGTTGATCGCGGCCAAGGTGCCGTTCTGGCCATTGCTGGTGTTGCCGCAGGGGATTCTGATCGTGTTCCTGTTCACGCTGTTGCACGAGACGGTTCACCGCACGGCTTTCGAAACACAGCGGCTGAACGACGGCGTGGCGCGGCTGTGCAGCCTGGCGATCGCGCTGCCGGCCGACTGGTTCCGCTACTTTCATTTCGCTCACCACCGATACACGCAGGATCTGGAGAACGATCCCGAGCTCGCTTTCCCCAAACCCGAGACCTTGCGGCAATACATTGTCCACGTCTCGGGCCTCCCGGTGTGGTGGGGGCATGTCAAGACGCTGTACACCAATGCAGGTGGTGGCAGTCAGGAGAGTTATGTGCCGCCGAAAGGTCGACCCAAGGTACGGGCCGAGGCGCGCGCCATGATTGCCTTCTACGCTGTGGTCATTCTGCTCACTGTCTATTTCCGGCTCACCGTGCTGCTCTATGTCTGGATCATTCCCGCACTACTCGGGCAGCCATTCCTGCGCCTGTATCTGCTGGCCGAGCATGGCCGCTGTCCGTTCGTCGCCAACATGCTGGAGAACACAAGAACCACGCTGACCAATTGGGTGGTGCGCAAGCTGGCCTGGAACATGCCGTTCCATGCCGAGCATCATGCCTATCCCGGAGTGCCGTTTCACCAATTGCCGCGGTTTCACGCGCTGATCGAGCGGCATCTGAAGGTGGTCGAGCCCGGCTACGTCAGCTTCCACGAGAAATACCTGGAAACATTGAGCTGACATGGCCGATGCCGTCAGCCGGTTTGGCTGCGCGTCGCACGCGACTTCAATAGGCGCTGGATCTCGGCCGGCTTCGATGGCACGCCGATCAGATAGCCTTGCGCCTCGACACAACCATTGTCGCGCAGCATGTCGAGTTGCCTCTCGGTTTCGACGCCCTCTGCCGTGACCACGATGCCAAGCTCGGCACCCAGCCCGATGATGGTGCGAACGATCGCCGCCGTGTCGCGGTTGCCCATGTCGCGGATGAATGATCGGTCGATCTTGATCTTGTCGACCGGAAACCGTCTGAGGTAGCCGAGCGAGCAATAGCCGGTGCCGAAATCGTCCAGCGCAATGCGGATACCGAGTTCACGCAACTGGCGCAGCGTTTTCAGCACGGCTTTGCTCTCGTCCATCAGCACGGTTTCGGTGATCTCCAGTTCCAGCTGTCCGGCCGGCACGCCGGAAAAAGCCAGCGCCGAGATGACGCTGCGGGCAAATCCGCTGCTTTTGAGCTGCACCGCCGAGACATTGACCGCGATGCGCAAACCCGGCGGCCAGCTAGCCGCCACCGCGCAGGCTTTCCTCAGCGCCCATTCGCCAAGCGGCACGATCAGTCCTGTCTCTTCGGCGACCGGAATGAAGTCGTCCGGCGCCACCCTGCCGCGCGCTGGTGAATGCCAGCGCATCAAGGCCTCCGCGCCGATGATCTCGCCCGAGGCGATGTTCATGATGGGCTGGAAATCAAGATCGAATTCCTGGCGCGGCAGTGCCGCCTCCAGATCGACTTCAAGCGCCCGGCGGGCCTGCACCACGGCGTCCATTCCAGGTTCGAAGAAGCGATAGAGGTTTCGCCCATCGTTCTTTGCCCGATAGAGCGCCGTATCGGCGTTCTTCAGCAGCGTGTCGGCGTCACGGCCATCGGCGGGGAAAACGGCGATGCCCAGGCTGACGCCGACATGCATGTCCCGGCCCTTGTCGCGAAATGGTTTTGCGATTGCCTCGACGATGCGTTTCGCCAGTTTCTCGGCATCGGCAATGCCCACGGAGTTGGATTGGATGACGACGAACTCGTCGCCGCCGAAACGGGCGATCATATCTGCATCATTGCGCAGGCAGCGCTGCAGTCTTTCGGCCACACTCTTCAACAGCCAGTCGCCGGCGGGGTGTCCCCAGGTGTCGTTGACCGCCTTGAAGCGGTCGAGGTCGAGCGAGAAGATCGCGAGCGGTGTAGCGGCCACATCCTCCAGCGCAAGGTCGAGCCGCTCGCGAAACATCGATCGGTTGGGCAGTCCGGTCAGCATGTCGTGATGCGCGAGATGGGTCATGCGCTCTTCGGCCAGGCGGCGTTCCGTGACGTCGTCGAACGTCGCCACCCAACCGCCGCCACTCATTGGCTGGCGCACGACCAGAAATGTCCTGCCGTCGGCAAGATGGCGATAGGTCGAATGCATTTTTCCCGCCCGCCGGCAGGCTTCGGCCTTGGCGACTTCGCTGTCGACGTCGATCTTCGTGTAGATGCCGAGTTCCAGCAGTCGTTCGAGCGCGTCGCGATGCGTCGTTCCAAGCGGGAAGTCGGCCGCCGTGACGTTGTACAGTTCCAGAAAACGCCCGTTGCGCACGATCATTTTGCCGTCGGCGTCGTACATCAGCAGGCCTTGCGACATGTTGGCGAGCGCTGCGTCGAAGCGGCGATGCTGCTCCTTGAGATCCTGCTCGGCGCGCCGCTGTTCAGTAATATCCTCGTAGATCGAGACCCACCCGCCCGAAGCCAGCGGCCGGTGCGAGATAAGGATGATGCGGCCGTCCGACAGGATTTCTTCGTAGGTCGAAGGCTTCGCCTGGTCGATATAGGGCTTGCGGATGGCATAGAGCTCGTCGGCCCTTTGGGAGGCGACGCCGAGGTCGACGCTGTGCCGCAGGATATCGAGGAAGCGGATGCCTGGCCGTATCAGCTTGGCGTCGAGGTGGAAGATGTCGATGTAGTTGCGGTTGCAGATGATCATGCGTTCATCGGCGTCGAACATGCACAGGCCATGCGACATGTTTTCGACAGCGGCTGAAAACCGTTCGTTCTGCTCGCGCAGCTCATCTTCAATGCGGCGCGACCGCTCCACGCCTCCGGCCACCCGTTCCGGGACGATCGAACCATCCTTGACGACGGGCATTAGGCGCCCCTGCGGTGTTTGATCGAACACCACACTGTTGACGCTTTCGGTTAATTTAGCGTTTTCTACCCCAGCGCAGATGTCGCAACGTGATGTCTTGAGGTCTCGATCGCCGAAAACCGCTTCAGGAACGCATTCTGTGCCCAGATCACCGAGCGTGGCGTGAAGTCGAAACGTTCGGCTGAAAAACCGCGCGGGCGGCCGAAGAATTCGGTCGCCTCGGCGGTCGAAAAGCCGGCGAGCAGCGTAGCCTCGAAATAGGCGGCGATCTGGTCGGCGCGCTTGATCTCCTTGCGCAGGGCAGCGGCCGGTTCGGGAGGCAGCGAGAAACGCAGATGGATGGCGCGTTGCAGGCGCAATTCGCAGTCCCTGTAGCTGCCGCCCATCACCGACTTGAATGGCGAGATCATGTCGCCGATGACATATTCCGGCGCGTCGTGCAGCAGTGCCGCCAACTGGTCGTCGGCCGAAGCCTGCGGCACCAGCTCGTTGAACAGCGCCTCGACCAGCAGTGAATGCTGGGCCACCGAGAAGGCGTGCTCGCCGCTGGTTTGGCCGTTCCAGCGCGCGACGCGGGCAAGCCCATGGGCGATGTCCGAAATTTCGATGTCGAGCGGCGAGGGGTCGAGCAGGTCGAGCCTGCGGCCGGACAGCATGCGCTGCCAGGCGCGTGGTGGCGCACCGGCGCGGTCTGCCGCCATCAGGCTTCCTCCGCGCCGGCGGTTTCCTGCGGGAAACTGAATTTGGCCCAGGCGGGGATGGTGAGTGTCACTGGCACGTCATCCGCCAGGACCGGCTGGCCGGCGTCGAGCGCCGCCTTGACCCTGTCGATGCGGGCGATGGCGAGCCCGGTCAGGGTGACGGTCGAGCCGAGCGTGCCGACCGGTCGCCCGCCGACGGTGAGTTCGACACCCGCGGCGGGCAGAGGAAGCCCAGCCTGGACGATCAGCACGCGCCGCCGGGCTGTGCCCCGATGCTGCATGCGCGACACGACCTCCTGGCCGACATAGCAGCCCTTCTTGAAGCCGACACCGCCCATCTCGTCGAGCAACACGTCATGCGGGAACGCATCGCCGAGTGCATAGTCGGACCCGCTCTCGGCAATACCGTGGGCGATGCGGAAGGCCTGCCACGCGGCGATGTCGCCGGCCTCCGCTGTGCCGGCATGGAAGCGCGTGACGCCTTCGTCGCCAAAGCGCCTGTCGGCAACTGCGGTTGAATCACTTTCTGAGGCGATTGACTCTTTTCCCCATGCGACAGTGACAAGCGTTTGTTCCGACTTGGCAATCTCGACCTTGGCGCGAAGCCTGTAGAGCATCAGCCGGCGAATGAAATCGTCTGAAACGTCGGCACGGCATTCGATGCGGAAGGCGTTTTCTCCTGCCCGTGAGATCAGGAAGTCGAACAGTATCTTGCCTTGCGGCGTCAGCAGCGCGCCCGGCTTGGCCTCACCATTGCCAAGCGCATCGAGATCGGTGGTCAGGATGTTTTGCAGAAAATGTTCGGCATCCGGGCCGGAGACGGAGATAAGCGCGCGGTCTTTCAGCAGGGCAAAGGGCATGGAGCGGATAGAAGCCTGATCTTGCAAAACGGTTGGCCATTACGTAAGCCGCTGACACTCCCCCCGCAAGAGAGCATCACCATGACCTATGACCTCATCCTGACAGGCGGCACAGTGGTCAATCATGACGGCGAGGGGTTGCGCGACATTGGCGTGAAGGGCGGTCGCATCGCCGCGATCGGCGATCTGCGCCAGGCCTCGGCCGGCGAGACGATCGACTGCCGGGGCCTTCATATCCTGCCCGGTGTCGTCGACAGCCAGGTGCATTTCCGCGAGCCGGGACTGGAGCACAAGGAAGACCTGGAAACGGGATCGCGGGCTGCTGTGCTCGGCGGTGTCACCGCCGTCTTCGAGATGCCCAACACCAACCCGTTGACCACCAGCGAGGCAACGCTTGCCGACAAGGTCCGGCGCGGCAGCGGCCGCATGCATTGCGATTTTGCTTTCTGGGTTGGCGGTACCCGCGATAACGCCAGGGATGTCGGCGACCTCGAGCGTTTGCCGGGAGCTGCGGGAATAAAGGTCTTCATGGGGTCGTCCACCGGTGACCTGCTGGTCGAGGACGACGAAAGCGTCGCCTCGATCCTGAGGAATACCCGCCGCCGCGCCGCTTTTCATTCGGAGGACGAGTTCCGGCTGCGCGAGCGCCTGGGCGAGCGCATTGAGGGCGACCCGTCATCGCATCCCGTTTGGCGTGACGAGATCGCCGCCTTGCGCTGCACCGAACGGCTGGTGCGCATCGCGCGCGACGTCCGGGCCCGCATCCATGTCCTGCACATTTCGACCGTCGAGGAAATCCTGTTCCTCGAACAGCACAAGGATGTCGCGACCTGTGAGGCCACGCCGCACCATCTGACGCTGAGCGCCGACGATTATGCGCGGCTCGGCACGCTGATCCAGATGAACCCGCCGGTGCGGGACAAGCGCCATCGCGACGGCGTCTGGCATGGTATTGCGCAGGGCATTGTGGACGTGCTCGGCTCCGACCACGCGCCACACACATTGGCGGAGAAGGCAAAGCCCTATCCGGCTTCGCCCTCGGGCATGACCGGCGTGCAGACGCTGGTGCCGATCATGCTCGACCACGTCAACGCCGGCCGGCTGACCCTGCAGCGCTTCGTCGATCTCTCCAGCCATGGCCCGCAGCGCATCTTCGGCATGGCCCGAAAAGGCCGTATCGCCGCCGGCTATGACGCCGACTTCACCATTGTCGACATGAAGCGGCGCGAGGCCATCACCAACGCGCAAGCCGGCTCGAAAGCCGGCTGGACACCTTATCACGGCAAGGAGGTGACCGGTTGGCCGGTCGGCACGGTCATTCGCGGTCAGCGTGTCATGTGGGAGAGCGAAATCGTTACGCCCGGCCAGGGCAGGGCGGTGGAGTTTTCCGAGGCATTGCCCGGCTAGACGGCCATCGCCGACGCGTCAGGTCGCCGACGCGTCACGTCTTTGATTTTTAAGCGCTCTGCACTATGTTCAGAGCACTATAAAGGCACAATTCGCGCCTATGATTGACCCCGCCGAGTTTCCAGAGCAGCAAGCAATCGTTCGTGAAGCCCGCATCCCATTGCAAGGTCGTTTCGATGAAGATCTAAACGTACCTTCTTTGATCCCCTCGGACATGTTCGCCGAGAAGTTATTGGCGAATGCCGACCGATGCCAAGACCGTGCTGTCGGCTATCGCGATGCTATTGATCTTGGGATGTTGGTCAGTGCCTGTCGGGAGATCCCGAACGACGCCGTAGCGAAGGTTCAGGCTGCATATGGACAGGATGTCCAGCACAAGGTTGCGTGGGTGGCCAACAAGCTTCGGGAAACGGTAGAGCTGAGTTACGCAGCCGAGATTCTGCAGATGCAGGCTGTAAGGCTAGCGGTGCCATCTCGCTTCTTCGAAACGAAAGCATTCGCATTTGGCCGAATGCTGACATCATTGCATAGCCCGCCAGCCCGCTTAATGGCAACATTGTCTACAATGCTGCTCGCATCCTGCCGCGAGCAGGCAGGCACCTTCAATCGCCCGCGACGAAGAAGGTCCATTGCCCGGCGGGCGTGATGCCGACGCGGTAGAAGATGTAGGCGCCGAACTGCTTCATGTCGTCGAAATCGCCGGCGGTGACGATCTTGAACAGCTCGACCCGCTGCTTGGCGTCGAGCCTATCGAGCGGCAGCGCGAAGAAATACGGCCAGACATAGAGTTCCTGTGGCGTACCCGCATCGACATGGACGTAGCCGGCGCTAAGCACCTCCTCCAGAATGGCCAGGATCTCCTGGCCATCAGGGTCGCCGGACAGCCCTTTGAGGAAGGCGATGGCATCGCCATCGATGTCGGCCAGCGACAGCTGGGTCATGGTGTCGCCTTTGCCGATTAAAGGCCTGAGCTTCTCGATGTCGCCGCTCTTGCAAGCTTCGATGATGAGGTCATGCATGCGTCGCACGGACTCGGGCAGCTTGCCGAGGTCATAGACGACCTCGGGCAAGGGCGCCTGGGGATCGACACGCGGCCTGTTGCTGCCGCCATCCGACGGAATGTCCGGCTCCGCGGCGTCGGGAGCGGCCGGTTGGCTGGCCGAAGGCGGCGTTCCCAGCGGGCCAGGCACGGGAATCGCGCCCCCGGGCGACGACGCGTCGTCGTCGTCCGTCGAGGGTGTGACCGGCGAGGGGAGTTCTTCGCTTTTGATCTCGCTCAGCGCATAGGCAGGGCTGCTGGCCAGGCACGTCACCAAGGCAATCGCGCCGCAGCAAGCAGCGAGGCGGATGTAGAGGACAAGGCCCTTCGGCCTGCCTGACATCGGAAAATTCACAGCCCCTATCTCCCTGCTCCCGGGCATGGTGCCCGGTCGGCATCTACTCGTCAAAGAACCTGATGTTGGTTCAGTGCCGCAGCCGCTCGGGTTCGAAGGCGCCAGCAATCACCTTTTCACGCATACGGTCCAGCAGGGCAAGGGCCGAGGTTTCGCCATTGGCGCGCAGCATTTCGCCGAATGCCGTTTCGAGCGCCGCCTCGGCAATGATCTCCGGCTCGATGCCGGCCGAAAGGCCTTCCGCCCAGGCTTCGCTGTGGCTCTCAACCGCCGTCAGGCGCTTCTCTTCCCTGACCAGCGCGTCGATGTCGTTGGCAGCATGTTCCATAAGCGATGTCCACCCTTTCAAGCGGCAACCCATCAGTGTGGATCAGGCTTGATCTGTTCCATTCATAGGCAGCGCCAAGTAAGTATCTGTAAATACGCCATTTTTCTGGTGGCGTTTTACAGGGGCCAATTGCGTTTGGCGAAGCTGCGTTTCAACCCGGATCAAACTTAGCCGATTAGGCCGGCCTGCGGGGCGAAAACCTTCAGTTTGAGTTAATTACGCATTCGCGTGGTAACGTTTGATTAACGCTGTTGCAGAAGTGCAACATCAGAATTGCACCAAGACATGGACAGGCACAAGTAGGATATGCCGACGATCCTTGCCGACGCGCCTAATATCTGTTGATGGATGCTCAGTTGCCATAACGCGAGGCGATGTCGCGCGACAGCGTCTCACCTTCCTTCATATAACGGCTGATGGCTTCAGCGGCCGAAGCGGTGCACTGGGTGTAGGTGCCGCCGAAGGAGCGATAGCCGCGGTTGAAGCTGGCGATGAAGCGGGCGCGGCGTTCTGGATCGGGATTTTCCGAATCGAGCAGTTTTTCCATCTCGCCCCGCCACTGGTCGCCTTTCTCCCCGCACAGATTGCGCAGGAAATGCAGCGACCCCAGAACCTCCGCCAGTCGCATCAGCCCCGGCTCGAACGGCGACTCGGCACTGAACGCGGGCCGTACCGGGACGGCCGCGCTGACGGCAAGGCAAATGGCGAGGAGTATTGACGGACGGTTCATAAGCCCAAAGCCGATATGGTCCGCCGAACGGCCTAAATCGTGGATGGCGAGACAACATAAGCGTTGTGACGAAACAATTTGTCGCCTGCAAGGCGATTTTTCAGTGCTGCGTCAGCGTGTTTGAATGTGACCGAGGAGTTCCTCGGCGACCGCCAACACCGAGCCGGCAAGCGGCAACAGGGTCATCTCTTTAAGTGTGTAGAAGGCAGCTGTCTCGGCGTCGTCGCTGGCCACGGCCTCGCCACCGGCATAGGCGGCGCCGAACACCGTGAGGAGATAGTCGACCGGGTGGCCGTCATCCCTGCCGTCGATGTGGATTTCCCGAAGCGGGCGCAAACCGGTGGCACGCAAGCCGGTCTCTTCCATCAGTTCACGCCGTGCCGCGTCCTCCAGTGTCTCGTCGCCTTCGACCTTGCCGCCGGGAAAGGCGTAGAACCCTTGCGAAGGCGGCCGTGCCCGTTTCACGAGGAGTAAGCTGTCGCCGCGCACGACGGCGACCGAGACGGCGGGAAGTGTCTTGCGTGCTTCGTTCATGATCAGGCTCATTCGAGGACCGGTCTGTTGTGGACCGCCCGGTAAGGGGAAGCATTACCGGTTGCGCAACACCGGTTCCATAGCCACTTTCGAAGCCGAACCATTCGAAAGGCTCCATCATGTGCGGACGTTTTGCCTTGACCGCCACGCCGGACCAGACCGCCGCCTTCCTGGGCCTTGCCGAGCTGGAGGATTTCCCGGCCCGCTACAACATCGCGCCGACACAGCCGGTCCTGATGGCGACCGCCGGCGCGCCCCGGGCTCCAGGCTCTAACCTGCCGGACCGGCAGCCGATGCTGGTTCGCTGGGGCCTCCTTCCCGCCTGGGTCAAGGACATCAGGGAATTTCCGCTGCTGTTCAACGCGCGCTCCGAAGGTGCGATCGAAAAGGCCTCGTTCAAGGCCGCCATGCGCCATCGGCGCGCGCTGGTGCCGGCATCCGGCTTTTACGAGTGGCGGCAGACCGGAGGCAAGAAGGGGCAACCCTATTGGATCCGGCCGCGGCATGGCGGGCTGGTCGCCTTTGCCGGTCTGATCGAAACCTATGCCGAGCCGGGCGGCTCGGAGATGGACACCGGCGCCATCCTGACCGTGAACGCCAATGCCGACATCGCCCATCTCCATGACCGGATGCCGGTAGTGATCGATATCCCCGACTTTGCCCGCTGGCTGGATTGCCGCACGCGCGAACCGCGCGAGATCGCCGATTTGCTGCGGCCGGCGCGGCCCGATTTCTTCGAGGCGATTCCTGTCTCCGACCTCGTCAACAAGGTCGCCAACACCGGACCGGAGATACAAGAGAGGGGCGAGATCGGACCTGAGCCCGAGAAAGCCAGGCGCAAGAAATCCGGCGCGGACGACAGTCAAATGACGCTGTTCTAGCGAAGCCCGTCGAGGACGTAAATCAGGGCGCTTGTTCGTGCCCCTCGGTGCCGGCAATTGCGTCGGCTGGAGCGCCGCTTCAGGCGGCGCGGGGCGATACGATCTTCTGCGCCGGCTTGTTCTTCTTGGCGGTGTGAAGAAGGGCGGCGACGATAGCTGCCGGGCCGATCGCGCGATAGTGGTTGGTCAGCGCCGGTTGCTTGGCGCGGTTGGCTTCCTGCTTGCTTCGAGGCATGTTTCTCTTCCCAGATTACGTTTTCGTGTATGCGATTTGGTCGCTGAATCAGACCAAATCGTGACGCTTGGTGATCTAGCCGGCGAATGTTTCATGACTGTGCCGACATGTTTAATAAAATGTTTCATTGGCTGATTCCGTGTGATCGGGCGATGCGTTTGCCAGTCTTTGCGACGTTTTTCCCGGGATCAGCGACTTGACGGCAACACCTGCCAAGGCGATAAAGCCGCCCATGAAAACATCTTTCGCCATTTGTGGCATTTGCATTATTGGCTAGCCTCGCGCTGGTCCGGACGTTTTCGCCTCATCTTTCCCCAGATTGGACAAACGCCCCGGCCAGCAGGCTGGAGCCAGATTTGCGCCTCGGCGCTGGGCTGGCTCCATCCAGACAGAAGTTCTGAAACCGGGAAGGCATGGAATGTCTGACGCATCGCAGGGCCTGCGCCTCTACAACACGCTGACGCGCACGAAAGAGGATTTCGTGCCGATCGATCCGCGAAATGTGCGCATGTATGTCTGCGGCCCGACCGTCTACGACTTCGCCCATATCGGCAACGCCAGGCCGGTGATCGTGTTCGACGTGCTGTTTCGTCTGCTGCGCCATCTCTATGGCGAGACGCACGTCACCTATGTGCGCAACATCACCGACGTCGACGACAAGATCAACGCGCGCGCCTTGCGGGACTTCGGCGGCGAGATCGCTTCAGGGGCGCTTTCGCTCAACGAAGCGATCCGGCGGGTTACCGAAAAAACGGCCGATCAGTTCCACAGGGATGTCGCGACGCTTGGCTGCCTGGAGCCGACGGTCGAGCCGCGCGCCACCGAATTCGTCCAGCCCCGCGCCGACGGCAAGGCTGACATGATCACCTTGATTCAAAGCCTGATCGGGCGCGGCCATGCCTATGTCGCGGCAGGCGAAGTGCTGTTCGATACGGCGTCGATGCCGGACTACGGGCAATTGTCGAGACGCAATCTCGACGAGCAGCAGGCCGGCGCCCGCATCGCCGTCGACGCGCATAAGAAGAACCCCAGCGATTTCGTGCTGTGGAAACTGTCGTCGCCGGAGGAGCCCGGTTGGCAAAGTCCATGGGGCAGGGGCCGGCCCGGCTGGCATATCGAGTGCTCGGCCATGTCGGCCGCCTATCTCGGCGAGGTCTTCGATATCCATGGCGGCGGCCTCGATCTGATCTTCCCGCACCATGAGAACGAGATCGCCCAGTCGCGCTGCGCCCACGGCACGTCGGTCATGGCCAATGTGTGGATGCACAATGGCTTCCTGCAGGTCGAGGGCCAGAAGATGTCGAAGAGCCTCGGCAATTTCTACTCGATCCACGAGTTGCTGGAGACCGACACTTTTGGTGGTCGCAAATGGCCCGGCGATGTGCTGCGGCTGGCGATGCTGATGACGCATTACCGCGAACCGATCGACTTTTCCGTGCGCAAGCTGGAGGAGGCGGAAAACACGCTGCGCAAATGGAAACGCGCGGCGGATCTGGCGCCGGCCGCGGGAAGTCAGTTGCCGGTTGAAGTCGTGGAGGCGCTGTCGGATGATCTTGCGACCTACGCGGCCTTCCAGCGACTCACCCAGCTTGCCGGCGAGGCGACCGACTTTGACGGTAGCGGCGACAACGCCGCCGCCGTCGCATTGAAGACCGCGCTCACCTTCCTTGGCTTCGATACTGGCGCGACCAAGGTGGACGACACCGTGGTCGCCAAAGCGATTGCCGAGCGCCTGACGCTTATCGCTGCGAAAAATTGGACAGAGGCCGACCGCGTGCGCGATGAACTTCTGGCGCAAGGTGTACAGTTGAAGGACGGCAAGGACCCGGTCACCGGCGAGCGCGTGACGACGTGGGAGATCAAGCGGTGAGGCTAATGGCGGGAATGGAGACCCATCATCTCGTATCTCCCCTTAATCGTGGCAATGCGCGCAAGATGCGCAAGGCAATGACCGATGCCGAACTCGAACTTTGGAATGAGATACGTGCACATCGCCTTATGGGGCTGGCTTTCAGGCGCCAGATGCCGATCGCTGGCTACATCGTCGACTTTGCTTGCCCGACCAGAAAACTGATCGTCGAGATTGACGGCTCCCAACATGCAACGGCCAAAGCCTCGGAGATGGATGCGGCGCGTGCCGCGAAGCTTGAAGCGCTGAGCTGGACCATCCTGCGCTTCTGGAATGACGACGTCATCCGCGATATCGACAATGTCTGCCAGCACATCGTGATCGGGGCCGGTTTGGCCGATGCTGTGATGCCGACAAGCCAACCAGAAACGGAGGAGCTCGTTCCATGATCGATCATCTTGGCATCGCCGTTTCCGATTTCGATGCCTCCAAGGCCTTCTACGACAAGGCGATGGCGCCATTGGGCGCCTCGCTGCTTTACATGGTGCCGCAGGAATATACCGGCGACACCAAGGTCGGCGGTTATGGCCGCGACCGGCCGGTGTTCTGGCTGAGCGCGGCAAGGGAAAAGCCCCGGGATCACCAGCACGTCGCATTCACAGCGCGCAGCCGCGCCGAGGTCAACGCCTTCCATGCCGCCGCCCTTGCAGCTGGCGGCAGGGACAATGGCGGGCCGGGCCTGCGTCCGCACTATCACCCCAACTACTACGGCGCCTTCGTCTTCGATCCCGACGGCAACAATGTCGAGGCGGTCTGTCATGATCCGGAGTGAAAACCGATGAGCCTCGACAACCGGCCGGTCTACACCGGCGGCTGCCAGTGCGGCGCGGTGCGCTTCCGCGTCGAAGGCGCGCTTGGCGACGCCTCGGTCTGCCACTGCCGCATGTGCCAGAAGGCGAGCGGCAATTTCTACCTGCCGCTGGTCTCGGTGCGGGGCGCCAAGGTCGACTGGACGCGCGGCGAGCCCAAGCGTTTCCGTTCCTCCAATGCCGCCTGGCGCGGCTTCTGCGCCGACTGCGGCACGCCGCTGACCTTCGAGGCGCCCGACGGCATGGCGCTGGCGATCGCGGCCTTCGACGATCCGGCTGGTATCGCGCCGACCATTCAATGGGGCACGGAAGCAAAACTGCCCTATGTGGATTCCATTCCGCGATTGCCGGGCGAGGATACGATGGCGGATATTGGCTCGGCCCCCTATCTCGCCGAACTCGTCTCCTATCAACATCCCGACCACGACACCGACCAATGGCCGCCGGAGGAAAGACCATGACCGAGACCGTCCGAACCGGCGGGTGCCAATGCGGCGCCGTGCGCTTCCGCATCAAGGGGGCGCTTGGACGCGCGTCCATCTGCCATTGCCGCATGTGCCAGAAACAGTTCGGCTCCTTCTTCGGCGCCTTGGTGACGGTGCCCAAGGACGGCGTCGAATGGACCCATGAAGAACCAAGTTATTTCCAGTCTTCGGTCAACATCGATCGCGGATTCTGCGCCCGTTGCGGCACGCCGCTGACCTATCGCCAGCCCGGCGGGCTCGAGATCGCCATCGGCGCCTTCGACGACCGCTCGGATCTGGCGCCGCGGATTCAGGTCAACTACGCGGCAAGGCTGCCTTGGGTGGAGACGATCTTCGATCAGCCTGTCCACGATGATCCCGACTATTACGCGCGGCAGGAGCAGATCATCTCCTTCCAACATCCTGATCACGAAACGGCCAATTGGCCGCAACAGGGCCTGAAACTATGAGCTTGCGCACCCTCTATTCGGAAATCGAACCGTTCGACTCGGGGATGCTCGACGTCGGTGATGGCCATAGGGTTTATTGGGAGCGGTCAGGCACCAAAGGCGCCAAGCCGGCCGTGTTCCTGCATGGCGGGCCGGGCGGCACCATCTCGCCAAAACACCGGCGGCTGTTCGACCCCAAGCTTTACGATGTCATCCTGTTCGATCAGCGCGGCTGTGGAAAGTCGACGCCGAACGCCTCGCTGGAGGTCAACACGACCTGGCATCTCGTTGCCGACATCGAACGCCTGCGCGAAATGGCCGGCTTCGATAAATGGCTGGTGTTTGGCGGCTCCTGGGGCTCGACGCTGGGGCTCGCCTATGCCGAGACACACCCTGATCGCGTCAGCGAACTGGTGGTGCGCGGCATCTATACGCTAACCCGCGCGGAGCTCGAATGGTACTATCAGTTCGGCGTCTCAGAGATGTTCCCAGACAAATGGGAGCGCTTCCTGGCGCCGATCCCGGAGGCCGAGCGCAGCGACATGATGGGTGCCTACCGCAAGCGGCTGGTCGGGTCCGATCGCAAGGCTCAGATAGAGGCCGCCCGCGCCTGGAGCCTGTGGGAAGGCGAGACGATCACCCTGCTGCCGGAGCCTGAAACCAGCGGTCCGTTTGGCCAGGATGACTACGCCGTCACCTTCGCCCGCATCGAGAACCATTATTTCGTCCACGCCGGTTGGCTGGAGGAGGGGCAGTTGCTGCGCGATGCCGGGAAGCTCAAGGACATCCCCGGCACCATCGTCCATGGCCGTTACGATATGCCGTGCCCGGCGCGCTACGCCTGGGCGCTGCACAAGGCGTGGCCCAAGGCCGACTTTCATCTGATCGAAGGCGCCGGCCATGCCTATTCGGAGCCGGGCATCCTCGACCGACTGATCCGCGCGACGGACAAGTTTGCAGGCAAATGACCATGCCCCGCGAGCGTCTCTATCTCTTCGACACCACGCTCCGCGATGGCCAGCAAACGCCGGGCATCGACTTTTCGGTCGAGGACAAGATCGCGATTGCAAAATTGCTTGACGAGTTCGGCTTCGACTATGTCGAAGGGGGTTATCCCGGCGCCAATCCGACCGACACGGCCTTCTTCCGGGAAAAGCGCACCGCACGCGCAAAGTTCGTCGCCTTCGGCATGACCAAGCGCGTAGGGGTATCGGCCTCCAACGATCCGGGGCTGGCGGCACTCGTTCAATCGAAGTCGGACGCCATCTGCTTCGTCGCCAAGAGCTGGGACTATCATGTCCGCGTGGCGCTCGGCTGCACCAACGAGGAGAACCTGGGATCCATCAAGGCCTCGGTCGAAGCGGCGGGCGCTTCGACCAAGGAAGCGATGGTCGACTGCGAGCATTTCTTCGACGGCTTCAAGGCCAATCCCGATTATGCGCTGGCCTGCGCCAAGACCGCCTATGATGCGGGCGCGCGCTGGATTGTGCTTTGCGACACGAATGGCGGCACGCAGCCCTCGGAAGTGCGGCTAATCGTTGAAAAGGTCATCGCCGCGGGCATTCCGGGCGAGCATCTCGGTATCCACGCCCATGACGACACCGGCCAGGCGGTGGCCAATTCCCTTGCCGCCGTCGAGGCCGGCGTGCGCCAGGTGCAGGGTACGCTGAACGGCATCGGCGAACGTTGCGGCAATGCCAATCTGATCTCGATCGTGCCGACACTGGCGTTGAAACCGGCTTTCGCCGACCGCTTCGAGACTGGAATTTCAGCTGAAGCGCTGACCGGCATCTCCAGGCTGTCCCGCGCCTTCGACGAATTGCTGAACCGCGCCCCGGAAGCGCAGGCACCCTATGTCGGCTCGTCCGCCTTCGCCACCAAGGCTGGCATCCATGCTTCCGCACTGGCCAAGGAGCCGGCGACCTATGAGCACGTGCCGCCGGAATCGGTCGGCAACCGACGCCGCGTCATGGTCTCCGACCAGGGTGGCAAGGCCAATTTCCTCGCCGAGTTGAAGCGGCGCGGAATCGATGTCCCGAAGGACGATCATCGGCTCGATGCCCTGATATCCGTGGTCAAGGAGCGTGAAGCGTCGGGCTATGCCTATGAGGGCGCCGACGCCTCCTTCGAGCTCCTGGCGCGCAAGATGCTACATGGCCTGCCCGAGTTCTTCCACGTCACCTCGTTCCGCTGCATGATCGAGCGCCGGTTCGATGCCAATGGCCAGTTGAAGACCGTGTCGGAAGCGGTGGTCAAGGTGCTGGTCGAAGGCGAGGAGAAGATGTCGGTGGCCGAGGGCCATGGCCCTGTCAACGCGCTCGACATCGCGCTGCGCAAGGATCTCGGCAGATACCAGAACGAGATCGCCGATCTCGAACTCGCCGACTTCAAGGTGCGTATCCTCAATGGCGGCACCGAGGCCATCACTCGCGTGCTCATCGAATCGCATGACGGCACCGGTGCCCGCTGGTGGACGGTCGGCGTTTCCGAAAATATCATCGATGCCTCGTTTCAGGCGCTGATGGATTCAATCATCTACAAGCTGATGAAGAACCGCGAGATGGCGGGGCTGGTGGCGGCGGAGTAAGTTTGAACCATCAGCGAAAGTCCATTGATCCATCAGAACTTTGCGATGGTCTTGCCAAGGTTACTGGGCCATAGCGTTAGGCCATGGCCGCTGAAGCAATTACCCCCGATGCAGATTCAAAAGCCCGCCGCGGCTTCTTGCTGGCGCTGGGCGCTTATCTCTTGTGGGGGTTGCTGCCCTTCTACATGAAGGCGGTGGCGCATCTGCCGCTTGCCGAGGTGATTGCACATCGCATCGTCTGGTCGGTGCCGATTGCCGCTGCGGTCCTGATCTGGGCCGGCCGCACGGCGGACTTCAAGGCGGCAATCCGTTCGCCCCGCACCATCGCCATGGCGGCGCTGACGGCGGCGCTGATCTCGGTCAACTGGGGCATCTATGTCTGGGCGATCGCCGTCGATCGCACCGTCGAGACCGCGCTGGGCTATTACATAAACCCGCTGGTCAGCGTCGTCGTCGGCGCGTTGCTGCTCGGTGAGCGCCTCAATCGGCTGCAGATCGCGGCGGTGGCGCTTGCTGCGGTTGCCGTTGGCGTGCTGACAATCGAGGGCGGCAAGCTGCCCTGGGTGTCGCTGGCATTGGCGTTTTCCTTCGCCGCCTACGGCTTCTTCCGCAAGACCCTGCCGATCGGTCCCAGCCAGGGTTTCCTGGTCGAAGTGCTTTTGCTGTCGGTGCCGGCGTTGGGCTACATCATCTTCCTGGTCGCCACCGGACAGGATCATTTCGTCTCCGGCAGTGGCACCGACACCGCGCTGCTCATCGGCTGCGGGCCGGTGACCGCCGTCCCGCTGCTGCTGTTCGCCTTCGGCGCCAAGCTGCTGCGCCTATCGACCATCGGCCTCATGCAGTACATCGCGCCAACCATGGTGTTTCTGATCGCCGTGCTGATCTTCGACGAGCCGTTCGGCACCACGCAGGCCATCGCCTTTGCCCTGATCTGGACGGCGCTTGCGATCTATTCATGGTCCATGCTGGCGACGGCGCGTCGGGCTACATCTGTCCGAGCCGCCTGACGAAAAGATAGGTCACGCCCGCGATCAGTAGCGATACGGCCGTGACCACCCAAAAGCCCAATGGGGTGTTGACCAGCGGCAAGCCGCCGACATTCATGCCGAACAGGCCCGAGATGATGGTCATCGGCAACAGCACCGCCGTCATCACCGACAGCACATAGAGCAGCCGGTTCGACTGCGTCGTCAGCTTGGCCATCAGCTCGTCCTGCAGCAGCCGCGTGCGCGCCTGCAGCTGCTCGCCATCATAGTGCAACGTCTGGGCGCGGTGCGACAGCCGCGCCGCCATGTCGTTGATCGAATCCGGCAGGTCGTTGCGGTGCGAATGGTCGAGATGGCGAAACAGATTGGTCAGCGTCGCCATCTGCCGATGGATGACCACCAGGTGCCGGCGTGCATCGACCAGCGCTTGCCGCTCATTGTGCCATGCGTCGCAGACGATACGGTCCTCGATGCCGTCGAGACTGTCGCTGAGTGTCGCGAGTTCGGCGGCCATTCCGTCGAACGACTGGCCGACGACAGCCTCGATCAGCTCGGCCGGAGAGCGGAATTTGCGCGATCCGTTCTCGATCGCCTTGCGGATGTTGTCGACCGATTGCAGCGGTTGTTTGCGGGCGCCGACCAGCATCGTATCGTTGAGAGCAAAGCGGAAATGACCAAGTCCGCCGGCTTCCGCCGAATAGTCATGGCGCAAGTCCGGCAGATCGCCATAGAGCCAGTCATCCTCGAGATCGATGTGGCAGCCATGGCTGGCGCTCAGGAAGGCTTCGCGCACCGGCGCCGGCAACGCCTGATCGGCGCCGATCTCGTGACGGGCGCGCATGTCGGAAAGCTGGTAGCTGCGCCATGTCCAGTGCGCGGCGGCGGCATCCCTGGTACGCACACCCTCGGTGGTAAAGTGATAGATGAAGAACAGCCCGTGTTCATCGGGCAGATAAGGCGACAGGTCAGTGCCTTCGGAGGGGAGGGCGATGTTCATGGCGGCTTCGCCGGTCTCTGATGCGGTCGGGGTCGCGGGGGCGGCCAAGCGCGTTTCTAGCATGGCATGCCCGATTTAGTGTGACTGTTTGGTGACGGCGTGCCGCCTACAGGACGCTGGTGATCCCGCCATCCACCAGCAGCGTCTGTCCGCTCACGAAGCTGGCGGCGTCGGATGCCAGGAATACGGCGGCCCCCGCGAGTTCCCTCACTTCGCCCCAGCGCCGCATCGGTGTGCGGCCGGTCAGCCAGGCGGAGAATGTCTCGTCGGCGACCAGCGCGGAGTTGAGCTCGGTCATGAAATAGCCCGGCGCGATGGCGTTGACGCGCACGCCGTGCTGGCCCCATTCGCCGGCCATCGATTTGGTCAGCATGGTGATGGCGCCTTTGCTCGCCGCGTAAGGCGCGATCGAGGGGCGCGCGAGCACGCTCTGCACCGAGGAGACATTGATGATCGCCCCCCTTTGGCGGGCGATCATGCCCTTTACGACGGCCCGGCTCACCTTGAACACGCCGTCCAGGTTGGTGGCCATCAGCGCGTCCCAGTCGGCGTCGCTAAAGGTCTCCAGCGGCGCCCGTCGCTGGATGCCGGCATTGTTGACCAGGATGTCGATCGGTGCGGTGCCGGTTTCCGCCGCCGCGATCGCGCTGTCGACCGACTTCGTGTCGGTCACGTCGATCACCGCTTCAGCGATCGAATGGCCCGCGGCGCGCAGCCTGTCTGCGGCCGTTTTCAGATCGTCGGCTTTCCGGCCGCCGATCGTGACGCGAGCGCCCGCGCTCGCAAGCGCTTCCGCGAAGGCCAGGCCCAGGCCGCGGCTGGCGCCGGTGATGAAGGCATGCTTGCCCTCGAGGCCGAACAGGCGGCCGAGATAATCAGTCGAATGCAATTTTGCACCTTCATCGATTGCGATTTATCGCCGCCAGCGCGAAGGCTCGTCTGACCTCGGCAAGCGGCAGCACCAGCCTGCCGCGTGCCTTGATGACATGCAAGGCGCTTTGTCGCGCCTGGCTGACGGCCTCGGTTGTCGCGGCCGTCAGCCTCAGCGTTTCGGCCCAAACCCCGGATAGGGGTTGAGCGGCACGATCGCGGCAATGTCCATCATGCCGGCCTTGATCAGCGGCAAGGTGGCGAGGTGGCCGCGCACATCCGCCGCGCCGCCCTCGATCCTGTTCCGCGACATGCCATGGTTCGGGCGCATGGTTTCCATCCACCTCGCCTGGCGGCGGCAGGACCGGCGCGTGGTGATCACTGACCTGCGGGAGGCTGCCCGGAGGGAGGGAGTAGGGGAGTAGGGGAGTAGG